>JAEZDP010000316.1 GCA_023418055.1 Acidobacteriota bacterium
GACATCGATCGCGCAGACCCGCAGGGCCAGCCCGGCATGGCCTGGGACTCGGGCTTCGAGGTCGCCGCCCACATCGACGAAGCGACGCGTGTGTGGTACGGCGCGATGAAGATTCCCTTCGAGGCGATCGATCCCCGAGGCGCAGCGGCAGGACGCACCCTGCGCGTGGGGCTGTACCGCATCGCGGGGCCGGAGCCGCGGACCTTCATCGCCTGGCGGCCAACCGGCGCGCGCAACTTCCACGTGCCCGAGGCGTTCGGCACGTTGAGGCTGCAGTGATGCACCGGCGCACGTTCATCTACAACGCGGCGCTGGGCACGCTGGCGATGGTGAGCGGCGCACATGCGGCGCGCGGCGCAGCGGTGCAGGGCACGGCGTCGAGCCGGCCCTACGACCTGCGCGGCCTGCGCATCGACGTGCAGGCACCCGACCTGTCGTCGCCGCTCGGCATGCCGGGTCTTCACCCTGGACGCGTCGTCCAGACGACCCACGCCGGGGCATTCGCGGGGCGGCGCATCGTGCCCGACGCCGTGGCGGCCATGGTCGAACGCGGCATGACCGAACTCACCGGTGAGAAGTCGGTGCGCGCTGCCTTTGCCCGTTTCATCGAGCCGACTGACGTCGTGGCGCTGAAGGTCAATCCGTCGGGCGCACCCACGACCACCACCTCGGTGCCGCTCGTGCGCGAAGTCGTGCGCTGTCTCAACCTGGTGGGCGTGCCCAACCGGCAGATCATCGTCTACGACCGCAACTCCAACCAGCTCGAGGTCATCGGCTACCACCAGATGCTGCCGCCCGGTATACGTGTCGTGGGGCTCGACCAGCGCTGGGTGGTGGAAGGCCAGTCACGTCCCGGGTACGACCCCGAGGTGTTCTGCGAGATGAACTGCTTCGGCGAGCGCGAGACGCGTTCGTACATGGCGAGCATTGTGGCCGCCGAGGCCACCAAGGTCATCAACCTTCCGTGCCTCAAGGAACACAATGCCTCGGGCGTCACGGGTTGCCTGAAGAACCTGGCCTACGGCACCTTCAACAACGTGGCGCGTACCCACGTGCGGCCCAAGACGTACACCGACCCGGTCATCGCGGTGATGTGCGCGGCCCCGCCGATTCGGGCCAAGTCGGTGCTGCACATCATGGACGGCCTCACGAGCGTCTACCACGCGGGTCCGTTCTCGTGGAACCCGGAGTTCCACTGGCGGGCCAACACGCTGCTGTTCGGCACCGACCCGGTGGCGGTCGACCGGATCGAGCTGGAGATCGTCGAGGCCAAGCGCCGCGAGCTTGGCGTGCCGTCGCTCTTCGACCACAACCCCGAGTACCTCGCGAAGGCCGGTGAGATGGAGAAGACCGCCTTCCGCAACAACTTCTTCAGGGAGCCCGCGCACATCAGCACCGCCGGCACTCTCGGCCTGGGCGAGTTCGATCTGGCGAAGATCGATCACCGCCACCTTCACCTGTCATGACCCAGGCACCGACGACGGCACGTGCGTCCTCCGACTGGGTGGGGTTGCTCGGTGGCAACGCCAGGCACGGCGGCCAGCCGCCCGCGCGCCGTGCCGCGCCAGACGACGTGGTGTGGAAGGTCACGCTGCCCGACGCAGTGCGGTCGAGCCCGGTCCTTGTCGACGACGTGCTGCTCGTGACGTCGCGTGACGGGCGGCTGCGCGCCCTCGATGCCGGCACCGGCCGCATCCGCTGGACGGTGGACACCCGGGCGCCGCTGCATTCGACGCCGGCCATCGTCGGAGACCTCGTGGTTTTTGGCGGCGATGACGGGCAGGTGCGTGCCGTGGAGCGCACCGCGGGCCGGCCCGTATGGACTGCACAGTTGGAGGGCCCCATCTGGGCCTCGCCCGTGGCGCGTGGCGACGTGATCTATGTCGGGTCGTCGGGCGGGCAGGTGTCTGCACTGGAACGGGCGACGGGACGCGAGCGCTGGACGCGCCGCGTGGACGCGCAGGTGCACGCCAGCGGGTTCGTGGAAGGCGACCTGCTGTACCTGGGCGCGAGTGACGGCACCGTCCACGCCATCGATGTGGCCGACGGCACGGACCGCTGGACGCATCGCGCGGGCGACACCATCTCGGCGTCTGCCGCGGTCGCTGCCGGGGTGGTGGTGGTCGGGTCCGAAGATCACCACGTGTACGGTCTCGACGCCGCGACGGGGCAGGTGCGGTGGGCGGTGGAGACCCAGCTGGGCGTCAGCGCGGCCGCGGCCATTCATGGCGACGTGGCGTACGTCGGCAGCAAGGACGGCCACCTCTATGCGTTGAACGTCGCCGATGGTACCGAACGGTGGAGAGCCCCATCCGTTCGCCAGATTACCGCCGCCCCCGTCGTCGGCGACGGCATCGTCTGCCAGCAGGGCTTCTGGGGATCGACCATTGCCTACGACGCCGGCACGGGCGAGGTGCTGTGGCAGGCCAACCTGGGCGGATCGCTGCAGTCGACGCCGGTCCTCACCGTCGCGGCCGTGTATCTGGCCACCTATCAGGGGCTGGTCTATGCGCTTCGGTAAGGTTGTCATGACGTGTTGGATGCTGGCGGCCTTCTGCGCCAGCGGCGTCGCGCACGCCGAGACCGCAGTGATCCAGCGCCAGCGTCAGGCGATGGGCACCATGTTCGTGGTGCTGGCGCGGGTGCCCGAAGCCGATGTGTCGGCTGGTTCCGTCGCCACCCGCGAGGCCCTGGATGCGGCGCTCGACGAGGTCACGCGCCTCGACGGCGTGATGAGTCACTACGACGGCGACAGCGAGCTGTCACGTCTCGTTCGCGACAGCGCGGACGGTCCGGTCGAAGTGTCGGCCGACCTGTACGGTGTGCTCGACGCGGCGCTGACGATGTCGCAGCGCACGCAGGGCCGTTTCGATGTGACGGTGGGACGCCTCGTGCAGGCGTGGCGGCGGGCCGCAGACGAAGGCCGTGCGCCGTCGGATGCGGAGCTGGCCCAGGCACGCGCCTGCGCCGGGCCGGCCTCCCTTGCGCTGCTGCCGGAACGTCGTGTGGACGTGCGAACCGCGTGCGTCGCCATCGATCTCGGCGGCATCGCCAAGGGGCTCGCGGTCGACCGTGCCCTGCGCATGCTCGCGTCGCACGGCATCCTCGACGCGATCGTGAACGCCGGCGGCAGCACGATGGCGGCCATGGGGGCTGCCGGTGACGACACGGGAGGATGGCCCGTGCAGCTTCACGGCCGCGAGGTGCCGTATGTCCTCGCCGACGCGGCGGTCTCCACGTCGCAGGCGTCACGAGAGCTGGTGGATCCCGCGACCGGCCAGGTGGTAGCGACGCCGCTCACGGTGACGGTCGTCATGCGTGACGCGATCGAGGCCGACGCGTGGTCGACGGCTTTGCTGCTCGCCACCCCAGAGGAAGGCGCGGCCCTGCTGCGCCAGGCGCCGGGCGCGTTTGTGACCTGGACGGACGAAGCGGGCCGGGTGGTGGCCGTGCACGAGCGTGGTGCCGCTGGTGTGCGGTCGGGAGGCACGAGGTGAGGGTGTCGTGGGCGCTGCTCGTCGTGCTGTGTGCCGCCGCGCACGTGGCCCCGGTGCACGGAGAGGTGCTGGTGCGGTGGGACCAGCACGCGGTGCCCGCGCGTGAAGCGCTGGGCCTCGACACGCTGCTGATCCCCTTCGACCGGCAAGACGCCATCCTCGACGCAGGCCGCAAGGGCTACCGCGTCTTCGTGGAAGTGAGCACCGGCGGCGTCGGGACGTTCACGCCGTCAGAGTCAGTCGCTGGCATCGTCGTGCGCGGAGACGCGACGGACGCCCAGATTGCCGGTCTCCGCACGACGTGGGGGGAGGCCGGGTCGCACGTGCCGGTGTTCACCGTGGAGGAGCGCGGCAAGTGGCCGCACGTGCGGCTGAATGCCGTGACGCGCCGCAACGACGTGCTGCAGGTGGCGAGCCGATCCGCGCAGCCCTGGCTCGAGAACAACCTGGCGCTCGCCCGCATCGCGGACCTCCATGCGCGCCCTTCGACGCTGCTCTCCTATCCCTGGCTGCCGCTGGACGCCGCGGACGAGCAGATGGGCCCAGACGTCGCCCACTACCTGGTCGCGGTGGCTGAAGCCGCCAGTGCCGGGGCATCACTCGTGTTGCCGCTGCATTCCGTGTTCCAGCAGGCGCTGCTCAAGGG
This sequence comes from Acidobacteriota bacterium, assembly GCA_023418055.1. GTDB lineage: Bacteria > Acidobacteriota > Vicinamibacteria > Vicinamibacterales > Vicinamibacteraceae > JAEZDP01. The sequence goes on from JAEZDP010000316.1 coordinate 4,144, forward strand.
TGCGCCCGATGCCCGCCGCGACTGGGCTGCCGTACGACGGGCGTTGGCGTTTCACGCCTGGGAGGTTCCGCGCGGGTACGAGCCCGTGGCCGACGTCTCCGTGGTCAGCGCCGACCCGTGGGTGTCGTTCGAGATACTGAACCTGCTGGCGCGCCACAACGTGCCTTTCACGCTCGTAGCGCCCGCCGAAGACCCGCCGTCACCGCTGTCGCCGCTCGTCATCGTCGCCGACCCGCCAGGGCCGGCCGTGGCGAAGGCGATTGCCGATGCCGAAGCCGCGGGCGCCATCGTCGTGCGGCCTGATGGTCCCGTGGTCGATCCCGATGCCTTTGCGATGGACGTCCGCAACCGGCTCGGACGGTCCCGCCGGGCGATCGACATCTGGAACGGCATCACGGTGCTCGTGACGCCGTGGCGCGACGCCGACGATGGGACGCTGTTGCTGGGGGTGGTGAACTACGCGCATGAGCCGCGGCCGGTGCAGCTGCGCGTGCAGGGCCTGTTCACTCGTGTCATGGTCGAGACGCCGGACGAGGACGCCACGCTGATACCCTTCACGCATCGCGATGGCCAGACGGAGTTCGTGCTGCCTTCGGTGGCGGTGGCCGCCCGCGTGTTCCTGATGCCGCCAGCCGGGCTGCAGACGAAAGGTGAAGTGCCTTGACGAGGCCGCAGTGGATATCGACGGTGATGATCGTTGGCCTGGCGGCGACGGCATTCGCCGGCTGTGGACGGAGCGACGCGCCTGAAGCGCCGCCACCGGCCGACGATTCGCCCACGCGGCGCGTGGTGACGCCCGCGGACCTGCCGCAAGACCGGCCCTATTCGTACGGCGTCCGGGTAGGCGACAGCCTGTTCCTGGCGGGACAACTCGGCACAGATCCCGCGACTGGCACACTGCCCGAGGGCATCGAGGCCCAGACGCGGCAGGCCATGGCGAACATCGGGACGATTCTGGCCGCGGAAGGGCTCTCGCACGCGCACCTGGTGAAGTGCCACGTCTACCTCGCCGGCATGGACGACTACGCCGGGATGAACGCGGCGTACGGCAGCATGTTCAGTGGACGGGTGCCCGCCAGGACAACAGTCGAAGCGGCGGCAGTGCCCGGCAACTCGTTGGTCGAGATTGCGTGCGTGGCGCATGCCGACCTCGACGCCATTGCGGTCGTGCGGCCTCCGGAAGGCTCCCTCCCAGCGCCGCTGGGGCCGTATTCGGCAGCGGTGTGGGCGGGCGACACGCTGTATCTCTCGGGGATGGGCGGCCAGGACCCTGCCGACCGCACGGTGGCCGACGGTGTGCCGGGGCAGGTGACGCAGACGCTGGCCAACATCGGCACGACGCTCTCGGCGGCAGGTCTCGGCTTCGATCATGTCGTGGCGGCCACGATCTATTACACGACCCGCGACGAGATGGAGGGCGTGCCAGACGCGTTTGCCGCGCCGTTCCTGCCCGGTCCCGTGCCGGACGTCTCGCGCGTGTTCCTGCCGCGGCTCCCCGGGCCCATCAAGGTGGAGGTGACGTTCGTGGCGGCGCGGTCGCCAGGCGACACGCTCTTCCTGCCTGCGACGACGGGCACGGGCGCCGACGTCAGGGCGCAGGCCAGGGCGGCGTTCGTGGCGCTCCAACAGCGCGTCGAGCGCGCCGGGCTAGCCTGGCGAGACGTGGCGAGCGTCCAGGTGTATCTTGCAGACCTGGCTGACATGCCGGCGATGGACGAGGTGTTCCGCGAGGTCTTTCCCGAAGCGCCTCCGGCCCGCACGACCATCCAGGCGCAACTCGAGGGCCCGTCGCGCGTGGAGATTGCCGCAATCGCGGCAAGGTAGCGTAAGGCGTGAGGCGTAAGGCGTAGACGAAGGGATCAACCATGTGGACGCGTAGAACATTCCTGGAGAGCCTGTCGGGTCTCCCGTTGATCGGCGGGCTGGTGGGCGGTGGGGCGGCGGCAGCCGTCGGCGCCACGCGTGTGCAGGCGGCCACGCGCGACTACTTTGCTGACCTCGGCGTCAAGCCGTTCATCAACGCGGCTGGCACCTACACCGACATGACGGCGTCGCTGATGGACGAGACCACGCGCGCGGCGTGGGACTACGCCTCGCAGCACTACGTCTACCTGAACGACCTGCACGACCGCGTCGGCGAGCGCATCGCGAAGATCACGCATGCCGAAGCGGCCATGGTCACCTCCGGCGCGGCCTCGGCCATGACGCTCGGCACGGCCGGAGTGCTCACCGGCACCGACCGCCAGAAGATCGTCAATCTGCCCAACCTCGTGGACATGAAGACCGAGGTCATCATCCAGAAGGACCACCGGTTCGGCTACGACCACGCCGTGCGCAACTGCGGGGTGCGGCTGATCGAGGTCGAAACCGCCGACGAGCTCGAGCGCGCCATCACGTGGCACACCGCGATGATGCTCTTCTACAACAACAACAACTCGGTCGGAAAGATTCGCGACGAGGAGTTCGTCCGCCTCGGCAAGAAGCACGGCATCCCGACGATGAACGATGCGGCGGCCGACGTGCCGCCCGTCGAGAACCTGTGGCGCTACATCGACATGGGCTTCGACCTCGTGTGCTTCTCGGGGGGCAAGGGCCTGCGCGGGCCCCAGAGCGCGGGCATCCTTGCCGGGCGCAAGGACCTCATCGAGGCCGCCCGCCTGAATGCGGCTCCCAATGGCAATGCCATCGGCCGCGGCATGAAGGTCAACAAGGAAGAGATGCTCGCCATGCTGGTGGCACTCGAGACCTACGTTGCCAAGGACCACGCGAAGGAGCGCGCCGAGTTCGATCGCCGTGCCGAGGTGATTCGTGCGGCAGTCGCCTCCATTCCTGGCGTGACGGCCGAGATCACCGTGCCGGAGGTGGCCAACCACGTGCCGCACGTGCGCGTGACGTGGGACGAAGCGAAGCTTGGGCTGACGGGTCCCGAAGTGTCGCGTCGGCTGCGGGAAGGCACGCCGTCGATCGGCGTGCGCCCTGGCAGGGAGCTGATGGTCGGCGTCTGGATGATGAAGGACGGCGACGCCGAGATCGTCGCGAAGCGGCTCAAGGAGGAGTTGGAGAAGAAGGCGTAGGCCTCGCCGGGAGCTCCAGGTCCGCCACCACCGGCAGGTGATCCGATGCGTTCGTCGCGATCACCTGCGCCCGTCTCACGCGGAGGCGCGGAGACGCCAGGATGTAGTCGATCCGGGACGAGCGGCGGTTCTTCCGTGGGCTGCTCCTGCGCCGCTGGTGGCACAAGTGGGGGCCTGTCACTGCCGTTGTCGCGTCATCGCTGCTCTTTGCGATCTTCCACGCCGACCTGCTCGGAAGCTTCGCGTTTGCCGT
>JAEZDP010000380.1 GCA_023418055.1 Acidobacteriota bacterium
AGGCAGCACGAGCACGTCCGGCTTCGACTCGAAGAGCAGCCGCAGCGACACACGCTGGTTCTCGCGCAGCGAGGCAGGGGGCTCCCCCTCGAAGACCGCACGTCCCTGCACCTGCGAGTCGGTCACCGACGGCGAGATCGCCGTCACCCGCCCCTCGAACTCGCGTCCCTCGTAATTGATGCGGACCGGCGTGTCGATGCCGGCATCCCCCACGTAGTTCTCTGGAAGCGTGAAGGCAATCTCGTAGGCGTCCAGGTTCACGACGCTCAGAATCGGCTGGTTGGCGGCCACGGCGTCGCGGTCGCGCACGGCGACGGCACCGACCAGGCCCGTGAAGGGCGCCACCAGGTCCAGCCGCTGCACCTGGCGTAACATTTCATCGGTCACCGATCGCTGACGCGAGACAGCCGCCTCCTGCGTGCGGATCTCGAAATCCGACGTCTCGCGTTCGAGCACCAGCGACTCGCGCGCCTGCGCGAGTTCGAGCTTCGCGATCGCCACGGCATCGGCGGCACCCTCGTAGTCCACCTTGTTCAGCAGGCCTTCCTCGAACGTCTGGCGTGCACGTTCGAGGTTCCGCTCGGCCGCGAGCAGTCGGACCTCGGCCAATTCAATCGCCCGCTGGTTGCGCACGGCGGTCTGCCGGGCGGTGATGCGCGCACGACCGAGCGCTGCGTCGAGCGACTGCTGCGTCGCCCGTTCCTGCGCGAGCCCGCTCAGCAACTCGGGGCTGTCGATGGACGCGAGCACCTGCCCGGCCCGGACCGGGTCGCCCGCGCGCACCTGCAGATGGACGATGCCGCTCGTGGTGGAGAACAGCGTGGGAGCATTGGCGGCGACGATGCGCCCGTCGGCGGAGGCGTCGCGAACGAGTTCGCCACGGCGCACCGTGGCGAGTTGCACGCGAGAGGCGTCGATGGCGCGGTCCACGCTCGACCACTGTCGATAGAGGGGCCAGGCCAGTGCCAGCCCCGCGAGCAGCACCACGCCAAGGAGGCCGAATCCGACCGTGCGCGTGGTCCAGGGCGATGACCGGGCGACGGCACGGTCCATCGAGGACGTCTCGGGAATCACGCCGGTTTCTGGAGCAAGGAGCTTGCCAGCAGAGGTGGTGGCCGATCGTGCGCAAGGCGGTCGCGCGAAGTGCTTCAGCGGCGCGCGCGGGTTGACAGCTGTCCGGAGGGTCCGGACACATGTCCGCACGGCCGGTCGGATGCGCTATGCTGCGGGCATCCACTCCAGACCGCGAGGTGCGCTGTGCAGGTGCTGCTCCTCTCGATGCCCGACTCGTTCGAGCACACGCCCACGGTGGGCATGCGCATGCCGAATGGCGCGCTCACCTCGCTGGCCGGCAACGTCGATGCGCACCATCGCGTGGCGGTCGCGGACCTGGTGCTGGCGGAACACGACGTGGCCGGCACCGTCCGCAGGCTGGTGGCCTCGCTGAAGCCGGACGTCGTGGGGCTTTCGGCGATGACCTTCCAGCGGCGCACCGCGCTGCGCCTGGTGCGGTTGCTCCGCCGCGAGTGCCCAACCGCACGCCTGGTGGCCGGAGGCTACGATCCCAGCCTCGCGACGGCGGCCTGGATGGGCAGCGACGGCGTCGACTTCGTCGTTCGCGGCGAGGGCGAGGTCACCTTTCGCGAGTTGCTGCGCGCGCTCGAAGAGCGGCGGCCGGCGTTGTCTGACATCGACGGGCTCGTCTGGCGTGATGCTGCGGGCGCTGTCGTGCAGAACCGGCCACGGGATGTGGTGGGGTCGCTCGATGAGGTGCGGCTGCCGCGTCGGGGCGCACGTGTCCTTGGCGGCTACACGTTCCTCGGCGACCGGGTGGACGTGGTGGAGACGTCGCGCGGGTGCACGTACGACTGCAGCTTCTGCTCGATCATCGAGATGCGCGGCCGCAACTTCCATGTGGGCTCGCTCGACCGGGTCGTGCGCGACCTGCAGGACGCGCGTGCGCACGGCGCTCGCGTGATCTTTCTGGTGGACGACAACATCACCCTCGACGTGCGGCGGTTCGAGGCCCTGTGCCACGCCATCATCGCGGCGGGTCTCGACGACCTGCGCTACATCGTCCAGGGGATGACCTCCGCGCTGGCGGCACACGGCGAGCGGCTCGCGCCGTTGATGCGGCGGGCGGGGTTCCGCTACGTGTTCCTCGGCATCGAGAACGTGCTCGACGCCGACCTGTCGTTTCTCCGGGCTGGCGCCAAGAACGCGGCGCGGGCGCAGGGACGGACGGTGGGGAATGCGTCGGCGCGCGCCATCGACCAGCTGCATGCGCACGGGATGTACGTGGTCGGCGGGCTCATCGTGGGGAACCCGGGCGACACGGCGGAGGCGATCGAGGCCAACCTGGCGTTTGCGCGCCGGTACGTCGACTGGCCCTACATCCAGCATCCGACGCCGTACCCGGGGACGCCGATGACCGCCGAGGTCACGCGAGGCGGGCTGGTCGCGCACGAGCGGCTGCACGAGTACGACGGCACGACGGCCGTGGTGCAGACGAGGTCGCTTCCGGCCGAGGAGGTGGAGTTTCTCCGGTGGCGGGCCGAGCGGTGGATGAAGGTGCGGCACCTGCCGGCAGCCTTGCGGTCGCATCCGTGGTTCGTGTTGCGGCACGGGCTGGCGCTGCTGGCGCACACGTTTCGCGGCAGCACGTGGCGGACGTGGCTCGGGCTGGAGGATGCGCGCGACGCGTTTCGGCGCTACAAGGCCCTGCGGGCGCGCGAGCGCGAGTACCTGGAGGCGCCGCGGGGCGAGCCGGCAGCGGGCGGCGCGGGACAGTGGGAGGTGCGGCAGGTCTGACCCCACTGCGGGCACTTTCAGGTCTGACCCCGGTGGGCGCGCTTTCAGGTCTGACCCCGTGACCGACACCGCGCAGGTCTGACCCCATCCAGGGGTATGACACAGCACCCGCCGGGAGGTGTGGACGCGTTCGTTATGATCGTCGGCAGGCATGTCAGACACCCCCGCGCACGCCCCGGACCACGTCCGCTGGCCACACGACGTGGCCGCCGCGATTGCCACCGAGGCGACACGTACCTATCCCGCGGAGTGCTGCGGCCTGCTGCTGGGCAGCGGCGACGACGTGGCGGAGGCGTGTCCCATCGACAATGCCGAAGACGAGGCCCGGCGCCCCCGTGCGTATCTGCTGGCGCCCGGCGCATACCGCCGAGCCGAGGCGCAGGCCCACGATCGCGGTCTCGACATCGTGGGCGTCTTTCACAGTCACCCGGACCACGTCGCCGAACCTTCCGAGACCGACCTCGCGGAGGCCTGGCCGGGCTGGTTGTATGTCATCGTGCCCGTGGAGGAGGGACGCGCCGGCGTGGCGCGCGCCTGGCGCCTGCGGGCAGACCGGTCGGCCTTCGATCCGGTTGACCTGATTCACGTTGCGTAAGGAGATCTCTGTGGCTCACGCCGTTCACATCCCGACGCCCCTGCGGGCGTTCACCGACAAGCTCGACACCGTGGAGGTGGACGGCGCCACGGTGGGCGACGTCCTGCGCGGCCTCATCACCAGGTTCCCCGAACTGCAACGCCACCTCTACAACGAGCAGGGCCGGTTGCGGCATTTCGTCAACGTCTACGTCAACGACGACGACATCAGGTACCTCGAAAAGGAGGCCACCGCGCTGAAGCCGGGCGATGCGCTGAGCATCATCCCGTCGGTGGCCGGAGGCAGCGGCACGGCCGACGTGGCGGCGCCGGCCCTGCCGGCCCTCGAGCACGACGAAGTGCAGCGCTACAGCCGGCACCTCATCCTGCCGGAGGTCGGCATGGAGGGCCAGCGCAAGCTCAAGGCCGCCAGTGTGCTGTGCATCGGCGCCGGCGGACTGGGCTCGCCAGCACTGCTCTACCTGGCCGCGGCCGGCATCGGCCGCCTCGGCATCGTCGACTTCGACGTCGTGGACGTGAGCAACCTGCAGCGGCAGGTGATTCACGGCACGCCGGACGTCGGTCGTCCGAAGCTGCAGTCGGCCCGTGACAAGGTGCTCCAGATCAACCCGCATGCCAGGGTGGACCTCCACGAGGTCGCCCTGTCTTCGCAGAACGCGCTGGCGCTCTTCAAGGACTACGACGTCATCGTCGACGGCACCGACAACTTCCCGACCCGTTACCTCGTCAACGACGCGTGCGTGCTGCTCGGCAAGCCGAATGCCTACGGCAGCATCTTCCGGTTCGAAGGACAGGCGTCGGTGTTTGCCACCAAGGAAGGGCCGTGCTACCGGTGCCTCTACCCGGAGCCCCCGCCGCCGGGCCTCGTCCCGAGCTGCGCCGAGGGAGGCGTGCTGGGCGTCCTGCCGGGCATCATCGGCGTGATTCAGGCGACCGAGGCCATCAAGGTGATTCTCGGCGCGGGCGAGCCGCTCATCGGCCGGTTCCTCATCTACGACGCCCTGCGGATGCGCTTCCGCGAGTTGAAGCTGCGCCGCGATCCCGAGTGCCCCGTCTGCGGAGACCACCCCACGGTCAAGGAGCTCATCGACTACGAGCAGTTCTGCGGCGTGAAGCCGGCAGAGGCCCCGGCCTCGACGCCCACCGCGGCGGCTCCGGCGATCCCCGCCGTGACGGTAGAGGAACTCAAGGCCCGGCTCGACGCCGAGGACGACCTGCTCGTGCTCGACGTGCGCGAGCCGCACGAGGTGGACATCGCGCGCATCGCCGGCTCCACCGTGATTCCTCTCGGAGATCTGCCCAATCGCCTGTCAGAAGTGCCCCGCGACCGCGACATCGTCGTGCACTGCAAGATGGGCGGCCGCAGCGCCAAGGCCGTGGGCATCCTCCAGGCAGCCGGTTACGACCGCGCGAAGAACCTCACCGGCGGCATCCTGGCCTGGGTGGACCGGATCGACCCCAGCCAGCCGAAGTATTGACAGGAACAAAGGAACGAAGGAGCAAAGGAACGAAGGAACGAAGGAGTAAAGGAGCAAAGGAGCAAAGGAGCAAAGGAACGAAGGAACGAAGGAACGAAGGAGTTAAGGAATCAAGGAACCAAGGAGCCAAGGAGCAAGCCGCGTCCTCCACTCCTTCGTTCCTTAGCTCCTTAGCTCCTTGGCTCCTTAGCTCCTTGGCTCCTTCCTTCCTTCGTTCCTTCGTTCCTTCCTTCCTTCCGTCCTGTACAATGTTTCCGTGCTCCGCCTTTCCAAGAAGACCGACTACGCCCTGATGGCCATGAAGCACCTGGCCCTCCACGGCGACACGCGTGCGGCCAGCGCGCGTGAGCTGGCGGAGCGCTATGACATCCCGGCCGAACTGATGGCCAAGGTGCTGCAACGGCTCGTCCGCCGTGGCCTGCTCGCGTCGCACCAGGGCACGCGCGGCGGCTATCGCCTGGCCCGTGCGGCCACCGACATCTCGATTGCCGACGTCATCCAGGCCGTCGACGGGCCGCTGACGGTCACCGCCTGCTCCACCGACGACCACGCCTGCGACCAGTACAGCAAGTGCAACGTGCGCGACCCGCTGTGGCGCATCAAGGACCGCATCCTGCAGTCGCTGGCCGGGTGCACCCTCGCCGAGATTGTGACCGACGAGGTCATCGCCTCGACCGCCGAGGCCGTGCCGCTGTCGCTGACGCGGCGGCCCCCGACGCTCGTCGCGCCTCGCCTGTAGCCCTCGCAGCGCCTCGAGCCGCGTTCGCGTCCAGGACCCTGGCGCCCGCCGCCGGCGCGCCCCTCGCGCCGTGATTCCCATGTCCCACCGGCCGCGGCTCTACGTCGACGCCCACGCCACCACCCCCTGCGACCCTGCCGTTGTTGCGGCCATGGCGCCCTTCTGGAGCGACGCCTTCGGCAACGCGGCCAGCCTGCATCACGCCTTCGGCTGGGCCGCGAACAAGGCGGTCGAAGCCGCGCGGCAGCAGGTGGCGGGGCTTGCCGGAGCGCGGCTGCGTGACGTGGTCTTCACGAGCGGCGCCACCGAGGCCGACAACCTCGCCCTGAAAGGCATCGTCGAGGGCTGCGGACGGTCCGAGATCGACGTCGTGGTCGCGGCGACCGAGCACAGCGCGGTGCTCGATCCGTGCCGCTGGCTCGAGACGCGCGGCGTGCGCGTCACTCGGATTCCCGTGCAGGCCGACGGACTGATCGATCCGGCCGTGCTCGAGGCAGCGCTCACCCCGCAGACCGTCCTCGTCTCGGTGATGACGGCCAACAACGAGATTGGCGTGCTGCAGCCACTCGGCGACCTCGCCGCCGCAGCCCACCGCGCGGGGGCGTGGTTTCACACCGACGCGTCGCAGGCGCTCGGGCACGTGCCCGTCGACATGGAAGCGATGGGCATCGACCTGCTGTCGTGCACGGCGCACAAGATGTACGGGCCCAAGGGCGTGGGCGCGCTCATCGTGCGGCGTGGCGCGAAGGTGCCCCTGGCGCCGCTGCAGCATGGCGGCGGACACGAACGCGGGTGGCGGTCGGGCACCTTGAATGTCCCGCTCATCGTGGGCTTTGGCGAGGCCTGTCGGCTGGCCGGCGAACGCATGCCGGCCGACGCGCCCCGGCTCGCGGCGCTACGCGACTGTCTGTGGCACGGCCTGCAGCAGGCCCTCCCCGACATTCATCTCCGGGGGGCCCTCGTGCCACGGCTGCCGCACAACCTCAACGTCGGGTTCGGCGGCCTGCGTGGCCGCGATCTCGTCCTGGCGCTCGATGACGTGGCGCTGTCGCCCGGGGCCGCCTGCGCCTCGACCAGCGCCGAGCCCTCACACGTCCTGCGCGCCCTGGGCCTGTCCGACGACGAGGCCAGGAGTTCGCTACGGTTCGGCCTCCTGCGCACCACGACCGAGGCGGAGGTCGACTACCTCGTCGAGCGCTTGGTTGCCGTGGTTGGCGCGCTGCGGAGGCAGCGGTAACATGGAAGGACTGCCATGGTGTACATGACCCTCAACGCCGACACCCAGATTCAGAAACTGCTCGCCAAGCAGGGAATGCCCGCCGGCGGCCTGCGCGTGGGCGTGAAGGCCGGCGGGTGCAGCGGCCTCAGCTACGTGTTTGCCTGGGAAGCAGAGCCGGGGCCGAACGACCAGGTGTTCGCGGGCCCTGACGGCGCCAAGCTGTTCGTCGACCCGAAGAGCCACAAGTTCCTCGACGGCACCCAGCTCGACTTCGACACGAGCCTGCTGAGCAAGGGCTTCTTCTTCCACAACCCCAACGCCAAGGCCACCTGCGGCTGCGGCACGTCGTTCTCGCTCTCGTAAGGGCGCCAGACCCGCCTCGCCTGCTCCGAGGCTGCGTCAGGCGTGAGCCGTCGCCCGGGCCTGTACCTCCGACCCGGTATCCGCGACGTCCATCTGCCCCACCTCGCCCGAGCGCACCAGCGCGGCGCGGAACAGGATGGGCCCCACCATCTCGTTGATGGTGATGAGGGCCACGATCAGCGCTTGCAGCCGTCCGCCCCACTCTGGGAACTCGGTCCCGATGATGATGGCCAGGCCCAGCGTCACGCCGGCCTGTGAGACCAGCCCCATCCACGCCACCCGTGGCGCCTGCCCGTGCAGGCTTGCCGCGCGTGCGCCGACCACGGTGGTCGCCCGGATCAGCACGCCTCGCAGCACCGCGATGCCCACGGCCAACAGCCCCAGCGAGGCGAGGGCGTCGAGGTGCAGGTTCGCCCCGGCCGCGGCGAAGAACAGCACCAGCACCGGCAGCGCACCCCGTTCCACGGCCGTCCGCAGCGCGTCGCCTTCGGGCGGCGCGATGTTCTCGACCACCAGCCCGGCGGCGAGCGCCGCGAGCAGGGGCTCGAAATGCCAGACGGCGCCAATCTGACTGAGGACGGCACTCACCGCCAGCAGCATCACCGTCACTTCCCGGCCGATGTATCGGAGGTATAGCGCAAACAGCGACCCGACGATGCCGCCAAAGGCAAACGACCCGAAGATCTCCCACGCCAGGCCCGAGAGCACGCCGTGACCCGGCGCCGACGACCCGAGCATGAAGCGCACGCTCTCCATCGACAGCGTGAACAGCAGGATCAGCATCAGGTCGGCCAGCACCACGAGCGCCAGCACCAGCTCACAGAGCGGCCCGCGGGCGCGGCTCTCGGTGATGACGGCGATGCTGACCGTGGGCGAAAAGCTCGTCGTGACGGTCGCCAGCAGGCCGGCCAGCGCCAGACGTGCCCAGCCCGTCAGGTCGGGGAGAATCGGCAGGTACGGCCACACCAGCCAGAAGACCAGGGTGAGCGTCGCCCACATCAGCGCCAGCGTCACGCCGCCCATCGTCAGCATCGACCGCAGCTGTGGGCGCAGCCGGTGGAAGTTGATTTCGAGGCCGGCCACGAACGCGATGAGAGCGATCGCCAGGCCGTTGACCACCTGCAGCTCGCGCGCCATGGCCGGTGTGAGGATGGCGCCCGCGTAGGGGCCACACAACAGCCCGAACATGAGGTACCCCGAGATGCGCGGCAGCTTGATCTTCTCGAACAGCTCGCCGGTGAGCGATGCCGCGATCAGGGTGAACCCAATCGCCAGGCCAGCGCCGCGGAGTCCGACGGCGCCCGCGGGCTCGGCGCTCGTGACGAGTGTGGCAATCGAGAGGATGATGGCCAGCGCCAGCAGCCGAATCACGCGGCCTCCTCTGCCTCATCAGTGGGCGTGAGGACGTAGGCCAGCGCCTCGCTGGCCAGCGTGGCAACGACGACGGCCGTCAGCAGGGCCGTGGCGCCTCCAGCCTCGAGCACCTGCCGGACGTTCAGCGCGTACGCGATGCCAAGAAGGCCAGGCGCGATGAGGTAGCCACCGAGGTCGGCCGGCGCCACGTCCTGCTGCATCCGCGACGCTACCCAGCCGCCGACCAGCTTGCCCGCCAGCCGGAAGAGCACGAGGGGCGCGCAGAGCCAGACCGCCGCCAGCGAGTAGCCGCACGACGCCCCGGCCACCAGCAGCAGCAGGACGATGAGCGGATGCTGGAATTTCTGCAGGTCTTCGCGAATCACGTGATCGGCGCCTCCGGGAAGGCGCGTCCACAGGACGCCGGCCACCAGCCCCGCGAGGAGCGGCGACTGGCCCAGGTAGGCGGCCGTGCCGCCCAGCAGCGCGAGGATGCCCGCGATGAAGACGTTGCGCTCGGCCCGCGAATGGGCCCGCTCGAACAGCAGCCAGCCAGCCAGGCCGACTCCGCCGCCGAGCAGCAGCGTGATGCCGACGTCACCGAGCGTCGCCAGCCACGGCGTGAACGGCGCGGCCGAGACCCGGACGACCACGATCCCGCCCAGCACGATGGGCAACACGTCGTCGAGGTCGGCGATCCTCGAGGCGGCATGCTGCACGCTGCGTGAGACGCCCTCGAAGGCCACCGCCGACGAGGCCGCCGCGCTGACCCCGAGTGCCAGGCCGATGAGGACCGGCGACAGGCCCAGCGGCATGTTCCAGCCGGACAGCAGGAACCAGATGGCGCCGGCCACGATGAGCACGGTGATGGCGCCTTCGACCGACGCCGCTGCCAGCAGGCGCGCGTCACGAGGCCCGCGCAGGTCGAGCGCCAGCCCGACGAAGACGCCGAGCACCGCCAGGGCTACCGACACGACGGTGTCGAGGTAGACGAGGACGCCTGGCGACAACACGTTCAGCGCGTACGGGCCGAGCAGCATCCCAAGCGGCACGAACAGCAGGGCCGGGGCGGCAGCGGGCGCCAGCCCGAGCGCCGCACGGGTGCGCAGCGGACGCAGCCAGCGGTCGAACGCCCGGGGACGAGGGCGTTCGCCGAGCGCCTCGTCGATCGGGTCGGCCCCACCGGCCTCGCGCCAGTCGGCCTGTGGTGCGATCACTTCTCCACGACCACCGCGTGTGGCTCTCCGTCACGGAGGACGCCCAGGAACAGCGGGCGTCCGGCCGCGAGCGACTCCCACGCCTGCAACACCTGGGCGGGCGCCGGTTCCGTGGCGCGGCCCACGCTCGTGACGATGTCGCCGGAGCGCAGGCCGGCCGCCTCGGCTGCGCTGTCGGGCCTCACGCGGACGACCTCGGCACCCTCCGTCGGACCAGCGCGGAGCGTGAGACCCAGGTCGCCGGTGTCGGTACGGCGCGCCGCGCCGAGCGACGCCTGGTCACCGGCCCCCGCGTCGGAGCCGACGACGACTGGCACCGAGACGTACGTGCCGTCGCGCAGGACCGTCAACGTCAAGGTGGTCCCCGGCGGCGTCCGCGCCACGCGCAGCGCGAGCGCCCGCGGCGAGCCCACTGGCTGGCCGTTCACCGCGGTGACGACATCGCCCATCCAGAGGCTGTCGTCGGCAGGCCCGCCGTCGGCCACACCAGCGATGAGGGCGCCGGCGGGTGCGCCGGTGACGCGCGCGAGCCGGGCATCGAGGGGCTGCGCCACGATGCCGATGTCTCCCGAGGCGGTGACGCTCCCCGACAGCATCTGGTCCACGGAGGCCATCACGAGGTCGGCCGGAATCAGCACCACGGCCTCGTCGTCCTCCGTCGAGGTGGCAAGGCCGGCCAGACGGCCGTCCAACGTGAAGATCGGGGCCCCTGGTTCGGCACGACTTCCGGGCCCGAGCGTGACGAGCGGGGCATCCCAGCGCGGGTCGCCCTGCACGTCGCTGCGGCCCACGAAGATCGGCTGCAGCGCGATGCCGCCGCGTGAGGCCGAGGCCATGGCGACGTAGCCGGGGCTGCCAAGGGGTGCGGCACCCTCCCGCAGCGCCAGCACCTGCGCAGGCTGCGCCGGAATGCGCACAAGGGCCAGCTCGCGCACCGGGTCGGTGCCGACGATGCTGACCGCACCTGGAGCGCCCACCACGCCTTCCACGCGCGAGCCGCGCGGCAGGTGGGTGAGGGCGACGTCGTCGCGCACCCGGATGGCCGGCACGAACAGCGTGCGGGCGGGGGGACCGCCGTCGCGGGGCGAGGGCGGCTGCGACAGGCGAAGGACGACCAGCGAGAGTCCGACCCGGCTGTTGAGCTGCGTGATGGCCAGCGAGAGGTCGTCGAAGGCGGCCCGGGAGGCCAGCCGCGCGAGCGGTTGGGCCTGCACCGAATCGGCTCCCACGTCTGCGCCCTCCGGGAAACGGAAGCGGCCCAGCACGAGGAGCACGAGCACCGACACGGCAATGGTGGCGGCGAGAAGGCGGGTCTCACGGGAGAAGCGTCCGGCACCGGCCATGCGTACCGGAGCATACTCGCGGCCGCTCTGCCGTTCAAACGCGCCGGAAGGTGCGGGTATGATCGCGGCATGTCTCGCCAGACCAGGATGGTGCTGCTTGGTCTTGCAGGCGTGGCGCTTGCGGTCATGCTCTACGACATGTCCGCGCCGGGGCGCCACGGCGGCCCGGTGGCGCCTGCCCCCCCGCCCGCGCGCGGATCGCCGCG
>JAEZDP010000053.1 GCA_023418055.1 Acidobacteriota bacterium
CGACGACCTCTGGCGGCGATCCGATCTGACGGCCCGTGATCGCAGTCTCGCAACGATCGCGGCCCTGGCTGTTGCCGCTCGTTGAAAACTGACCAGGAAATCGAGGTTCTGCTCGCTGAAAATTGACCAGGGTGTTTCCGACCGTTCCAGCTCTGCTGGGATGGTGAGGTGCACACCATGGCGATGTACGCGAAGGTCCGCCGGATGCGACTCCGCGAAGGCCTGTCAATCAGTGAGATTGCGCGCCGGACCAGTTTGTCGAGGAACACCATCAAGGGCTGGCTGAGGGGGCCGGTCCGGAGCGAGATGCAGTACCGTCGGGCGCCAGGCCCAACGATGATCACCCCTTACGCCGACACGCTGCGGCGCGCGCTGGAGGCCGACGCGCAGCGGCCGCGGCGCGAGCGCCGCACCGCGCGGAAGCTGTACGCGCAGCTCCACGCCGAGGGCTTCCCCGGCAGCTACAGCCGCGTGACCGCGTTCATCCGCGCCTGGCGGGCGGCACTGGGTGCGGTGTCCGCGCGGTCGGCCTACGTGCCGCTGCAGTTTGCGTGGGGCGAGGCCTTCCAGTTTGACTGGAGCGAAGAAGGTCTCGTGATCGGCGGCGTGTGGCGCAAGGTGCAACTGGCGCACATGAAGCTGTGCGCATCGCGGGCCTTCTGGCTGGTGGCCTATCCGAGCCAGGGGCACGAGATGCTCTTTGACGCGCACACCCAGTGCCTGACCGGCTTGGGCGGCGTCGCGAGCCGCGGCATCTACGACAACATGAAGACGGCCGTGGACCAGGCGCCGCGCAAGGACCGTGGCCGCGTCGTCAACGCCCGCTTTGCGGCGATGGCGGCGCACTACCTCTTCGAGCCTGACTTCTGTAACGTCGCGGCCGGCTGGGAGAAGGGCCGCGTCGAAAAGGGCGTCCAGGATGCGCGCCGGCGCATCTGGCAGGACGCCCACGGGCAGCGCTTTGCGACGTTCGCCGCGCTCAATGCCTGGCTGGCCACCCAGTGCCGGGCCGCGTGGGAGGCGCCGCATCCGGAGTTGTCCGGCGTCACCATCCGTGAGGCGTGGGCGCAGGAACGGCCACAGCTGATGCCGATGCCGACGCCGTTTGACGGCTACGTGGAAGTCCCGGCCCGCGTGTCCAGTACCAGCCTCGTCTCGGTCGCCCGCAATCGCTACTCGGTCCCGTGTGTGTGGGCGGGGCATCGCGTGAGCGTGCGCCTCTACCCCGATCGGGTCGTCATCGTCGCCGACCAGACCGTCGTCGCCGAACACGCCCGCGGCGTCGATCGCGATCAGGTCGTCTACGACTGGCAGCATTACCTGCCGCTCGTGGAGCGGAAGCCGGGGGCCCTGCGCAACGGCGCCCCGTTTGCCGACCTGCCGGACTCGCTGCAGCGGCTGCGGCGCGCCCTGCTCCGGCACGCGGGTGGCGACAAGGTCATGGCTCGCGTGCTGATGGCGGTGCCGACGCACGGCCTGGACGCGGTGCTGGTCGCGGTGGACCTCGTGCTTGAGAGTGGCCGCCCGAGCGCGGACCACGTGCTCAACGTGATCGCCCGGCTCACCGACGAGCCGACGGTCCCGACGGTGGCGACGACCCTCACCGTCGCGACGCCGCCGCTCGCGGCGCCCCAGCGCTACGACGCGCTGCGGACCGACGAGGAGGCGATCCATGGCTGATCTGATCGCGGACCTCAAGCGGCTGCGGCTGTACGGCATGGCGGCCTGCTACGCGGACGGGCTCGAACAGGGGCAGGCCCTGATGACGACCGCGGCCCCGGTGCTCGCGCACTTGGTGCAGGCCGAGACCACCGATCGCGCCACGCGCTCCATCCGCTATCAGATGCACGTCGCACGCTTCCCCGTGCATCGCGACCTGGCCGGCTTCGACTTTACGCACACGAAGATCGACCGCCGGCAGATCACCGGTTTTGCCACGACGACGTTTACCGAGCAAGCCGAGAATCTGGTGCTGATCGGCGGCACCGGTACGGGCAAGACGCATCTCGCCACGGCGCTCGGGATCGAAGCCGTGACCCGCCACGGCAAGCGGGTCCGCTTCTACTCGACGGTCGAACTGGTGAACACCCTGGAACAGGAGAAGGCGAAGGGCCGGGCGGGACGCCTCGCCCATCAATTGATGCACCTGGACCTGGTGATCCTCGACGAACTCGGCTACCTGCCCTTCTCGCAGTCGGGCGGCGCGCTGCTCTTTCACCTGCTGTCGAAGCTGTACGAGCATACCAGCGTGATCATCACCACGAACCTGGTCTTCGCCGAGTGGGCCAGCGTCTTCGGCGATCCCAAGATGACCACGGCGCTGCTCGACCGCCTGACGCATCACTGTCACATCGTCGAGACCGGCAACGAGTCCTACCGCTTTCGCCACAGCAGCCACACGGCCAAAGCGCGCATCAAGTCACGCGAACAGGCGCGGCTCACGCCCCAGGAGGTGCTCACCGACACACCCTGATCGGGGTATACAATCACCGACCGCCGGCGGGTGCAACCGCCGGCCTCTGGCCCTGGTCAATTTTCGGCGAGCACCGGTGGTCAGTTTTCCGCGAGCGCCAACA
>JAEZDP010000077.1 GCA_023418055.1 Acidobacteriota bacterium
GGGCGGGATCGACGGGAAGGCCGGCCGGGAGCCCTTCCACGATGGTGACGAGCGCTTGTCCGTGCGATTCACCAGCGGTGAGGAAGCGAAGCATGACCGGAAATTCTACACCGAGGCCTCGAGCGCCATTCCCGGGCCCCGGCGCCGCGGCAGGTCGACGACAGCCGGTTGGAAGAACTGCGTTCCCGGGGCCGGTCCGACGGCGCACATTCCGCAGTCGCCCTCGGGCCACCTGGCGATGATCCATCGGTTTCCGAGGAGATTGGCCCCGTCGACGGCGACGGCACGGCGGGCGAGCGTCTTGCAATGCGCGCCTGGGTGGGTGTGGCTCTCGATGTCGATGCGTGGCGCGACGATCTGGTCGGCGGACGTGTCGTGCACGTCGCAGGCAGGTGGATGGACGTCGCGACGGCGCGGCCGGTGTCGCTGCGCGCGCTGCTCATCGACCGCGAGACGGCCCGGCAGTGGGCACGGCTGCACCACGACGCCCTCGACGCGTGGGTGCTGGCGCGGGGCCTGGGATGGGTTGGGGTGCGTCTGGACATCCTCGCGCCAGAGGCCCCCGTCCTCGGCCGCACGGTCACGCTGCGCGCAGCGCTGGGCGACGTGTCAGGCGAGCCTCCACGGGACGTGACCTGGCGTGAGGCCGCGTCGCTCCTGCGGCGCGCCGGCGTGGTGCCGATGGCGCGCGAGGCCGTGCCGCTGCTCTCGACCCGTCCCGCTCGGTGGTGGGGCACTGTGGGCATCCCCGACGGCGGGGGCCCTCCGGATACGGCGCTTGCGGAGCCCCTCAGGGCCTTTCGAGCCAACGGCGGCCAGATCGAGTGGCTCCCGGTGCGCCGGCCGTGCCGTCGGGCACGCCGTGCCCGGCAGGAGACAACGACGATGCGCGATACCGAAGTGCTGGATGTACTGGACAGGCTCGAACAGGCCAGCGACGACCGTGAGGCGGTACGCACACTCTGCCACTACGTCGTGGGACAACTGGGCGCCGCCCGGGCGGGGGTGCGGCTGACGGACGGACGCGACGTAGTGACGGTGGGCGAAGGTGCGGTCCCGTCCGCGGTCTGGAGTGCAGCGGTGCGCGACGCGTCGCCTGCACGCGGGACGCCGGAGGCCTGCCCGGTCGTGACGGTGCCGGTCGTCGAGGAGGCTGCCGCCATTGGCGACCTGTGGGCCTCGTGGCCTCCGACCGCCGACGTGCCGACCGATGCCGCAACGACCTTGGGCGTCTGCGCACGGCTGGTCGGCCCACGCCTGGCTGGATGTGCGTGGAGCGTGCCGCCCGCGAGGGAGGGCACGCCCAGGCTGGTGGGGGAGGGGCCCGCGATGACGGCGGTGCGCGAACATCTGGCACGGGCCGCGCGGTGTCCCTTCCCGGTGCTGCTGCTTGGCGAGAGCGGGTCGGGCAAGGAACTGGCTGCGCGCACCGTGCACGATGCCGGGTCGAGGCGCGTGCGGCGGTTCGTCGCGGTCAACTGCGCGGCGCTGCCGGACGAGCTGGTGGAAGCCGAGTTCTTCGGGCATGTCCGCGGTGCCTTCACCGGCGCGATGGGCGACCGCGCCGGGGTGTTCGAAGAGGCCGACGGCGGCACGCTGTTTCTCGACGAGGTCGGCGACCTCAGCCTCCGTGCCCAGGCGAAGCTGCTGCGAGTGCTGCAGGATGGCGAGGTGCGCCGGGTGGGCGAGAATCACCCGCGTCGCGTGGACGTGCGGGTGATTGCGGCCACCAATGTCGCCCTCGACGCCGCCGTCGACGCTGGCCGCTTTCGGGCCGACCTGTACTACCGCCTGGCGGTCGTGTGCGTGCGGCTGCCGCCCTTGCGCGAACGTCGTGAAGACATCCCGGCGCTCGTGGCCCATCTGTGGGCCGAATGCGCCCGCCGGGCAGGCACCCAGACCAGGCTGCACCCGCGCCTGGTCGAGGAACTCGTGGCGCACGACTGGCCAGGCAACGTGCGTGAACTGCAGAACATGCTGGCGGCCATCGCGGTGGACGCGCCACGCCGCGGCGTGATTGGCCCGCAGCTTCGCCAGCGTCTGCGTCGCGCCCCGTCACCGCACACCGCGCAGGCGGTCCTGGGGCGTGCGGGTCTCGAAGATGCCCGCAGGCGTTTCGACGAGACCTGCGTCCGCGAGGCCATGGCCCGGGCGGGTGGCCGGCGGAGCGAGGCCGCCAGGCATCTCGGCCTCACGCGCCAGGGGCTGTCGAAGCTCGTCCGTCGTCTTGGCCTCGACGAGCGGCTGCTCGGTCCCGACCCGGGCTGATGGGCCCGGCCCGCCGTCCGCCCCTGAAACCGCGACGAGGGAACAACCCGCCGCTTGTGGTGTCCAACCTGGTATCTGTACTCTTGGAAGGTGACCCACACGTGGCCGAGAACCTTGCCGTGAAGCCCGCTACCCTCGAGTGGGCAAATGTCAGCGATCACGAAGCGACGCTGGTGGCACGTTGTCTTGCCAGCGATGAGGCCGCGTGCACCGAACTGGTCGAGGAACACCAGCGCATGGTCTTCCAGCTCGCCTGGAACCTGCTTGGCGACCAGGAGGAAGCGGCCGACCTGTCGCAGGAAGTCTTTCTGAACGTGTTCCGGACGCTCGACCGGTTCAGGGGGCAATCCACACTCCGCACCTGGATCTACCGCATCGTCGTGAACCAGGCCTCCAACCGCCAGCGCTGGTGGCGCCGCCGATTCAAGGCGTCCCAGGTGTCGCTCGAGGCGCATGTCGTCAATCACGGCGACCTCGCCTCGCCCCTCGACGATTGCGCACCCGAGCGGGCCTTCCGCCAGAAGGAGGACGCCGACCGCGTCTGGAGCGCGCTGCGACGCCTGCCGTTCGACCAGCGCACGGCGCTCGTGCTGCGCGAGATCGACGGCCTGAGCTACGAGGAGATCGGCTACTCGCTGGGAGTCGCCGTGGGCACCGTGAAGTCGCGCCTGGCGCGGGCCCGGCAGCTGCTGCGCGCGGAGTTGCTGGCATCATGACCCGCGCCTGCCGTGACACGCGTGACCGCCTGTCGGCATACGTCGACGGGGAACTCGACGTGCCGAGCCACGTGCAGGTGCGCCAGCACCTGTCGGACTGCACGTCGTGCCGCTACGAGTTGGAGGCATTCGAGACGGTAGGCCGTCTGGTGCGGAGCGCCGGAAACGGCCGTACCGTGGAAGTGGCCGGGCTGGCCGACGCCGTCGTCAGCCGCGTGTCGGCCGAAGGGCGCGAAGCCTGGCCGGCCCGCCTGGCACGGGCTTTCGACGACATGCACCTCGTGTGGGCGGGCCTCTGCGCTACCGCGGCCGTCATCCTCTGTGCAGGGCTTGCGGCGTCGCTGGTGCTGCTGGCGCCCCGCGCCGAACGTGCCGACTCGCTGCGCGGCATCTTTGCGACACTCTCGCCTTCGGGCACCGACCTCGAACCCATGGTGCTGCGTCCCGGGCTCGAGGTGCCCCGCGTGTCACCGGAGGCCATCACCCCCGTCATGCTGGCGTCGGCTCTGCCCGGCTCCTGGGCTGGCGACTCGGACGTCGCCGTCTCGGCCGTGGTCACGCGCGACGGCCGCGTGCTCGAAGCCCGCATCGTCGATGGGCAGGCCTATGCGGGCTTCACGCAGAGTCTCGAGGAGTCGGCTCGGTTCCAGCCGGCCAGCCGGCGGGGCATGCCCGTGGCCGTGAGCCTCGTCTGGGTGATGAGCCACACCACCGTGAGGCCGATGGCCCCGGCCGACATCCTCAAGCCGCAGTCGCTGGCGCGCCTGGCGTCCGACTCGGTCGGCTGACGCCGGGCGGCCTGGCCGGACACACCTGCACGCGTCAGCGCGGCGCAGGACGGGTGGGGGCTGACGGCAGTTCGAACGTCGCGATGTTGGCGAGGCTGTCTGCGGCCCGGATGACCACCGGCCCAGTAGCGACCGCGTCACGCGCCACCTCGAACCGCTCCTCGAGGGCATCCATCACACCATCCACCGGGAACAGGGGCGCCCAGCGTCCGTCGGCCTCGAGGACGTCCACGCGCGACAAGGGAGAGGTGGCATCGGCCACCACCACGCGCAGTGGTGCGTCGCCGCCGCTTTTCTCGAGCCGGACCATCGGCGGCGTGTTGTCCACGGTGAAGGGGCCCTGCTCCCGTTCTCCTTCGAGCGCGAGGTCGGCGGGGTTCACCCGGCCGTCGGCCGCGACGACGCGGACGTAGTACCGGCCGTCCGCCTGCTGCGTGGTGTCCCACGTGTAGACGCTCCCGACCAGGTCACGAGCCAGCAGATGCCACGTGTCGGTGCCGACGCGGCGCAACAGGATGCGGTACCGGAGGTCGTCGCCATCGGCATCGGTCGCATCCCACTGCAACGTCTGGAAACCCTTCTGGTACAGCCGCCGCCCGACCGCTGACGAACTCGAGGCCCCGGCAGCCACGGCAAGAGCCCTGTCACGGGCGGGGGCCGGCGTCGTGGAGAGATATCCGGCCAGTTCGGGCGGCTCCTGCGTGCCGAATGGCTGCTGGAAGACCACGCCGGGTGGGTGCACCGTGAGGCTGGTGAGACGCGGTCGCCGGTTGGCGCCGAGATAGGTGACCGTTACCGTGTCGAGCACCGGCGCCGGACCCGACCGGCCGGCCGACAAGGCCACGCGCCACTGCAGGTAGCGCGCGGGCGGGCTGGCGACACGCGACACTGCGCCGTCGGCCCGCACGGCCGTCCACTCGCTCCAGGTGTCATCGGGCGTACCGGTGTTGCCACTGCGCGTTTCAAAGCGCGCCGACGCCGCATCGGGCACCTGGCCCTCCCAGTGCAGCAGGCCCCAGGTGGCCCCGGCCGCCGCGTCGCGGACATCCGAGACGTAGGTGCCGGTCCGTGCCGGCGTGGTCTCGAGCGTGTAGAGCTTCCCGGGGTTCGAACCGGCCAGGACGAACCGTCCGTCGAGCGAGGCGACGCGCGTCACCTGCTGCGAGGCGGTCTGTCCCAGGCGGCTCACGCGTACGGGGCTGCCGTCGAGGCGATAGATGGCACCGGCTTCGGCAGTCACGAGCAGGCTGTCGTCTGGGCCCGGCGCGATGTCGAACGGCAGTTCGGATGGCGACTCCCAGTAGATCTCGGTGAGCCCCGCCGGCGACAACGCGTACACGGTGCCGCGGCCCTTGCTGCCGCCACTGCTGCTCGAGGCGGACGTGGAGGGCGTGGCGGCCGACGCGCTGACGACCGTATCGCCGATCGCGACGATCGACACCTCGGTCGACACCGACGCCACCGGTGCAGACGCCGGGGAGGGCGCGCTCGACGTCGATGCCGATGCCGTGGGCGTGACCGCGAGGACGAACGCGCTGCCGTCGGCCCTGGGGCGGATGGCCTGGACCTGCGTATGCGGCCCATCCATCAGGGCGAACGCTCGTCCCCCATCGACGGGCACGCGGTACAACCGGCCGGGGTTGTCCGTGCCGACGAGCAACTGCCCGTCACGGCCCATCGCGAGCGCGGTCACGTTGGCGGCGGTCGACTCGAAGATCACCCGCGGCTTCGAGCCGTCGCGCGCCACGCGATGCACACGGGCCTTGTTGCCGGTGGCCACGAACACATCGCCCCCCGGCACCACCAGCACCTGCCAGATGTAGGCGTCGTCAGGGTCGAAGAAGTCCTGCGCCGTGCCGTCGCGGGCCACCCGGTAGACCTTGCCGGACGGCGACGTGGCGGCCAGCAGGTGGTCGTCGAGCCAGGCCAGCGCGTGCACCTGCAACTCGTCGCTGTCGAAGAGCGTCCGCGTCGCCTTGCCGTCGTGGACGAGGACACGCCCGTCGTTGCCGGTGCCCGCATAGACGGTGCCGTCGGGGGCGGCGACTACGTCCCACACAGACGGGGCGGTGTCTTCGTGCACCTCGCGCAACGCTGGCCCCAGCGTGATGCGGCCTTCACGGTCGACCTCGACCTGGTCACTGCGGCCCTGCAACCACTGCTCGGCCGTGGAGACCTCCCATCGCGTGGGGCCGGCCGCGCGCAGAGGAAGAACGAGGGCAAGGCCGAGGGCCCCACCCAGCAGCAACTGCAGGGGACGAGTCATGCGTGCATCACGGAACGGCGGGAGTGAAGGTAAGGGTTCGCTGACCGGTGGCCACGGCGTCGGCCGGCACTTCCCATTCGCCGAGCACGTCCTGATCGAGCGACGCGGCAGGCGCGGTGCCGTCGAGCACGGTGAGCACGGTGCCTGGCAATGCCGGCATGTCACGCCCGCCGACGACGGTGCCGCGGGCGCTGCGCACGAGGCGGACGTACCAGCGGTCGCCGCGCCGCGAGCCGTTGAGGAGCGAGACGAGTTCGGGAATGCTGCGCGCCTGCTCGAGCGTGCGCCGGCGCCCTTCCTGTTGCGCGAGCGTGTGGCCGTCCACGATCTGCACCTGCAGTGGGATGCCTGCCGTATGCGCCGGCACCGGGATGCTCAGGGTGTGCGCGAGGGCCGCGGCGCGGAAGGTGCGCGTTTCGACGTGGAGAGTAACGTTGCCCCCCGCGCGCGGGCGGGGATCGCTCAACCACGCCTGGCCGAGGCGGCTCGTGCGCGCCTGCTCTTCGGTGCGCAGCGTCACGTCCACGCTGTCGATGGTGGCGGGCCCAAGGTCGCTGCGCAGGATGGCACTGAGCGGCGCGGCCAGCGACGCCGAGGCGTTCATCAGTGCGCTGTCGCCGGTGTGCACATCGTCGAATCGGAGTTCGGCGGTGCCGATGCGGGCCGACCCGCTGACCTGGATGGTCGCGACGCCGAGCTCGCGCTGATACGACTGCAGCACGTTGGCCACCGACACGAAGACGAGCAGCGGCGAGAACATCTGGTCTTCGGCCACCGACAGGTTGAAGGTGCGCGCCGGCCCGCCTCGCGTGTCGTGCGTGACCCGCAACGGAATCGTGCGCGGTGCCGGACCCAGCGTGCCGCCGATGGCCGTCGCACGATCCTGGTCCATCACCCCGATGGCCGGCCCGAGCGAGGCCAGCTTGATGGAGTTCAGCAGGCTCGGCACCACGGTGATGACGCTGGCGCGCGTCATCGGCATGCGAGTCGGACCCAGGTTGAAGAAGGGATGGCCAAAGGCCAGCACCCGCGGTCCGTCCACGTGCGTCACGGTGCCCGTGGCGCCCAGCGCCAGGTCTCCGCCGACGAGGCTCACGCCGACGGCGTCACCGGGCTCGAGGGACGCCGCGTCCGTGGCCGACGCGGTGACGGTCGGGGCGGCGGTCGGGGCGGCCTGTCCCGTGACGGGGGCGAATCCCGCGCCCGCAAACACGTCGCCGATGAGCGCGGCTGTTTCGCGCGTGAACCCGGCCATCGTCAGCGGCGTGGCGATGGGACGCAGTTCGAGTCCGCCGCCCTGGCGTGCCTGCGGGAACAGCATCCCCGCCTGTCCGGCGTCGAGTCGCACCGCCGCGG
>JAEZDP010000139.1 GCA_023418055.1 Acidobacteriota bacterium
CCCACTTCGGCACGAAGGTGTTGCCCTTGTACTCGAGGTCGTCGATGCCCATCTTGCTGGTGAAGAAGCCCGTCGCCGTGAGGTCGCGCACCGCGCTGAAGAAGCGCACGCCGTGCGAGTGCTCGGGCTTGGCTTTGGCCGGCCACGCCAGCGCGTCGCACATCGCCGTCTGCTGCGCGGCGCTGCACTCGAGGAACCGCTGGCCGTGCTGCCGGGTGCATTCGGCGTCGAGCCACTTCACGCCGCCACGAATGAGCAGCTGGCGCTGTGGCTGGTCGACCATCATGAAGTCGATGAACTCGGGCACGCCGGCGTCGCTGGCGCCGCCCGATCGATCGTCCTTCGGGATGATGAGGTTCGCGAGCACCGTGAGGGTGGCCAGTTCGTGGGCCGTGAGGAACTTCGGCGTGTAGGCCTCGCCGGCGCCTGCCGCCTCCGTGCGCGCCTGCTGGGCGTGCTGGTGCGCCTGCTGGGCCTCGGCCTCGGTCCACGCGATGCCCGCGGCCGCTGGGGCCACCCCGAGCACCGCCAGCGCCTGACGTCGATTGAGCTTGGTCATCTCGTCTCTCCCGCCTAGACCGCCAGCGTCTTGCGCTGCTCGGCGATGTACTCGGAGGTCTTCCACGCGAGCGCCATGATCGTCCACGTCAGGTTCTTGTCGGCCTGCGAGACGAACGGCGCCGCATCGGCCACGAAGAGGTTCTTCACCTCGTGCGCCTGGCAGTGCTTGTTGAGCGCGGAGGTGTTCGGGTTGTCGCCCATGCGCACGACGCCGGCCTCGTGGATGATGCGTCCGCCCGCGGCCAGCCCGTAGTCCTGCTCGGGACCGGGAATGCGTCCGAGCACCGTGCCGCCCATCTCCTCGATGATGGCCTGGAAGGTCTCCATCATGTGCTTGGCCTGGTTGCGTTCGTAGTCGCCGAACTTCCAGTGGAACCGCGGCACCGGAATGCCCCACTTGTCCACGACGTTGGGGTCGATGTCCATGTAGGTGTCCTTGTTGGCCACCATCTCGCCCCGGCCGGCAAACCCCATCGTCGCACCCCAGAGCCGGCGGTACTCGTCCTTCAGCCCCTTGCCGTACCCGCCGCCGGTGCTGCCCGGATGGCGCTCTATGCCGCCCATGAACCCGAAGCCCGGCATGCGGCGCCCGCCGCCAGGCTCGATGTGGTATCCGCGCGGGAAGTCGAGCCGCGCCTTGACGTTGTCCACCCACCACGGCATGTACAGGTGCATGCCGCCCGTCCCGTCCTCGTTGTGCACCGGGGTGCCGACCATCTTCGGGATGAACCCGCTCAGGCTCGCCCCGGTCGAGTCGGTGAGGTACTTGCCGACGACGCCGCTGCCGTTGGCCAGGCCGTACGGGAACCGCGCCGACTTGGAGTTGAGCAGGATGCGTGCGCTCTCGCACGCGCTGGCCGCCAGCACGACGATGCGCCCCTGCACGACCTTCTCTTCACCCGACGTCGTGTCGATGTAGGACACGCCCGTGGCCAGGCCCTGAGCATTGCTCATGACCTCGCGCGCCATCGCGTTGGTCACGATGGTCAGCCGCTTGGTGGCAAGCGCCGGCGGCAGCAGGACGGTCGGCGACTGGAAGTTCGAGGCGGTCGTGCAGCCGCGCCCGCACTGCGCGCAGTAGTGACAGGCGGCGCGCCCGTTGAGCGGACGCGTGAGGATCGAGAGCCGCGCCGGCACCATCGGAATCTTCAGCCGGTCGCACGCGTCCTTCATCACCAACTCGTAGCCACGCGGCAGCGGCGGGGGCTGGAAGATGCCGTCGGGCTCGTTGTGCAGCCCGGTCTCCGCCGCGTGGTTGTTGCCGAAGATGCCGACAAACGCGTCGAGCTTGTCGTAGTACGGCTTCAGTTCCTCGTAGGTGATCGGCCAGTCGTCGCCGAGACCGTCGATGCTGCGCCGGCGGAAGTCGTCGGGGCCCCACCGCAGGGAGATGCGCCCCCAGTGGTTGGTGCGCCCGCCGAGCATCCGCGCGCGGAACCAGTCGAACTGCGACCCGCTGCCCTGCGTGTAGGGTTCGCCTTCCAGCTCCCAGCCACCCCAGGCCGCGTCGAACTCGCCAAAGGGCCGTTCGGTCGAGGCGCCCCGCCGCGGCGAGTCGTAGGGCCAGGCGAACATGGCGCCGTCCTTGGCCTGGTCCCACCAGGGACCGGCCTCGAGCATGCAGACGTCGGCGCCGGCCTCGGTCAGCACCTTGGCGGCCACGCCGCCGCCGGCACCGGACCCGACGACGACGACGTCATAGACCTTGGGAGTTTGGATGGCGGGCATCGTGTGTGTGACCTCGGAAATGATGAGCAGGCGTCAGTGTACATCGGCGGCGCGCCGCCAGAACCTCACGCCGGTTGCTGCTGCGTGACGCAGTGAATCGACCCCATGCCCCACACCAGCGGCTCGCACGGCAGGGGCACCACCCGGCGGTCCGGAAACAGCGGCTGCAGGATGTCGACGACCGTCCGATCGTCGGCGTGCCCGTAGACGGGTAGCAGTACGACGCCGTTGGCGATGTAGAAGTTGGCGTAGCTGGCCGGCAGGCGGTCGCCATCGGCCGCCACCAGGCCAGGCATCGGCAGATCGACGATGCGGTAGGGCTGGCCGGACGCACTGCGGGCCAGTTCCAGTCGACGACGGTTCTCGCGCAACGGCTCGTAGTTGGCGTCGGCCGGGTCGCGCTCGACCACCGTGACGATCGTGTCCTCCGACACGAACCGCGTGATGTCGTCCACGTGTCCGTCCGTGTCGTCGCCTTCGATGCCCTCCCCCAGCCAGAGCACCTGCGACACGCCCAGGTACGCCCGCAGGTACGCTTCGAGGTCGGCTCGGGTCAGCGACGGGTTGCGGTTCGGATGCAGCAGGCACTGCTCGGTGGTGATGACGGTACCCTGCCCGTCCACGTCGATTGATCCGCCTTCCAGGACGATGCCGGGTTCGAAGCGTGGCACGCGCGCGAGTGTCGTGAGACGCGCCGGGACGTCGCTGTCGCGCATCAGCGTTTCGTACTTGCCGCCCCACGCGTTGAAATGCCAGTCGTTGAACGCGAGTTCGCCGTGGGGGCCGAGCAGGAAGTTCGGCCCGTAGTCGCGAATCCACGAGTCCACGGTCGGCACCTCGTGGCACACGAGACGCTCGCGCACCACCGGGCGGCCGGCGCAGCGGGCGCGTACATCGGCGGCCACCTCCCCATCGTCCACCAGCAGGTGGACGGTTTCGTGAGGCGTGAGCGCTTCGAGGAACTGCAGGTAGATCTCCTGGACGGCCGGCACGCGGTCGGGCCAGGTGACCGGATCCTTGGGCCACGTCAACCAGGTGGCGGCGTGAGGATGCCACTCGGCCGGCATGCGATACCCCGCCGCGGCGGGCGTCGCCGCGGGCAGGTCACGAGGCGTCGCGCTCATGGGGTGAGCAGCCGCTGGGTGAGGCCGCCGTACGCGTCGATGCGGCGGTCGCGGAGGAACGGCCAGTTCTGGCGCGTCTTCTCGATGAGCGACAGGTCACACTCGACGACGAGCACTTCTTCGTCGGTGCTGGACGCCCGCGCGAGGATGCGGCCGAAGGGGTCGGCCACGAACGACTGCCCCCAGAACTGCAGCGCCCCTTCCCTGCCCACCCGGTTCACCGCCACGACGAAGACGCCATTGGCAATCGCGTGCGCCCGCTGCATCGTCTCCCAGGCCTGGTGCTGCGCCTGGTTCATCTCGTCCGATTCGTCGGGCAGCCAGCCGATGGCCGTCGGGTAGAACAACATCTCGGCGCCCTGCATTGCCGTGAGACGCGCGGCTTCGGGGAACCATTGGTCCCAGCACACCAGCACGCCGCAGCCGCCCTGCTGGGTCTGGTGCACCTTGAACCCCAGGTCGCCGGGCGTGAAGTAGAACTTCTCGTAGTACAGCGGGTCGTCGGGGATGTGCATCTTGCGATACGTGCCGACGATGGCGCCGTCGCGGTCGAAGATGACCGCGGTGTTGTGGTAGAGGCCAGCGGCACGCCGCTCGAACAGCGACGCCACGAGCACCACGTGATGCTCTTTGGCTGCGGCCGAAAGCTGGTCGGTGGTGGGGCCGGGGATGGGCTCGGCCAGGTCGAACAGGGCCGTGTCCTCGGTCTGGCAGAAGTACTGCGACCTGAACAGCTCCTGCAGGCAGACGACGGTGGCGCCCTTCCCCGCCGCCTCGCCGATGCGCGCCAGCGCCTTGGCAAGGTTCTCGTCGGGAGAGGTCCCACAGGTCATCTGCACCAGGCCGACGACGGGGTTGGCGGGGGCGGACGGCTTGGACATCAGGGCGAGTGTAGCAAACGGTCCTCAGTCCACGGTCCTCAGTCCACGGTCCGCGGTCCGCGGTCCGCGGTCCACGGTCCTCGGTCCGCCCGTCCTTCAGTCCTCCAGCACTCCGTCCTGGTAGTACTCCTCGCGCTTGCGCTTGAGGAACTCGGCCGACCGCGTGAGTTCGTCGAGGCCGTTCATGCCGTCCTCGATGGAGATCCAGCCGTCGTAGCCCACGCTGGCGAGGATGCGGAAAATCGCGTCGTAGTCGTTCATCCCCTTGCCGGTCTCGCCGTGCTTCAGCGCGGAGCTGTAGCCGGTGCTGCCGTCACCCTGCTTCAGGTCGTCGAGCGACGCACCCTCCTCCAGGTACCGGTCAGAGGCATGCATCGTCACGACACGATGCTTGACCTTCTCGAGGAAGGCGACGGGGTCGTAGCCGCCGACGATGGCGTTCGAGGGGTCGTACTGGACGCCGAACCAGGGCGAGTCGATCTGCGCGATGATCTCGAGGAAGACGTCTTCGGCCTGCGCGAACTCGGGGTACGTCCAGTTGCCGTCCTTGTAGTGGTTCTCCATGCAGAGGACCACCTCGCGGC
>JAEZDP010000166.1 GCA_023418055.1 Acidobacteriota bacterium
GACGACCGTGGTCGCCTCCTCGCGAAACCTGAACGTACTGCCGATGGCATCGCCATCTGGCCACGCCTGGCGGGCGAGCGTCTCGTTGATCACCGCCACGCGCGAGGCTCCGGCATCGTCGACGCGCGAGAAGGCGCGCCCCTGCACCAGTGGCAGTTGCAGGGCCTCGAAGTACTCTCCCGCGATGCTGACGTAGTCCACCTGCAGCGGCCTGTCACCTGGCAGCACGATCTGATCGCCCGAACGGCTCATCATCAGCGGCACCCGCGAGGTCAGGCCCACGGCCGACACCGCGCCCTCTGCGTCGAGGGTCTCGACGAGACGTGCATAGAAGCTGCGGGCGCGGGCCTCGTCGTAGCCCCACGCCTCGGGCTCGAGCGTGGCCGCCACCACGTTGGCCGTGACGAATCCGGGGTCGACGTTGGTTGCCACCCCCAGCGCTCGCAGGAACAAGCCGGCGCAGACGAGCAGCACCAGCGAGAGCGCGAGCTGTCCGACGACGAGGATGCGGGTGGGCAGGCCCGTACGCACGCCAGCCCGCGCCGAGTCGTCCCGCAGTGGCGCGACGATGTCGCGCCGAGCCGTCCGAAGCGTCGGTCCCAAGCCACTGACCAGACCGGTCAGCGTCGTCACGGCCAGCGCAAACGCCAGCACGCGAAGGTCGGGCGACAGCTCGAGTGAGAGGGGGACGTTCGTGGCGGGCAGCGGCAGTCGCTCGAGCGCGGTCGTGGCGGCAATGGCGAAAAGGAAGCCGCCGAGCGCCCCGAGCACGAAGAGCACGAGCACTTCCGTCAGCAGGTGGCGAATCAGGCGACTGCGTCCCGCGCCGAGCGCCGCCCGCACGGCCATCTCACGCTGCCGCGCCACATACCGAGCCGACAACATCGTCGCCACGTTCACGCCGGCGATGGCGAGCACCAGCAGGGCCGCACCGAGCAGCACGCCGGTGAACGCCAGCACGATGCCGCCCTCCCCTCCGGGAAGTCCGCTGAAGGGGACGATGTGCACCGCGGTGATGGCCTCCGGGCCGTCGGCGGCCCCGCGTGCGCGAGCCCAGGCGCCGGTCAGCGCCGACAATTCGCCGGCAACCGCGCCGACGCCCTGCCCAGCCGCCCGTCGCCCGAACATCCAGAGCCACGACGCGTCCAGGTTCGAGCGAGGCCGCAGCTGCGGCTGCATCGACACGGGCACCCACGCATCGGGACGCATGCCCGTGAACACGCCGTGGAAGACTGGCGGCGCGACGCCGATGAGAGTGAACGGGTGACCGTTGACCGCGATGGTCTGGCCCAGCGCGCGGGAGTCGCCCCCGAGATGGGTCTGCCAGTACGCGTGCGACACGACCAGCAGCGGATTGGCCCCAGGCGTAGCGTCTTCGCCGCGTGCGAACAGGCGCCCGGCGGCTGGCCTCACGCCGAGCACGTCGAAGTAGTTCGCGCTCACCATGTTTCCGAAGACGGCGACGCCTGGCTGGCCGGCCGACGAGAGCGTCAGGGCCACGCGGCCCCAGACGGCGAGCCCGTCGAGCGTCGTCGTACTGTCTCGCAGGGCGACGTAGCGGGTGAACGATGTCTGCTGCAGTACCTCTCCGTTGCGCCGCATCGGCTGAAGGCCGACGAGCGCGTCCGGGCGCGCAACGCCCGGCACCGGCCGCAGCACCAGCGCGTTCATCGCGCTGTAGATGGTCGTGGCGGCACCGCTCCCGACGGCAATCACCAGCACGACCACGAAGGTGAGCAGCGGCTGTCGGGCGAGCATGCGCAGGGCAAGGCGGACGTCGCCGACCAGTTCGGTGACGCCGTGTTCCCAGCCGCCGTCCCGCACGCGTTCGCGTGTGCCTACATATCCGTGCTGCAGATGAGCCCTGGCCGAGCGATGGGCGTCCTCTGCAGACATCCCGCGGGCCACTCGTGCGCGGACATCCTCTTCGAGGTAGTGCTGCAGTTCGTCGTCGAGGTCGCGATCGGCATCGGCACGCCTGGTGAGCACACGCACGCCGCGCGAGAGGTGGCGCCACAACGACATGTCAACTCTCCGCGTTCAGGAGCCGCGCGATGGCCGCCACGCGGCGCTGCCAGTCGGCCGTTTCCACCTCGAACTGTCGACGCCCGGCGCGGGTGAGCCTGTAGTACTTCGCTCGCCGCCCGCTGTCGGACTGCCGCCACTCGGCATCCACGTGCCCCGCCCGTTCGAGCCGCTGGAACGCGGTGAGCAGCGATCCGGGGTTTACCTTGAAGACCCCCTGCGACGTCTGCTCGATGCGTCGTGCGATGCCGAAGCCGTGCATCGGCTCGAGGCTCAGGGCTTTGAGGATGAGCAGGTCGAGCGTGCCCTGGATGACGTCGGTGTTCCCCGGCAGCGTGCTCACGTCCTGGTCCTCGCTTGCAGCGTGCGAGTGGTCCGGTCCGTGGACACACCCGTCCTGGTGGTTCAGTGTGCCGGGACGGAACGGACGCTGACTGTTTGGGGAGGCCCCGGCTCGAACGCTGGCATCCTATGACAATCAAGTCTTGATCGTCAAGATGTACAGTGGTCGCCGATCGCCGGGGCTCATGGCGCGGCGTTGACCTTGCGAAACGTCATCACCCGCTCGCGCTGCGGCATCGGCAGCGGCAACAGCGACGTCCTGTCGCTGACCCGCTGCAGGACCACCGAGCCCTCGACGAGGGCATGGCTGGCGCGAGCCACCAGCACCACGCCTTCAGTCACGTCCACCACCACCTGGTCGCCGTTGCGTCCCTCGGTCACCACCTGCAAGGAGTGAGGGCCTCCTGGCCGAATCTTGAACAGCCCGCGCGGGAACGACACGTGCTCGAGCGGCCTGTCTGTCGGACCGAGATCGAGCAACAGGCGCGCCGTCACGTCGCGCGTGGCGCGTCGGGTCGTCACCGACCCGTCGGCCTCGAAGCGGAAGATGTAGCGCGACCCATCCTCCGACCGGCCTATCCCGCCCCGCGGATTCCCCCGGTACTCGTGGATCACCGCATCGCCGTCGAAGGAGACCACGCCGCTGCCCTCACCGCGGATCTTGAGCTGGCCGACGCAGTAGTCGTAGTCGGCATCGGTGAGGAAGCCGATGCTCTGCAGGAACCCGACCTTGGTGAAGTGCGAGGCGAGGCGCTCCGGGACACCCGGACCCGATTCCGCGCGCATGGCCTGGCAGGGCAGGTCCAGCGGTGGCTTCGGGCTGCCTTCCGCGGCGTAGACGTCGCGGGTGGAGACGGCCGCCGTCAACTCGGCGATGTCCTCGCCGGGGCGGTCGCCTGCATAGCCGGTGGTGAAGCCGGCGCGAATCAGCTGATCGGACGTCAGGTCGCTACTGGGGCCGCCTCCGTGATACTTCGCCGCCAGGCCGTGCTCCACGAACGAATCGTGGACCCGCGCCCATTCCCGATAGAGGCCGTTGGCCAGTCGCGCGCGCTCGACGACGCGACGGGCCTCCTCGAGTCCGGCATCCGTCCAGTCGCGCCGGCCGATGATGCGCCGTCCGTACCTGTCGTACGTCGGCAGCGCGGCAATGGTGCCGTCGTACTCGGCGAGCAGGTTCGACGTGGCGTGGGTCCCTTCGTGGACCAGTGCATGCAGCAGTTCCGCACGCATGATGGACCGCGTACCCGCCGGGCTGCCTGGACCGATGACCGCTTCACCGCCGCGCGATTCCGGCACGTTGATCATGTCCGGCCGCATCTTGGCGACCCACGCCTCGCGCCCGGACTCTTCTTCGATGAACGCCACCCGTCGCGCACCCGCGCAGACGAGCGGTGCCATCAGGCGACGCGCCTTCTCGACATAGGCACGCTGTGTCGGCCCCGGCGACGAGACGAACCCCAACATCTCGTGCATGCCGACCGACAACCTGGAGAAGAACCCGTCCATGACCTCGATCGGCGGACACAGCGCGCTTTCCTGTGCCTCGACGGTCGTCACCCGTCCCAACGCCATCGCCGTCACGAGCAACGCCATCCCCGAAACCACCGCCGCCAACTGCTTCACCGAGCCGATGTCCTCTCCGGGCCGTGCGAATTGCGTCCCTATGGGGCGGACCTTATCATGCGGCGGCGACGCGGGGTGCCATCACAACACGTCTGCTGTCTTCACTTGACGCTCTAGTGAACATGTGTGACGCTCTGGGCCGTGCCGCACATTGCGCGCGCCTGACCGATGGCGACCATCAGACGTCTTGTCCTGCGACTGCTTGCGGTCTTCCGCATACACGCGGCGGAGGCGGAGCTGTCACGCGAAATTCAGTCGCATCTCCAATTGCTCGAAGACGAGTTCGTTTCGCAAGGCCTGCAGAGGGACGACGCACGGCTAGCCGCGCGGCGTGCTTTCGGCGGCGTCGAACAGGTCAAGGAGCACCAGCGCGACGCGCGCGGGTTTCGGTGGCTCGATGGCGCGCGGCTGGACTTCACGCTGGGCGCGCGCATGCTGGCGAAGTACCCCGGACTCTCCATCATCGGGGGCATGGGCCTCGCGGTCGGTGTTGCCATCGGCGTGGGGTGCTTCGCGTTCCTGTACGCCTTCTTCTACGCGACGCTGCCGGTCGAGGACGGTGACCGGATCGTGGCCCTCGAGAACTGGGACATCGAGGCGAACTCCGAGGTACGGCGGTCGATGCACGATCTCGTCACGTGGCGGCGCGACATGACGACGGTCGGGGAGATCGGCGCGTTCCGCACCGTGGCGCGCACCATGACCGTGGCTGGGGGCCCCGTCGAGGCCGTGGAGGTCGCACAGATCACGGCCGACGGCTTCAACATCACCCGCGTCACGCCGGTCATCGGACGCGCGCTTGTCGCCACCGACGAGCGCCCCGGTGCCTTGCCGGTCGTGCTCATCGGCCACGACGTCTGGCACTCGCGATTCGGCGGCGACCGATCCGTACTCGGACAGGATGTGCGGCTGGGCAACGTGGCGCACACCATTGTGGGTGTCATGCCCGAGGGGTATGGATTTCCCGTCAATCACAGCTACTGGATTCCACTGAGTACCGAGGCCACAACGGTTGGACCGCGTGAAGGACCGGAGATCCTCGTCTTCGGACGCCTGCGCGACGGCTCCACCATCGCGCAAGCGCAGGCCGAGCTGTCGGCCCTTGGCGAGAGGGCAGGTCGCGCGCTGCCGCTCACGCATGCCCGGCTCCGGCCGCGCGTGATGCCCTTCACGCACGCGGTCCTCGATATTCAGGAGACCACCGTCCGGGACGTCATGGCGATCCAGTCGATGGTCAGCATGCTGGCGCTGATCGTCGCGGTCAACGTCGGCGTGCTCGTCTACGCGCGTACAGCTACCCGATATCGCGAGATCGCGGTTCGAACCGCGCTCGGCGCCAGCCGTCGCCGCATCGTCGGTCAGCTGTTCATCGAAGCCCTGGTGCTCAGCGCCGTCGCCTCCGCAGTCGGCATCGCGCTCGCCAGATACGGCATCGCACAAGGTGTCGCCATCTATGCCGCGCAAGGCAATGGCCCGCTGCCGTACTTCCTCTCGTTCAACCTGCCAGTGGCGGTGTACGTGTACGTGGCCATCCTGACCGTGTTCGCGGCCCTGGTCGCGGGCGTGTTTCCAGCGCTGCACGCCACTGGAGCTCGGACACACGACACCCTGAGGCAGGCCAGCGCCACCGATGGGATGCGGCTCGGCCGCGTCTGGACCGTGATGATCGTGGCGCAGGTGGCGATTGCGATGATCGGACTCCCCATCGTCATCAAGATCAGCCTGGATGGAATCCAACGCGGCCTGGGCGAGGCCAGCTACAGCGAGGAGTCCTTCCTCGCCGCTGCCATCAGCACGGATCCCGATGCGCCGGAAGGTGTGCCGGCGTCCGACCGTGCGCAGGAACCGGCCGCGCGGTTCGACAGGGTCCGAAGAGATCTCGCGACGCGTCTCGACGGCGATCCGGCCGTGGATGACGTGACGGTGGCAGCCACCATCCCGGGCGCCGAACCGAGGGCGCGCATTGCCATCGACGGAGCGGTCGGCGTTCGGGACGGTGAACTCGACGTCTGCTTCAACCACGTCGCCACGGACTTCTTCGAGGCGTTCGGCGCGCGTCTCGTTGCCGGTCGGGCGTTGCACGACAGCGACGGCACAGGCTCGACGCAGGCCGTTGTCGTCAATCGCGCCTTCGTGAGTCAGTTGCTGGGCGGCGCGCATGCCGTCGGGCGCCGGTTGCACTACGTGGAGGCACGTCGGCGCGACCCGGCGGGGGGCGGCACCCCCACGCAGTACGAGATCGTCGGTGTCGTGACGGACCTCGGCACCAACCCCATCAGGCCTGACCTGGTCGCACCGGTCATCTATCACCCGCTGCGGAACTCCACGCGTGCGACGGTCCTGGTCCGGACGCGCGGCCACGAACCCGCGCAGTTCGCATCACGCCTCCGAGAACTCACGGCCGCGGTCGATCCCACGCTGCGGGTA
Organism: Acidobacteriota bacterium; assembly: GCA_023418055.1. Taxonomy (GTDB): domain Bacteria; phylum Acidobacteriota; class Vicinamibacteria; order Vicinamibacterales; family Vicinamibacteraceae; genus JAEZDP01. Next base: position 6,421 of record JAEZDP010000166.1, read on the forward strand.
CGAATCGAGACCTTCAGCGAGATGAGGCGTCAACAGGGAGTCGCGCTCCGCCTGATGCTCGTCGGCTCGTCGCTGGTGATCGGCAGCGTCCTGTTGCTGTCGGCGGCAGGCATCTACGCGATGATGTCGTTCACCGTGTCGCAACGCCGCAAGGAGATCGGCATCCGCGCCGCGCTGGGCGCTGACGCGCGGCATCTCCTGGGCAGCATCTTCACCAAGGCGATCCTCCAACTCGCATCGGGTGTGGCCGCGGGCATCGTCCTGGCGCTGCTGATTGACCGGGCGAGCGATGGAGAGCTGCTCGGCGCGCTGGGCCTGGGTCTGGTGCCCGTCGCGGCGCTGCTGATGGTGCTGGTCGGCTTGTGTGCAGCCATTGGCCCGGCCCGCCGAGGCCTTCGCATCCCGCCGACCGAAGCGCTGCGGGCCGAGTAGGTCGCGACGTCGGCCTCGGCTCAGTCGACCGTGCAGTCGGCATCGAGCCACGCGCGGTCGAGCACCACGAACCGGATGGCGGTCACCCGCCCTGATGCATCGGCGGCCTCATACAGGAGACCGAACCGCCCGTCCCCGAGCGGGGTCAACGTCGAGTAGGCCGAAGGCCCCGCTTCAATCGTACGGCGCACGGGCCACGTCTCGCCATCGTCGCACGACATCGTGATGGTGAGGTTTCGTCGCTGCGAGGGATGGTTCGTGTTGCTGAACAGCAGCTGCCGCGCGGTGGGGCTGTTGGGCGGCGCCTCCAGATCGCGCCGGATAATCGACCCGTTGTTGGCGGGGTCGACGAGCGTAGGTTCCTGCCGAAGCCCGGCATAGGTGACGCCCCCGTCGGTCGACCACGCGACCTTGCGAACACCGCCAGGCGCGCGGCTGTTGAGGAGAATCGTGCCGTCGGACAGTTCCACGGTCTTGTTCTCGTCCATGCCGGGGCCCACCAGCGCGCCGAAACGCCAGCGCTTGCCGTGGTCGTCGCTGTAGAGGCTTGCAGCCCAGATGTCGCCCTCGTGGCGGATCACGTACTGCTGCAGGAGCCGTCCGGCATACCGGCCACGGCGGATCTGGATCCCCTCGCCCGACGCCGGGAACAGCCCGGCCCATGCCGGCTGCTTGGCCTCACGCGTGATGCGTTCGTGGCGCCAGGTGACCCCATCGTCATCCGAGTAGCTGTAGTCCATCTGGAGGACGTTCGGGTCGTCTTCGTCGTTGCCGGTTGCCGACTGATGGAAGCCCGTATTCACCGCCCCGACGTAGAAGAGAAAGATCCGGCCCGTCGTGCGATCGACGAGCAGGCTCGGATCGCCGAAGCCAGCGGCACCGGGCTCGTAGCGCACGACCTGGCGCGCGCCCCAGGTGGCCCCGCCGTCGGTGCTGCGGCGAAGGACGAGCGCGATGTTGCTCGGCACGTCCGGATCACCAGGCCGACCGTCGTACGCGGCAATCAGCGTGCCGGCATTCGTCCGCGTCAACGCGGGAATGCGGTAGACGGGATAGCCCACGCCCCGCACGTCGAGATCGACAGACGCCAGCCCCGATGACGGCCCGGCGGTCTGGAGTGCAGGCGAGGCCGGTGAGATGACGACGAAGAGCGCCAGGAGGCCGGGCAGCGCCAAGGGGATTCTCTTACGAGAGGTACTCCAATCCAGCATCGCGTCTGCCTCTCTCGGTCGGGTTGGTACAACGACCGCAGTCTACGCCCGAACTCGCAGGCCGTGCATAGGCGGGTGCGACTCGTCGCCCGACCAGCGCTTCAGCAGGCGTGCGCGGCGGGCGGGTCCGGTGGACAACGACGTCAGGCCCGATCGTGGTCATGTAGTCCACGACGTCGAGAGGTTGGATTGAGAGTGTAGCCTGACGGTACGCTGAAACCAGGGTCTCGACGATGTGGCCGTTATGCGTGAGCCGGTCGAGCAGGGCGGTGATCATCTGCCCGCGCGGATGTCCGTCAGATTGGGAGGGACAATGGGTAGTGCAGAGGGCGCCTGCGGGCATATCGGCCAGATCGAGCAGGTCAAGCAGCCGGGCAGTCGGGTCTGTGAGGAGTGCGTCGCGATCGGATCCTCCTGGTTGCATCTGCGGACCTGTCAGACATGCGGTGGCACCCGCTGTTGCGACTCGTCGCCGAACCAGCACGCCAGCAAGCATGCCCGGCAGAGTGGCCATCCCGTCATCGCATCTGCCGAAAGAGGCGAGCGCTGGCTGTACTGCTACCAAGACGATGCCTTCGCCGAGTACTGAAGGACCCGACGAGCCCGAGTAGTGGCGGTCTCAACAGCACGTGACTACCCTCCAGGGCACTCGTGTGGGCCGGCAGCTCGGTGGCGGTGTGCCACATTGCAACCATTACAGGGCACCCGTCAGTGTCGCCACGATTGTCATCACCACGGTCGTGCCGAACGCCCACTTGAAGACGAACCGCTGATGGTCTCTTAGCGAGACGCCCGACAGCCCGACCAGGATGAACGTCGACGCGGTCAGCGGACTCAGCGGAAAGCCGGTCGTCATCTGGCCGAGGAGGGCGGCCCGGCCGACCGCTACCGGATCGCGGCCGAGCGCCGAAGCCACATCAGCGAAGACCGGCAGCACCCCGAAGTAGTACGCGTCGGGCGTGAACACCAGGCTCAACGGCATGCTCGTGATTGCGACGATCTGATTCAGCCACGGCGTCACGGCCGGGGGGATGTTCGATGCCAGCACCGTCGCCATCGACTTGATCATGCCGCTGCCGGTAAGGATGCCGGTGAACACGCCCGCGGCGAGAATCATCGACACCACGAGGACGGCACTGGCCGCATGCGAACCCAGCTGGTCGCGTTGCTCGGACGCGCTGCGCCGGTTCAGGGGCAACGCGATCGCGAAGGCCGCCATGAAGATGAGCGGAGCAGGGATCTCGGGCAGGGCCATCGACGAAGGCAACAGTCCCTGCAGGAGCAGCACGATCACCGCCGCCGTGAGCGCGGCGTTGACGTAGAACAGGGCCGGCGTGGTCGGTACTGGCCTGACTGACGGCGTCGGTAGCGTGAGCGGCGCCAATGCACTCGCCAACCGCCGCCGCTCCGACAGCCCGAGCCGCCACGCCACGAAGAACACCCAGGCAATGCCCATGCCCATCGCGGGCAGCACGGGGACGAAGACCTGGTCGACGCCCGCTCCGAGCACGCTCATCGCGCGGGCTGTGGGACCGCCCCAGGGCAGCAGGTTCATGACACCAGCGGCGAGCGCCACGATCGCGGGCAGCACCAGCGGCGCCATGCCGAGGCGGCGATGGACGGGGAGCAGCGGCGTGATGGCGATGAGGAACGTCGTGGCGCCATCGCCGTCCAGCGCGACCAGCATGGTGAGGGCGGCGCTGGCCAGACACAGACGCACGGGGTCACCCTGCACCACGCTCACCAGGCGATCGATCAGCGGCGCGAACAGGCCGACGTCGATCATCAGCCCGAAGTACAGCACGGCGAACATGATCAGCGCGGCAACGGGCGCGACCGTACGCAAACCCTCCACCGTGAACTCGCCCACCTGGCTGCTGAACCCTCCAGCGACGGCGGCGGCCAGCGGCACCAGCACCAGCGCCACGAGCACGGGCGTTTTCGTGAGCGTCACGAGCGCCAGGAACACACCGATCGTGCCGAAGCCGAGAATGGCGAGCGTATCCATCAAGGAATGCGTCGAGGCGGCGGGGCTGCCGCCCGCCCCCGAAGGGTAACGCGAACCGGCGACGACGCGTCGGATCGAGTACCGTGAGCCGAGCGTTCGCCGCACGCCGGCGACGCAAAGGTCCGACCGATATCTCTTAGAGGGAACACACGTGCGCCAGCGACCGTCGCGCCTCACGTCCGTGAACGGACGCCCGCTCCGCATCGGCTGCGGCGCGGGCTACTCGAACGACCGTGTCGAGCCCGCGATCGAGCTGGTCGAGCGCGGCGATCTCGA
>JAEZDP010000243.1 GCA_023418055.1 Acidobacteriota bacterium
ACCCGAAGCCGACGAAGCCGTCGCCGCCGCGCCACGCTGGCCCCGAATCGAGTTGATCGGGGTCGGCACGCAGCAGCATGACGGCGCCCCCGTCCGCGTGGCGGTGCTGGCCGGTGACCGCGGCGTGGTGCATGCCGTGCCTGGAGACGAGGTGCTCGAGGTCTACCGCGTGACGCGGGTGGACGCTGATGCCGTCGAGGTGGAGCTGGTGCCCGAAGCGCGGGTGTTCAGGCTGACGCTGCGGTAGGGACGGCTCGAGAGCCGTCCCTGCCGAGCACCTTCCGGAAGGATCTGTCCGCGGCGCGCCGTGCCGCGGGTCGCCCACTCACACGATGCGTGCGACCGTCACCGAGCGGATGTGGGGGGCAGTGCGGATGTCGTCGAGCACGGCATCGGTCACTGCGGCTCCATCGCCTTCGTCCACGCTCACCACGCCGACGGCGCCGCTCGTCGAGCGGCCGAGCGCGAAGGTGGCGATGTTGACGCCGTGCCGGCCCAGACGTGAGCCGACCTCGCCGATGACCCCGGGCTGATCGTCGTTGCGGATCACCAGCACGGTGCCTTCGAGTGTCGCCTCGACGCTCACGCCGTCGACCGACGTCACGCGCGGGCTGTCGGCACCGAACACGGTGCCCTCCACCCAGTGTTCGCCCGTGGGGGTGTGGACCTTCACCGAGATGAGGTTGGCGAAGGTGCGTGGCCGCGTGCTGCGCGTCTCGGTCACCTCGACACCCCTGTCGCCGGCCAGCGCGCGGGCGTTGATGAGCGTGACGCCCGAGGACAACATCCGGCGGAACAGCCCCACCAGCACCGATCCCGTCGTCAGCTCCGACGGACCGTTGGCCAGGCCCCCGTAGTAGCGGACGCCCACCGTGTGGATGGGGCCGTCGGCGAGTTGACCCGCCAGCTGGCCAAGCCGTTCGGCCAGCACCATGAAGGGCTGCAGGCGCGAGAACTCGTCGGCAGGCACCGAGGGGAAGTTCACCGCGTTGCGGACGACGCCGTGCAGCAGGTACTCGCGGACGCCGATGGCCACGTCGATGCCGACCAGTTCCTGGGCCTCGGAGGTCGAACCGGCGATGTGCGGCGTCGCGACCACCTTGGGGTGCTGCGCGACGGCCCAGTCCACCGGCGGTTCCTGCTCGAACACGTCGAGGCCGGCGCCGCCGATCGTGCCGGCGTCGAGCGCCGCCAGCAGCGCGGGCACGTCGATCAACTCGCCGCGAGCGGTGTTGACGATGAGCGCGTGGGGCCGGCAGCGGGCCAGGCGCTCGGCGTTGAAGAGGCCGCGCGTCTGGGGTGTCACCGGCAGGTGCAGCGTGATCATGTCGGCGCGCTCGCAGAGCGTGTCGAGATCGACGAGTTCGATGCCCATGTCGGTGGCGACGTGTTTGGGCAGGAAGGGGTCGTGCGCCACGATCTTCATGCCGAACACCCGGGCACGGTGCGCGACCTCCTGCCCGATGCGCCCGAGGCCGACCACGCCGAGCGTCTTGTCGCGCATCTCGGCGCCCGTGAGCTTCTTCTTCTCCCACTTCTGCTGCTTCATCGCCGCGTCGGCCGCCGGCACGCGCCGTGCGAGCGAGAGCAGGAGGGCAAAGGCGTGCTCCGCCACGCTGACGCTGTTGGCGCCGGGCGCGTTGGTGACCATCACGCCGCGGGCGCTGGCCACCTCGAGGTCGACGTTGTCGACGCCGGTGCCGGCCCGCGCCACCACCCGCAGCTTCGGCGCGGCTTCGAGCAACTCGCGGTCCACCTTGGTCGCACTGCGCACGAGCAGCGCATCGGCATCGGCGACGTCGCGCAGGAGGTCGGCACGCGGGCGTCCCGCGCGGGCATCCACGGTCCAGCCGTCCACCGATCGCAGGAGGTCGACGGCAGATGTGGGCAGGTCATCGGAAACGACAATCTTCATGATGGCGTGTGCGATCCTCGGGTCGAAAAGGGGACGACGGAGCCGGCACCGGGACGGCCGCCGGACGAAGCCCCTACAGTATAATGACCGCCGCTCCTTCGGGCGTAGCGGCCCACGGGCGCACCATCGTGGTGCAAACTGCTGGACACGCCCACGCTGCACGGTTCTTCGCCGGATCCGTGCGTTTTTTGAACAGGGTTTTCCACAGCTTCTGTGAATAACGCGTCACGACCCGTGGGGAAGTGACCTAAACGCGCAAGGACAACGCATGCCGCCTTTCACCCACCTCACGCCACCCGCCGACGGCGCCGCCATCACGCGACGCGGCGACACGCTCGTCGTTCCCGACAACCCGATTCTGCCCTTCATCGAAGGCGACGGCACGGGGCGCGACATCTGGCGTGCGAGCGTGCGTGTGTTCGACGCGGCCGTGGCCAAGGCGTATGGCGGGGCGCGCACGCCGGTGTGGTTCGAGGTGTATGCCGGGCAGAAGGCCTTCGACGCGTATCAGAACTGGCTGCCCGAAGACACGCTCACGGCGTTCCGCGAGTACCTGGTCGGCATCAAGGGCCCGCTGACCACGCCGGTCGGCGGCGGCATCCGCTCGCTCAACGTGGCGCTGCGGCAGGAACTCGACCTCTACGTCTGCCTGCGCCCCGTGCGCTTCTTTGCCGGCATGGAGACGCCGGTCAAGCACCCCGACCAGGTGGACATGGTGATCTTCCGCGAGAACACCGAAGACATCTACGCGGGCATCGAGTTCCGGGAGGGCACACCCGAAGTCGCCCAGCTCAAGGAACTCCTGCAGCAGGCGTTCCCGAAGTTGTACGGCAAGATCCGCTTCCCCGACACGGTGGGCCTCGGCATCAAGCCCGTCTCGCGCGAGGGCACCGACCGACTGGTGCGGGCCGCCATCGAGTACGCCATCGCCAACAACCGCAAGAGCGTGACGCTGGTGCACAAGGGCAACATCATGAAGTTCACCGAAGGCGCCTTCCGCGACTGGGGCTACGAGTTGGCCAAGCGTGAGTTCGGCGCCACGGAACTCGATGGGGGCCCCTGGTGCACGCTGCCGAACGGCATCGTGATCAAGGACGTCATCGCGGATGCCTTCCTGCAGCAGATTCTGACGCGGCCGGCCGAGTACGACGTCATCGCCACCCTGAACCTCAATGGCGACTACATCTCCGATGCACTCGCCGCGCAGGTCGGCGGCATCGGCATCGCCCCCGGCGGCAACATCAACTACGCCACGGGCCACGCCGTGTTCGAGGCCACGCACGGCACGGCGCCCAAGTACGCCGACCTCGACAAGGTCAACCCGGGATCGGTGATTCTCTCGGGTGAGCTGATGTTCCGCTACATGGGCTGGCACGAAGCGGCCGATCTCATCGTCAAGGGGATCGAGGGCAGCATCGCCGCCAAGCGCGTGACCTACGACCTCGCACGGCTCATCGACGGGGCCACCGAGCTGAAGACGTCGGAGTTTGCCGACGCGGTCATCGAGCACATGTAACCAGGCTACAGGCTACAGGCTACAGGCGGCGGGCTGGAGAGGCCGGGAGGTCGGCGCATCGTGCCCGAAGCCCGAAGCCCGAAGCCCGAAGCCTGCACTTAAGGAGAGTGCTTCATGAATCGCAAAGTCACAGTTGTGGGGGGCGCGGGCAACGTCGGCGCCACCGTGGCCCGGTCCATCGCCACGCGCGAGCTGGCCGACGTGATCATCATCGACATCGCCGAGACCAAGGCCGCGGGGATCGCGCTCGACATCTACCAGTCGTGTCCGGTGGAGGGCAGCGACACGCGTCTCGTGGGCGGCACCGACTACGCGCTGTCGGAAGGATCCGACATCGTCGTGATCACCTCGGGCGTCCCGCGCAAGCCGGGCATGAGCCGTGACGACCTGTTGCAGGTGAACTACGGCATCATGCAGCAGGTCACTGAAAACGTCGTCAAGTATGCGCCCGACGCCATCGTCGTGGTGGTGGCCAATCCGCTCGACGCCATGGCGCAGGCCGTGCACAAGTTGAGCGGCTTCCCGCGCGAGCGGGTGATTGGCATGGCCGGCGTGCTCGACTCGGCCCGCATGCGCACGTTCATCGCGATGGAGCTGAACGTCTCGGTGGAGAACGTGCACGCCTTCGTCCTGGGCGGGCACGGCGACACGATGGTGCCGCTGCCGCGCTACTCGACGGTGGCGGGCATTCCCATCACCGAACTGCTGCCGGCCGACCGTATCGCCGCCATCAGCGAGCGCACGGCCAATGGCGGCGCCGAGATCACCAAACTCGTGGGCACGAGCGCGTGGTACGCCCCGGGGCAGTCGACCGCCGAAATGGTCGAAGCCATCCTGAAGGACAAGAAGAAGATCCTGCCGTGCTCGGTGTACCTGCAGGGTGAATACGGCTACGACGGCCAGTTCCTCGGCGTGCCCATCAAGCTGGGGGCGAAGGGGATGGAGCAGATCGTCGAGATCACGCTGACCGCCGACGAGAAGGCCGCGCTCGACAAGTCGGCTGCGGCCGTCAAGGAGCTGACGGCCGTCATCGGGGTGTAGGGCAGCAGTCCACGGTCTACAGTCCACGGTCTACCGGTCTACCGGTCTACCGGTCTACGGTCCACGGTCGACGGGCTCCAGTTTCGAGCCACCGTGGACCGTAGACCGAGGACCGAGAACCGAGGACCGTAGACCGAGGACTGTAGACCGTAGACCGGTAGGCTCGTCCCGTCAGCCCGCAATCACCGCCTTCAGGTAGTCGCGGTTCATCTTCGCGATGTTCTCGATCCCGATCTCCTTCGGGCACACCGCTTCGCACTCGCCCTCGTTGGAGCAGGCGCCGAACCCTTCGATGTCCATCTGCTCGACCATCGCCTTGGTGCGGCGGTAGCGCTCGGCCTGGCCCTGCGGCAGCAGGTTCAGGTGCGAGAGCTTGGCCGACGTGAAGAGGGCGGCCGAGGCGTTCTTGCACGCGGCGACGCATGCGCCGCAGGCGATGCACTGCGCCGCGTCGAAGGCCTTGTCGGCCACGACCTTCGGCACCGGGATCGCGTTGGCATCTGGCGCCGCGCCGACGTTCATCGACACGTAGCCGCCCGCCTGGACGATGCGGTCGAAAGCGGTGCGATCGACGACGAGATCCTTGATGACGGGGAAGGCGCGGGCGCGCCATGGTTCGATCGTGATGGTGTCGCCGTCCCTGAACCGGCGCATGTGCAGCTGACAAACGGTGGTACCGCGGTCAGGCCCATGCGACACGCCGTTGACCATCAGGCCGCACGTTCCGCAGATGCCCTCGCGGCAGTCCGAGTCGAACGCCACCGGTTCTTCGCCGCGCTTGATGAGTTGCTCGTTGACCACGTCGAGCATCTCGAGGAAGGACATCTCCGGCGAGATGTCGAGCGCCTTGTACTCGACGAGCCTCCCCGGTGTGTCGGGGCCAGCCTGCCGCCAGATCTTCAGATTCAAGGTCAGTGTCTTCATGGGTCAACGGTCCTCAGTGCACGGTCCTCGGTGCTCAGTCCACGGTTCACAGTCTCTGGTTCACCATCCGAAAGCCACCCGCTCTCCACGACCGTCGGCCAGGCGCCGTTGACGCCTTGATGTGGCCGTCACCCGTAGACCGTCGACGGTGGACCGTAGACCGTAGACCGTGGACCTACTTGTAACTCCGCTGTGACGGCTTGACGTGTTCGAAGGACAGGGGCTCCTCGTGCCGCACGGGCGCCTGCCCGACCCCTGTGAACTCCCACGCCGCCGCGTGCGCGAAATGTTCATCGTCCCGCTGCGCTTCGCCGTCGGGCGTCTGGTACTCCTCGCGGAAGTGGCCGCCGCACGACTCTTCGCGGGCCAGCGCGTCGAGCGCCAGCAGTTCGGCGAACTCGAGGTAGTCGGCCACGCGGCCGGCGTACTCGAGGTTCTTGTTCATGTTGTTCGGGTCGCCGGGCACGGAGACGTCGTTCCAGAACGCCTCGCGCAGGCGGGGGATTTCGTCGAGCGCGTCTCGCAGGCTGTTGGCCGTGCGCGCCATGCCCACCTTGTCCCACATCACCTTGCCCAGTTGGCGGTGCAACTCACGCGGCGTGCGGCTGCCCTTGACGCTCAGCATCCGCGTGAGCCGGTCCTGCACGTTGGCCTCGGCCTCGCCGAAGGCGTCGTGGTTGACGTTCACCTTGCCGAGGGACGTGCTCGCCAGGTAGTGGCTGAGCGTGTACGGGATGACGAAGTAGCCGTCGGCCAGGCCCTGCATGAGCGCACTTGCGCCGAGGCGGTTGGCGCCGTGGTCCGAGAAGTTCGCCTCGCCGAGCACGTGCAGTCCTGGAATCGTGCTCATCAGGTTGTAGTCCACCCACAGCCCGCCCATCGTGTAGTGCACGGCGGGGTAGATGCGCATCGGCACCTCGTACGGGTTGTCGTCGGTGATCTTCTGGTACATGTCGAACAGGTTGCCGTACCGCTGGGCAATCGTGTTCCGCCCCAGCCGCTCGATGGCGTCGGCGAAATCGAGGTACACCGACAGCCCACTCTCACCGACACCGAGGCCCTCGTCACAGGCCGCTTTGGCGGCGCGCGAGGCGACGTCACGCGGCACGAGGTTGCCGAAGCTCGGGTAGCGCCGTTCGAGGTAGTAGTCGCGATCGGCCTCGGGAATCTGCTGGGGCGGCCGCGGGTCGTTGGCCGTCTTCGGCACCCACACGCGCCCGTCGTTGCGCAGGCTCTCGCTCATCAGCGTGAGCTTGCTCTGGTGCTCGCCCGAGACGGGGATGCAGGTGGGGTGAATCTGCGTGAAGCAGGGGTTGGCAAAGAGCGCCCCGCGTTTGTGGGCGCGCCAGGCCGCGGTGACGTTGCTGTTCACCGCGTTGGTCGACAGGTAGTACACCGTGCCGTAACCGCCCGTGCAGAGCAGCACCGCGTCGGCGGCGTACCGTTCGAGCGCCCCGGTCACCAGGTTGCGCATCACGACCCCGCGCGCCTTGCCGTCGATGACCACGACGTCGAGCATCTCGCGCTGCGGGAAGAGCGACACCGTGCCCGCCTCGACCTGCCGCATCATCGACTGGTAGGCGCCGATGAGCAGCTGCTGGCCGGTCTGGCCTCGCGCGTAGAACGTCCGCGACACCTGCGCGCCGCCAAAGGAGCGGTTGTCGAGCAGCCCGCCGTACTCGCGGGCAAACGGCACGCCCTGCGCCACACACTGATCGATGATGTCCACGCTCACTTCGGCCAGGCGATAGACGTTGGCCTCACGTGCGCGGTAGTCGCCGCCCTTCACCGTGTCGTAGAACAGCCGGTACACGCTGTCGCCGTCGTTGCGGTAGTTCTTGGCGGCGTTGATGCCGCCCTGCGCGGCGATGCTGTGGGCCGGTCGCGGGCTGTCGTGGATGCAGAAGGTGAGGACGTTGTAGCCCAGCTCGCCGAGCGCGGCCGAGGCCGACGCGCCGGCCAGGCCCGTGCCGACACAGATGACGGTGAGCTTCCGACGGTTGGCCGGGTTGACCAGCTTCGACTCGAACTTGTGGCGCTCCCACTTCGACTCGATGGGGCCGCTTGGGATCTTGCTGTCGAGGTGCATGAACGGAGCTCCCTAGTACGCCACGAAGAGGTAGATCGGCAGCACGGCGAACCCGCCGGCGATGGCCAGGGCGAGCGCCCGGCCGGTCAACACCAGCGCACGCCCCGTGCGCCGGTTGGACAGGCCCAGCGACTGCGCGGCGCTCGAGATGCCGTGATTGAGATGGAGGCCGATGAGCACCATCGAGCCGACGTAGAAGGCCACCATCAGCGGGTTCTGGAACGCTTCCTCCATCACCCGGAACAGGTCGCGATGGCCGGTGGCGGCCTCCTCGTAGTACGGGCCGTACTTGAACGTGCGGATGTGAATCACCACGAAGACGAGGATGGCCAGGCCCGTGACGATCATCGAGGTGGACGACACCCCCTTGCGGCTCGTGTGTCCCGCCAGGCGCTTCTCGGTGTAACCGACCGGACGCGCGCGGCGATTGCGCAGGTAGCCGCCGACCGTCTTCACCACGTGCAGCAGGAAGATGAGCAGCAGGCCGATCTCGGCCACGTAGAGCAGCGGCTTGGTGCTCTCGAGTTTGTAGGTGTACGCGTTGAAGGCGGCCGACCCGCCAAAGACCGTCAGGTTGCCGGCCAGGTGCGTGATGAGAAAGCCGAACAACATCAGCCCGGTGAGACCGATGAGGATCTTCGAGCCTACCGTTGAGGAGAAGAAAGACGGACGATTCGACATTGTCGTGCTCCGCTGCCTGACGTGTGCGGCGACTCCACGGGACACACGCCGCGCCCCCTATGGCTCCGGCGTGGCTCCGGCGCGGCGCGCGGCCCTCGCCTGGCGCGAGAAATATCTGTCGGATGACAAGAACCCGGGACCGTGCCTGCCCTGGGGGCCCGCCGACGCGTGCAGCGGGGTCGACGGCGAAGACCCAGCGAATTCTATCCCGCCTGCGCCGCCTGAGCAACGCCGCGATACGAAAGGGCCGCTTGACCCGTTCGCCCGGCGCGTCAATGATAGGGACGCCGTTGGAGCGATGGTCGATCCACGGCCGGCGCAGACGCGCGCCCCTTCTCAGCACGCAGGGTCACCGGTGAAAATTCACGAATATCAAGCGAAAGCCATCCTGGCCCGGCACGGCGTGCCGGTGCCGCGCGGCGAAGTGGCGTTCTCGGCCGACGAAGCCGGCGCCATCGCCCGTCGTCTCGGCGGCGGCGTCGTCGTGGTCAAGGCACAGATTCATGCCGGCGGGCGAGGCAAGGGCGGCGGCGTGAAGGTCGTCAAGGACGCCAATGCGGCAGAGGAGACGGCCAGGCAGATTCTCGGCATGACCCTCGTGACGCACCAGACCGGACCCGAAGGCCGCGTGGTCGAGCGCGTCCTCATCGAAGAGGGCGCCAACATCGTCAAGGAGTTGTACCTCGGCCTGCTCATCGACCGCGCGGCGGGCTGTCCCGTGCTGATGGCCAGCAGCGAAGGCGGCATGGACATCGAAGAGGTGGCCGCCAGCACGCCCGAGAAGATCAAGAAGGTCTACATCAGCCCCGTCACCGGGCTCACCGGCTTTCAGGCGCGGCAACTCGCCTTCGGCATCGGCCTGGCACCCGAACACGTCAACAAGGCCGTGAAGGTGATGCAGGCCATCTACGAGACGTTCGTCGCCACCGACGCCTCGCTCATCGAGATCAACCCCCTCATCGTGACCGGCGACGGCCAGATCGTGGCCCTCGACGCCAAGGTCACCTTCGACGACAACGCGCTCTTCCGCCACCAGGACTTCCGCGACCTGCGGGACCTGGCCGAGGAGGACCCCCTCGAGATCGAGGCCAGCAAGTTCTCGCTCAACTACATCCGCCTCGACGGCACCATCGGCTGCATGGTCAACGGCGCCGGCCTCGCCATGGCGACGATGGACATCATCAAGCTGGCGGGTGGCGAGCCGGCCAACTTCCTCGACGTAGGCGGCGGCGCCAACGCCGAGCAGATTCGCAACGCGTTCAAGATCCTCATGTCGGACACGAACGTGAAGGCGGTCTTCATCAACATCTTCGGCGGCATCCTGCGCTGCGACATCCTGGCCGAGGGCGTGATTGCGGCCGTCAAGGAACTGGGCGTGCCGGTGCCCATCGTCATCCGCATGGAAGGCACCAACGTGGAGCAGGGCAAGGCCATGCTGCGCGACAGCGGATTGAACTTCACGACGGCCGACACCATGGGCGAAGGCGCCGCACAGGTGGTCGCCCTCTCCACCAACTGAAGGGCGCGCAAGACTGCCATGGCTGTACTCATCGATCGCTCCACCCGCCTCCTCGTCCAGGGCCTCACCGGGCGGGAAGGCACGTTTCACGCAAAGCAGGCCGCGGCCTACGGCACCACCGTCGTCGGGGGCGTCACGCCCGGCAAGGGCGGCACGACGCACGAAGGCTTCCCGGTGTTCAACACCGTGGCCGATGCCGTCGAGCAGACCGGCGCGAATGCCTCGGTCATCTTCGTGCCGCCCCCCTTTGCGGCCGACGCCATCATGGAGGCGACCGACGCCGGCATCGGGCTCATCGTCTGCATCACCGAGGGCATTCCCGTACTCGACACGATGAAGGCGCTCGCGTTCATGAAGGGCAAGCCCTCCCGCCTCATCGGCCCCAACTGCCCGGGCCTCATCACCGCCGGGCAGGCCAAGGCCGGCATCATCCCGGGCCACATCTGCAAGGAAGGGCGCGTAGGCATCGTGTCGAAGAGCGGCACGTTGACCTACGAAGCCATCCACCAGCTCACCGCACTCGGCTACGGGCAGACCACCTGCATCGGCATCGGCGGCGACCCGCTCATCGGCACGAGCTTCATCGACGCGCTCGAGTTGTTCGCGCAGGACGAGCAGACCGAGGCCGTGGTGATGATCGGCGAGATCGGCGGCTCGGCCGAGCAGGAAGCGGCGGCCTGGATTCAGGAGCACTTCACCAAGCCGGTCGTCGGTTTCATCGCCGGGCAGACCGCACCCGAGGGCCGGCGGATGGGCCATGCCGGCGCCATCATCTCGGGCGGCAAGGGCACCGCCGACGAGAAGATGGCGGCGCTCAGCGCCGCGGGGGTCACCGTCGTGAAGAGCCCGGCCGACATCGGCCAGGCCATCCAGACCCGTCTGTAAGGGAGGGGCGCCTCTCCGCCTTCGCGCCGGGGCGCTTCGGCCTGCACGCCGAGGCGCCGGGGTCTCTGCGAGCCGTCGGGCCGGGTGATATACTCGGTCGATTGGGGTGCGCACGGCCGCAGCGCCGTGGCCCGCCCAGCAAAGGCAGAGAACTGCATGGCGTCATCCGACCTGCTGGCGGGGCCAGCAGCCCCATCCTTCCAACCGCGCGTCAACGACTTCAGCATCCAGGTGGCCACCGTCAACGGCTCGGGGAGCCAGACGGCCAACCTCGTGCTGCTCCGGTCGCTCTTCCAGATGGGCGTGCCGGTCTCGGGCAAGAACCTCTTCCCCTCGAACATCGCCGGGCTGCCCACCTGGTACACCATTCGCGCGAACCACCGCGGCTACATCGCCCGCAAGAAGGAGATCGACCTCCTCGTGGCGATGAATGCCGAGACGGCACGCGAGGACGTGCTGGCGCTCGAGCCAGGCTGCGCCGTGGTCTACGACGAGACGCTGCGCCTGTCGGACCTGCGAAGCGACCTGCAGTTCTACCCGGTGCCCTTCGACCGCATCGTCGCCGAGGTCTGCCCTGACGCGCGGCTGCGCCGCCTCGTCAAGAACATGATCTACGACGGGGTGCTGTCACATCTGCTCGGCATCGAGCTGGGCGAGATGGAAATTGCCCTGGCGCGGCAGCTGAAGCAGAAGGCGCGCGCGATTCAGCTGAACAAGGCGGCTCTCGACGCCGGCGCGGCATACGCGGCCGAGCACTTCGCCGACCGCCCGGTGCCGATTGCCGTCGAGCGCATGGACGAGACCCGCGGCAAGTTGCTCATCGAAGGCAACGAAGCGGCCGCCCTCGGCTGCCTGATGGCCGGCGTGACCGTGGTGTCGTGGTATCCCATCACCCCGTCGTCGTCGTTGTGCGAGACGCTCATCGACTACCTGCGCACCTACCGCATGGACAAGGAGACGGGGAAGGCCACCTTTGCCGTCGTCCAGGCCGAGGACGAGATCGCGGCGCTCGGCATGGTGGTGGGCGCGTCGTGGGCAGGTGCCCGTGCCATGACCTCGACGTCGGGGCCCGGCATCTCGCTGATGGCCGAGTTCACGGGGCTCGCGTACTACGCCGAGTTGCCTGCGGTCATCTTCGACGTGCAGCGCGTGGGTCCCTCGACCGGACTGCCGACCCGCACGGCCCAGGGCGACATCCAGTTTGCCGCCGGGCTGTCGCACGGCGACACGAAGCACCTGCTGTTGCTGCCGGCCTCGGTGGACGAGTGCTACACGATGGCGATGGCTGCCTTCGACCTCGCCGAGCGCTTCCAGACGCCCGTGTTCGTGATGAGCGACCTGGACCTCGGCATGAACACGTGGATGGCCGAGCGCTTCGCCTATCCCGAGACGCCGCTCGACCGTGGCAAGGTGCTGACGCCCGAGAAGCTCGCCGAGATTGGCGACTGGGGCCGGTACCTCGACGTGGACGGCGACGGCGTGCCGTATCGCACGCTGCCCGGGCAGTTCGGCCCGGCGTACTTCACGCGCGGGTCGGGCCACAACGAGAAGGCGCAGTACAGCGAGCGGGCCGAGGACTACACCCGCACCCTCGACCGGCTGGTCACCAAGTACAACACCGCGCGGTCCGCGCTGCCGGCACCCGAGGTGGTGGCCGACGACGGGGCGCGCGTCGGCATCATTGCGTACGGCACCAGCCACTGGGCCGTCGTCGAGAGCCGCGACCAGCTGGCCGCCGAGCAGGGGCTGGCCACCTCGTACCTGCGGCTTCGGGCGTATCCCTTCACGTCGGCGGTTGCCGAGTTCATCGCGCAGCACGACCGCGTGTACGTCGTCGAACAGAACCGCGACGGACAGATGCTCGGGCTGATGCGCCAGGAACTCGGCGCCGCAGCCATCGCCAAGCTGCGCAGCGTGAGGCACTACAACGGCCTGCCCATCGACGCGCGCTCGATCACCGACGAAATCATGGCGCACGAGACACGTTCGGCGCTGCCGCCCGAGACGGCACCCGAAGACGTGAACGTCGGCGCCGAGGAGTCTGTCTGACATGGCCACTCCGGTCGTTCCCACCCCTCCCCGGAAGATCAACCGCATCGGGCTCGAGCCCTCGGCCTACCGCGGCGGCAAGACGACGTTGTGCGCGGGCTGCGGACACAACGCCATCACTGAGCGCATCATCGACGCGTTCTACGAGATGGGTGTCGATCCGACGCGGGTGCTCAAACTGTCGGGCATCGGCTGCTCGAGCAAGAGCCCGGCCTACTTCCTGAACACCGCGCACGGGTTCAACTCGGTGCATGGCCGCATGCCCTCGGTGGCCACCGGCGCGCTGCTCGCCAACAAGACGATGCTCGGCATCGGGGTGAGCGGCGACGGCGACACCGGGGCCATCGGCATCGGCCAGTTCGTGCACCTGATGCGCCGCAACCTGCCCCTCATTTACATCATCGAGGACAACGGCTGTTACGGGCTGACCAAGGGCCAGTTCTCGCCGATGGCCGACGTGGGCAGCCGCCTCAAGAACGGCGTCGTCAACGACCTGCCGCCCATCGACGTGTGTGCGCTGGCCGTCGAGCTCGGCGCGACGTTCGTGGCACGCTCGTTCTCGGGTGACAAGAAGCAGCTGCTCTCGATCCTGAAGGCGGCCATCAGCCACCGCGGCACGTGCATGATCGACGTCATCTCGCCGTGCGTGACCTTCAACGACCACGAGGGCTCCACCAAGAGCTACGCGTACGCGAAGGAGCACGACGAGCCGCTCGGCGAGATCAGCTTCGTGCCGTTCTTCCAGGACATCAGCGTGGAATACGAGCCGGGGTCGACCGTGCCGGTGCGCATGCACGACGGCTCGACGCTGCTGCTCAAGAAGCTCGACGACAGCTACGATCCCTCGAACAAGGTCGAGGCCATCCGGCTGTTGCACGAGACCGCACGGCGCGGCGAGTTCGCCACGGGCATCGTCTACATCGAGCCCGACGGCATGGACTTCCTGTCGCTGCTCAACACCGTCGACGAGCCTCTGGCGACGCTGCCGGCCGACATCACACGGCCGGGGCGCGCCGCGTTCGACGCCATTCTCGACGCCCACATCTGACAGGATTCCGACCGCTCATGGAACGTACCTTCGCCATCATCAAGCCCGACGCCGTCAAGGCTGGCGTCACGGGCCGCATCCTCGCCCGCATCGAATCGGAAGGCTTCCGCATCGTCGCCATGCGTCAGCAGCACCTGACCAAGGCCGAGGCCGAGGGCTTCTACGCCGTGCACGCCGAGAAGCCGTTCTTCGGCGGCCTCACCGACTTCATGTCGTCGGGCCCGTGCGTGCTGCTGTGCCTCGAGGCCGACCAGGCCATCACGCGCTGGCGCACGCTGATGGGCGCGACCAACCCCGCCAATGCCGAGCCCGGTACGATGCGGGCCGAGTTCGGGGCCTCGATCGACAACAACGCCACGCACGGCTCGGACGCGCCAGAGACGGCGGCCTTCGAACTCGGGTACTTCTTCCGAGGCATGGAACTGGCCTGAGGCTTGATGCCTAATGCCTGATGCCTAATGCCTAATGCCAAATGTTTGTTGTCCGAGCGATGGCAGGCGGGGACAGCATCGAGCATGCCGCGTCAGGCGTAGGGTACGGCGTCGTTGTCAAGCGTTGAGGGTAAAGCAGCAATCAAGCATTAAGCATCAAGCATCAGACAATGGCTGGACGCACGCTGCTCATCATCGGGCTCGTGATCGCCGCCGTCGGCGGCCTGATGATGCTCGGCCTGCCGCTCGGCCGGTTGCCCGGCGACATCGTGGTGGAACGGGAACGGGGAAGTTTCTACTTCCCCATCGTGACGTGTATTGTACTCAGCGTGCTGGCAACGCTGGTGTTGTCCGTGTTCCGCCGCTGATCACGTCAGCGTGCGGTCCACGGCGCTGCGCGCCTTCGTTCCTTTGTTCCTTCGCTCCTTTGCTCCTTCGTTCCTTGTTTCCTTCGCTCCTTCGTTCCTCCGCTCCTGCCTATGTCCATCAAAGCCGACAAGTGGATTCGCCGCATGGCCCTCGAGCACGGCATGATCGAGCCGTTCGAGGATCGCCAGGTTCGAGAAGGGGTGGTGTCGTTCGGGTTGTCGTCGTACGGCTACGACATCAGGGTGGCTGACGAGTTCAAGGTGTTCACCAACGTGAACAACACCGTCATCGACCCCAAGGACTTCGACCCCCGGTCGTTTGTGGACATCAAGACCGACGTCTGCATCGTGCCGCCGAACTCGTTCGCGCTGGCGCGGACGATCGAGTACTTCCGCATCCCGCGCGACATCCTCACCATCTGTCTGGGCAAGTCCACCTACGCCCGGTGCGGCATCATCGTCAACGTGACGCCGTTCGAGCCCGAGTGGGAGGGGTTCGTGACGCTGGAGATCAGCAACACGACGCCGCTGCCGGCGAAGATCTACGCCAACGAGGGCATTGCCCAGGTGTTGTTCTTTCAGGGCGACGAGCCGTGCGAGGTGTCGTACGCCGACAAGCGGGGCAAGTACCTCAAGCAGCGCGGCGTCACGCTGCCGAAGATCTGAGCCGGGGCCGTCACGACGTCAGGGCGGCGCCAGCGGCAGCAGGCGCCAGTCACCCTGGGCCAGTTCGCGCGCCGCGAACTGGTAGACGACCAGGCGGGTGTTGGCCAGGCGCTCGGGGTCGGCGTGGCTCACCTGCTGGAGCATGGCGCGCGTGGCCCACGCGCCCTGGTCGTTCTGCACCAGCCGGTCCACCGGGCGACCGAGCGCGACGCTGAGGTGCTCGGCGAACCCGGCCCCCGATCCCCATCCCATCGACTCGAGCGCGTAGATGTTGCTGAAGCTGTCGCCGAGCAACAGCACCTCGGCGCCGCGTGTCGGCCGCCAGGGCGTGCCGTCGGCTTCGCTCACGCTGGTGACCTCGACGGCTTCGGGGGGAAAGGTCTGTTGCGAGGGCGGCAGGTCGAGCATCTGCGCCGTGTCGCCCGCCTGACGGACGTGCGCGACCGACTGCGTGTAGCGGTGGGATCCGCGCGTGATGCCGGCCCTGGCCGCGAGAAAGCCCGCGACCTCGGTGGCCACGTACTGCAGCGCGGCCGGGCGCCAGTGCGTATCGGTCTGGAGGTACTGCGGCTCGCCGCCTGCCCGTCGCTGCACGAGACGAGGCGCCGGATCGTACACGAGGATCCCTTCACGCCCGAGCGCGGCCACGAGCGCGGTAAACGACGGGTTCTGCACCGGCGCGTCGAACCCCTCGTAGGCAGCCGCCAGTTCCGCCGGGTGGATGGTGGGCTTCACCGGTGTCGGTACGACGAGCAGCGTGATGCCGCGGCGGTCCAGATCGAGTTTGAGCTGCGCCATGGCGGCGACAGGATCTACCGCAGGCCGGCTCTCCCACTCCGCTGCGGCCGCCACACGGCGGGCCTGCTGGTCCTCATCGAGAAACGGCCGCCCGGTCGCGTACTCGACGTCGGGGCGGTAGAAGAGCCACCCCTCACGTCCGACGTACACCCGCTCGTTGCCCGCGCCGAGCCATCCACTGAGCAGCAGTTGCGACGGCGGGCGCAGGGCCCGTCCCACGACCGACTCCTGCTCGAGCCCGCTCTCGAAGGCGTCGAGCGACGACAACGTCGCGCGGTTCGCGGCCACGACGCGCGTCCAGGCGCCGCCCTGGCTGGTGCGCCCTTCCGTGGCCGCCGTGGCTGGTATCCGTGCGAGGTGCAGCCAGACACCAGGCTCGCGCGTCCAGACGACCCGAGCGACCTCGACGAGGCCCATGACGAGCAACGTCGCGAGGAACACGGTAACGAGCACCCTGGCCACGCCGGGCGAGACGTGCGTGTGGCCGAGATCGCGACGTGCCTGCGCTTCGCGTGACAGGGGCGGGTGCGGGGCGGTGCTCGGCGTGGCCATCAGAAGATGAAGTAGATGAACGGGTTGAAGGCCTGCGTGGTGAGCGCCATCACCGACAAGCCGAAGAGCCCGAGCGCGATGGCGGCTCGCGGCTGCGTGAGGACGCGCGTCCAGTCCCACGTCTGTGGGCAGGCCCACACGACGACCGCCGCAGCCACGAACGTGCCGAGGTAGTAGGGCGCGTACACGATGCCCGCCAGTAGCACCGCGCCGTCGGCGGGCACGCCGAGGCCGAACATCTGGCCGAGGTACGTGGTGGCGTCCCCGATCGACGCTGCGCGGAAGAACACCCAGCCGACCACGACCAGCACGAAGGTGAGGGCCATGCGCGCGGCACCGGGGATCCTGCCGTAGAGGGCCTGCGTGCCCACCGCCCGCTCGAGCGCGAGCCACGTGCCGTGCAACGCGCCCCAGGCCACGAATGTCCAGGCCGCGCCATGCCACAACCCCCCAAGCAGCATGACCAGCAGCAGGTTGACGTAGGTCCGGCCTGGCCCCTTCCGATTGCCGCCCAGGGGCAGGTAGAGATAGTCACGCAGCCAGGTGGACAGCGAGATGTGCCACCGCCGCCAGAACTCGGTGATCGACCGCGACTGGTACGGCGAGTCGAAGTTCTTGGGGAAGACGAAGCCGAGCATCAGGCCGAGGCCGATGGCCATGTCGGAGTACCCGCTGAAGTCGAAGTAGATCTGGAAGGCGTAGGCCGTGGCGCCGTACCACGCCTCGAGCGGGTGCAGCGAGCCCGCGTCGAAGGCCAGGTCGGCCACCTTACCGCACGGGTTGGCGAGCAGCACCTTCTTGGCGAGGCCGACGCTGAAGAAAGCCGTGCCGCGCGCGAACTTCGTCACGGTGTGTGTGCGCGACCGCAACTGGTCGGCCACTTCCGAGAACCTGATGATCGGGCCCGCGACCAGTTGCGGGAACATCGAGACGTAACACGCGAAGTCCACGAAGCTGCACAGCGGGGTGGCGTGTCCGCGGTAGACGTCCCAGGAGTAGCTCATCGACTGGAACGTGTAGAAGCTGATGCCGAGCGGCAGCGTGATGCGAAACGCCACGTCGAGGCGAAGTCCGGACAGTCCGAGGGCCTCCACGAGCGCGTCGTAGCTCTCGACGCCGAAGTTGAAGTACTTGAAGAACCCGAGGAGCGCCAGGTTGCTGACGATGGAGACGGCCAGGGCGCGTCGCCCTGTGGGCGCCACGGGCACGGCGTACCCGGAGGCGTTCGTGCGCACACCGCCGGCACGTGCCTTGCCGATGGCGCGGCCGCACAGATAGTCGATGACCGTCGACCCGAACAGCAGCGGGACGAAGAGCGGGTTGGCCCAGCCGTAGAAGACGTAGCTGAGCGCGGTGAGCAGCAGGTGCTGCGCGCGTCGCGGCCCGGCGTAGTAGAGCCCGAGCGCGACCGGCAGGAAGTAGAACAGGAACAGGTACGAACTGAAGACCATCGCGCCTCACGACTCGATGTCGTGGTACAGCGGCAGTTCCGGCGCGTCGGTGTCCGAGATCACGCGTTCGCCTTCCAGTTCCGGATGCGCGTCGTGGCGCTCGAGGGTCAGCACCGCCTGCAGGCCTGGCTGTCGGCGTGCATGCGGCAGCACCTGGCTGTCGCGGATGATCCACTGCGACACCAGCACCTCGTCCTTGTCGTACGACCCATCCTTCACGCTCACGACCGCATAGCGGTTGACGACTAGCGCATGACGGTAGGGCAGGATCGACTCAGGGGTCGGAATCGGCCCGGCGTGCGTGAGCCTGGCGTCGATCACGACGCGATCGGGTGCCACCGATCCTGCGGGTGCGGGCCCCTCGCCCGTGCCGTCCCCGGCGGGTCCGACGCGGCTGGGGCGTGCGGGGTGGGGGCTCTCGCCGGGTGCGACCCAGACGTCGGGGTAGGCGTCAGCGGCGCCGTTGCGCGTGACCTGCACCCAGGCCTCGACGCGCGTGAAGTCGGCACTGAAGCGGCCCAGGTGAATCTCCACCTGGGCGCCGCCGCTGCGCACCTGATTGCCTCCGCCCTGGTTGTAGGGCCCCGACATCGCGAAGAAGCGCGGATGATTGGCCCACCGCGGGTGGTAGACCTCGGGGTTGCTGAAACCGGGCGCAGTGTTGATGGGCACCATCCACCGACGGTCGGTGGGCACGTCCACGAAGGTCAGATTGCGATGGGCGCCATCGAAGTACCAGAAGAGCGGCGCACCCACCTGGCAGATGGCCGTCCAGCAGCCGTCGCCGAGCCGCTGCGCCGTGCGCGTGCCGAGGTTCGCGACGCCGGCTTCCGGCCAGGGAAACAGCCCGCCCGCAAACTGCCCATCGGTTGACACCTGGAACGTGTCGCGGTTGACCCGCGTCGTGTCCCACACCACCTCGCGTGCCTGCGGCGCAGTCAGGCGCATGCGGCTCACGGTGCCGTAGTGGAACTCGCGATGGCCGGTGCCGACATAGAGCCAGTCACCGGCGGGGTCGGCCTGCACGTGCAGCGCGAACCCCGGTCCAAGCGACTGCAGGCCCGAGCCGTCGAAGCCCACGATGAACATCTCGCCGTCGTCGCCCGCACGGACGGTCGAGAAGACCACGCGTTGCCCGTCAGGCGTGAGCAGCGGCTTGGCGTAGTTCGCGCGTTGTCCCACGATGGCCCGCTCTCCCTGGCCATCGTCCGAGTCGTAGCCCATCACCACGAGATTGGTGCCTTCGGCGAACGGATCGCTCCCGTCGTGCTGCACCCACACCAGGCGGGTGTGGGCGCCAGTGAGGGCACGCGTGTCACTTGCGGCCGCGCCGGGCGTCGACTCGGTGTGGGCGGCCGGCGACACCTCCACTTGCGCGTCAGCCGACGTGGTGGGCTGTGGTGGCGTCGGGCGTGAGCAGCCCACGGCCACGACCAGCACAGCGGTGAGGAGGGCCGAGATCGTCGACGGGTACGGGCGAGGGAGCAGGCGTCGGGGACGGTGGGCGGACACGGGCATCTCGATTCTGACGGCGTGGTCGTCGCGCTGGCTGGGCAGTGCCGCCGCAGCGGGTCACGGTCGGACAACGCGGGCTGCGCGTCAGCGCGGCTCTGAGGAGCGGCTCGCCGCAGGCGCCTGGTAGGGCTCGTTGGCGCGGCACGGCCCGAGGACCGTCAGCAGGACGATGCCGTCGCGGACGGTCGAAGCATCACGGAGTCGTGCCGCAAGCGTCCGGCGGTCGGCGGCGATCGTGGGAGGTCGCCGGCGGTGCATCGTCGCGCTTCGTGGCGATGCCGTGACCGGGCCGGGGCGGCGTGGCACCGGTGGCCGCGTCGGAACCGTAATCGGGGCGGTTGGCCGGGGCCTGGTCGGCACGGGACGTGGCGGGGGCGGCGGCAGCGGAGACGGGACGGCCACGACCGGCTCGTCGTCGTCGTCCTCGACACCCCACGTGTCTGGCAGGGGCGCGTGACCCGGAGGCACGCGGGGTATGGGGATCGGTGGTGGCGCGGGCAACGGACCGGGTGGCCGCCCTGGCACCGGCTGCCCCTGCGGCACACCGCGACGGCGCCGGTCCGCTTCCTCGCGCGCCTCGCGCCACTTACGCCACGCCTGCTCGATGAGCGGCAGCAGCGTGAACAGCGCGAGCAGAATGACGGTTTCGAGCGACACGTCTAGCGTCCGGGTGGCGTGCGGTCGTCGTCGACGTCGGCGATCGACTCGCGCATCGACGAGTCGGCCTCGATGTTCTTCATGCGGTAGTAGTCCATGATGCCGAGGTTGCCTTGGCGGAACGCCTCAGCCATGGCGCGCGGCACTTCGGCCTCGGCCTCCACCACGCGCGCCCGCATCTCCTGCTCCTGGGCCACGGCCATGGCGCGGCGCTCTTCGGCCTTCGCCTGCGCGATCTGCTTGTCCGCGTTGGCCGGGGCGATCTGGAGCTTCGCGCCGATGTTCTCGCCGACGTCCACGTCGGCGATGTCGATCGACAGGATCTCGTAGGCCGTTCCGGCGTCGAGGCCGCGGGCGAGGATGTTCTTCGAGATGTGGTCGGGGTTCTCGAGCACGTCCTTGTGCGTCGTCGCAGAACCGATGGTGCTCACCATGCCTTCGCCGACGCGTGCGATGACCGTCTCTTCGCCGGCGCCGCCGACGAGGCGGTCGATGTTGGTGCGCACGGTCACGCGCGACACGGCAATCAACTGGATGCCGTCTTTGGCGACGGCGGCGATGCGCGCCGTCTCGATGACCTTCGGAATGACCGACATCTTGACCGCTTCGAGCACGTCGCGCCCCGCCAGGTCGATGGCGGCCGCACGCTGGAAGGGCATGGCGATGTTGGCCTTGTCGGCCGAGATGAGCGCGTTGACCACGCGTACGACGTTCCCTCCGGCGAGGTAATGCGCCTCGAGGTCATTGATGGAAATCTGGAGTCCGGCCTTGACCGCGCTGATGCGGGCATTGACCACGGTGGCGGGCGGCACGCGGCGCAGCCGCATGCCGACGAGCGTCATGAGGCCGACGTACGCCCCCGACGACCACGCCGCGATCCACAGCGGCAGCGGCACGATGTACAGAATCACCACCATCAGGAGGATGGCGGGCAGCAACAGTCCGAGAGCCCCGATGGCCGTGGGATCCAGTTCATTCATGCACAGGCTCCTTGTGCGCCTCGATGCGCCGGACGACGATCCGGTTGCCGTCGACGCGGGTCACTACGACGGGGACGCCGGCTTCGATGAAGCCGCCATCCGAGACGACATCGACGCGGCTGCCGTCGATGTCTGCGATGCCGGCCGGCCTCAGCGGGGACACGGTGACGCCGGTGCGCCCGAGCCGCAACCGATCGCTTGCCGGGCCGGACACGTAGCCGAGGTCGGCGTCCATGCCCCCCTCGAGCACGAGTTGGCGCCCGAAGGGCAGGCGGGGGAGCAGGCGCAACAGCACCAGCGAGCTCACGATGGCCAGCAGGATGGCGATGGCCACGCGCCCAAGCGCGGCAATGACCACCGCGGTCGTGGCCCCGGCCCCCACCAGGGCCATGCCGAGGCCAGCCACGAGCGCGAGGATGCCGGCGATGCCGGCGATGGTGAAGCCCGGCAGGATGAACACCTCGACGGCCAGCAGCGCGACGCCGAGTCCGACGAGCAGCAGTTCCTCCCAGCCGGCCAGTTGCACGAGCCAGTGGCCCCAGAAGAACAGCCCGAGCGAGAGCAGTCCGATGGTGCCCGGCACGGCAAATCCGGGCGTGCGGATCTCGACGATCAGGCCGAGCAGCCCGATCGTCATCAGCAGCGAGCTGATGACGGGATGCGTCAGGAACCTCACGACCGACTCCGCCCACGTCTGGTCGATCTCGCGGACGTCCACGTCGGCCAGGTCGACGGCCGCCAGCGCGGCCGCTCGGTCGGCGGCTACGACGTCGGCCACCTTGTGCGTGACCGCTTCACTGGCGGTCATCGTCAGCAGCTTGCCCTCGGCCACCACGCCGTCGATGACGACGTCCTCGTCCACCATGGCCTCGGCGAACGCGATCGGTCGCTTACGCATCTCGGCCGTGGCCGCGAACTCCTTGCGCACGTACGACACGGTCTTCTCGCCGGCCGGCTGGGCCTCTGACGTGCCGCCGGTCACCGGCGCGGCCGCGCCAATCGTGCCGCCCGGCACCATGACGATGGTGTGGCAGGAGAGCGCAATCAGCGCGCCGGCCGAAATGGCCCGCTGGTTGATGAAGGCGACGGTGCGGACAGGCGAGGTCACGAGGACGTCGCGGATGGCCACTGCCGCGTCGACGCGGCCCCCGAAGGTGTTGATCTCGACCAGCACTGCACTCGCGCCGCCGGCCTCCGCGTCCCGCAGGGCCCGCGCAAGATACGGCGCCAACCCAAGATCGATCATGCCGTCGACAGACACCACCAGCACGTGGGGACGGGCAGGCTGGGCCTGAACAGACAGGCCGGCCCCAACGCCCCCAAGGAGGAGGAGCCCCGCGAGTGCCGTGCGCGCCCGCCGCCATGTGCACATGTCGTCGATCCTACTACTTCGGTCGCCCGGCCGTCCGATGGGCGCGGACGCGCCGCAGCCCGCCTTGCCGCCGCGACCTGTGCGATGCTGCTGCCCATGCCCAACTCTGCTCCCGCCTCGGCGGGCCGCTTCCTGACCATCGACGTCGGTGGCTCCGGCCTCAAGGCGGCGGTCGTGGACCGCGACGGCACCATGTTGACCGAACGTGTCCGCGTGCCCACGCCGGCCGACCTCACGCAGCAGGACCTGGTCGATCGGCTCGAGCAACTGGTGACGCCGCTCCGCCCGTTCGATTACGCCTCTGTGGGATTTCCCGGCGTGGTGAAGAACGGCGTCATCGAGACGGCCCCGAACCTGGGCACGGGCCGACTGGCCGGACTTGATCTCCAGGCGGCTCTCACGGCACGCCTGGGTGTGCCGACCCGCGTCGTCAACGACGCAGTCATCCAGGGCCACGCGGTGGTGCAGGGCACCGGCGTGGAGGTCGTGCTGACGCTCGGCACGGGCTTCGGCGCGGTGGTCTTCAACGACGGCGTGCCGCTGCCCGTGTTCGAGTTGGCGCATCACCCGTTCCGCAGGGGCCAGACCTACGAGCAGCAGCTCGGTCGGCGTGCGCTGGTGCAGAAGGGCCGCCGCATCTGGAACCGGCGCCTCAAGCGGGCCCTGGTGCAGTTGTACGACCTCTTCCGGTACGACCGTATCTACATCGGCGGCGGCAACGCCCGCGAGATCCGCTTCGAGGTGAACCAGCGGACGGTCATCGTGTCCAACCAGATGGGCGTGCGAGGAGGGCCGGCCCTGTGGCGATCGTGAGCCGTGCCGCGCTGCTGCTGCTGTTGACGTCGGCGTGTACGGCCCCGGCCGGACCGCCGACCGATCCGCGGCAGCAGGCAGATCACGCCGCTGCGGCGCGCGCCGTCCCGCTGCGGGGCATCTACGGCGGCATTCCGCAGGAGGTGCTCGACAGCGGCCGATCGCTGCGCGCCTTCGGCGTGGACGCTGTCTGGTTGGGGTCCGGCAGCGTCACGCCGGAGCGCCTGGCGCTGCTGCGCGGGGAAGGCGTGCAGGTCTACGCCGAGTTCAACACGCTGCACGTGGCCGCCGCCCTCGAGCGGTACCCGGATGCGGCGCCGGTGGGCGCCGACGGCCGTGTGTCGCCGCCGCCGGACGGCTGGCAGGGCATCTGTCCCACGCACGAAGCCTATCGGGCCGAGCGCATGGACGCCTTCCGCTCGCTGCTCGAGACCTACGCCCTCGACGGCGTCTGGCTCGACTACCACCACAGCCACGCGAGTTGGGAACAGGCGGTGCCCAACATGCCCGACACCTGTTTCTGTCCGAGGTGCCTCCGCCGGTTCTCGGCGGATACGGGCGTCACGTTGCCTGACGGGCCGACGCCCGAGGTGGCGCGCGCCCTGCTCACCGAGCATCGTGCCCGCTGGGTGCGCTGGCGCCTGGATGTCTTCACAGACTGGGTGCGTGAGTTCCATGACATCCGCGACGCCGTCCGCCCCACCGCGCTGCTCGGCACGTTCCACAACGCCTGGTCGGACGAGGACCACGACAGGGCGCGGCTCGAGAAGCTGGCCATCGATCTCGAGGGGCAGGCGGCCTTCGTCGACGTCTTCAGCCCCATGCCGTACCACGCGCGCTTCGGTCATGGCGACGATCCCGAGTGGATTGCCCGCCAGGTGCAGTGGCTCGGCCACCACCTCGGCATCGAGGGCCGACCGGGCGAACGGCATCGCATCTGGCCCATCGTGCAGATCGCCGACTGGGGCGACCCCGTGCCCCTCGCGCAGGTGGAGGACGTGGTGCAGCTCGGCGCGGCGCGTCCCGCCACGGGCGTGATGGTGTTCAACTGGAGCGGGCTGCGCGCGCAGCCCGAGAAGATCGAAGCCATTGGCGCCGCCTTCCGCGCCCTCGCACCGCCGGCCGAATGATCCGGGGCGGATGAACTAAGCTGTCGCGATGCGCGCGGCGTTTCGGGTCTGGAGTCTGGCGGCGGCGATGGCCGCCACGGTTGCGATCACTGGCTGCGGGGAACGACGGACGTCGGACGTCGTGCCGCTCAGCGTCGACGATTTCAGCTTCGACGGCCCGCTCGGCTCGCACGGGGCACGGATCGAAGAGGTCGGGACCAATCACTTCCGCGTGCACCTCGGTCACGCTCCCGAGCAGCCCGGCTGGCCCAACAAGCTGAATTTCCGCATCCTCCGTCACGCCAGGGGCAATCAGCTTCGCCTCGACGTGGTCTTTCCCCAGGGGACCGGGTACGCCTTCAACGAGTATCACCAGTCGTATTCATACGACGGGCGGCACTGGCATCCGGTGGCCTGGGAGCAGGGGTATCGTGCGTCGCCGCTCGACGACACGCTGCTGTTTCCTCCGTTCACGAGCGACGAGGTGTTCGTCGGCACGCAGGTGCCCATGTCGTGGGAGGACGCGCTCGCACTCATCGACGGCTGGCGGGCCAGCCCGCACGTGACGGTGCACACGGTGGGGCAGACGCTCGGCGGTCGCGACATGCTGCGGCTCGAGATCACCGACCGCGACAGCCCGCATCCGCGTGCGCACCGCTGGGTGCACTACTTCGCCAACCAGCACCCGGGCGAACACAACTCGCAGTGGCGGCTGGCAGGGCTCGTCGACTGGCTGCTCAGCGACGAAGGCGCCGACGTGCGACAGCGGCAGATCGTCCACGTGGTGATGATGATGAGTCCGGACGCGCCGTCGCAGGGCTGGTACCGCGTCAATGCGCAGGGCGTGGACATGAATCGCAGTTACCGTCCGTCGGGCGCCGATGCCGCACAGCAGGCGCACGAAGCGTTCCTGTGGCAGCGCGACTTCGAGGCCCTCATGGCGTCGGACGCACCCGTCACCACCGTGTGGGCCATTCACACGTGGCCGGGCATCGTCGAACCGCGTATCACGCCGGGGCCAGAGTTTGCCGGGCCGTTGGGGCCGTGGACGGCGTTGCGGGAGGTGATGGTCGAGTCCGATCCGCTCGGGCTCGTCGAGCCGCTCACACGGACGGACGGGCCGCAGTACGGCAGTACGTCCTGGACCGACGGACCCCACGCGCAGTTCGGCATCACGGCCGTGCTCTGCGAGGGCGGGGCGGTGCTGCAGACGCGTCAACTGAACGAGGCGTCGGGCGTGGCCATCATCAAGGCCCTCGGCACCTTCTACGCCGGCACGCGTCCGGCGCCTACACCTTGAAGAAGATGCGTCGGCGGTAGCACCAGTACAGGACGCTCCAGGCGAGGAGCGCGAAGGCCGCGTGCTGCATCACGGGAAGCCACATGTCGCCGACCACTGGCGTCAGGGTGCTGAACCACGCACCGGACGCACTGCGGAACCAGCCCGCAAACGCGTTGCCGATGACGTAGGCGGCAATCGAGTTCATACCGACCACGACCAGCGGAAACGCCCAGCGCTGCCAGCCGCGCACCTCGACGGCCCAGTAGAACACCGCGAGCATCAGCGTCGTCCAGCCCGCGGCATACACGGCGAAACTGGGCGTCCAGATGCGTTTGATGATCGGACACCAGGGGCTGACGGCCAGGCCCACGAGGATGCCCACGACCCCGGCCGCAACCAGCGTACGCAGGGCCCGTTGTGGATGGTCGGCCGTCCGGAGATACGCGCCGGCCGAGACGCCGAAGATGATGGTCGCCGTTGACGGGATCGCGTTCATGCCGACGTAGTGATACGCGTAGTGCCTCCCGAGCAGCCAGTAGTCGAAGGCGCTGCCGATGTTCTCGTTCCCTCGTGCCCATGGGCCTCCAGGGCCGTTCCACGGGTTGTTCACCCACAGCACGTAGTACCCGAGCAGCAGCGCGATTGCCGTGGCCACCTGCGTGCGCCATCCGTACCGCAGCAGGAAGAACGCGGCGACGTAGCCGAACGCTATCTGCTGCAGCACGCGAATGAAGCCGATCTGGATGCGCTGCGCGCCGATGTGATCGAGCAGGACGCCGATGACGACGAGCAGCAGCGCCCGGCGCAGCGCGTGTCCGAACTGCTGGCCCCACCCGTCACCGCGCGCCGACCGGGCCGCGAAGGCAAACGGCATCGCCACACCCACCATGAACATGAAGGCCGGCTGGATGAGGTCCCAGTAGACCGCGCCTTCCCACGCGACATGCTCGTTCTGCACCGCGAGCCAGTGCCAGGTGGGATGCCCCTCGAGCGAATGGAAGATGCCGCCGCACAGCAGCGTGAGCATGATGAAGCCGCGGTAGGCATCGAGCGACACGAGGCGTCCGGCGCGTGGCGCTGCGGCCCGAGGCGACGGAGCGGGTCGTGTCGTGTGCGGGGCCGGCGCCAACGCTCGCGAGGTCGTGTGCACGTCAGCGACCGATCAGGCGATGTTCAACCATCGTGCAGCGGTTGTCGGTGGCCACGAGGCCTGCGGCACGCGCCCGCGCCAGGCCCGACGGGTTGCTGATGCCCACCTGCAGCCAGATGGCTCGGGCGCCGATGGCGATGGCCTCGTCGATGACAGGGTCGGTGAACTCGCTCCGCAGGAACACGTTGACGAGGTCTACCGGCGCGTCCACGTCGCGAAGGCTTGCAAAGGCCGGCTCACCGAGGACGGTCGGCGCCGCGAAGCGCCCGAGGTGCACCGGCACGATCCGATAGCCGGCCCGCTGCAGGTACGCGGCGATGCCGTGGGCCGGACGATGCGTCCGCGTGTCGAGACCGACGACGGCGATCGTCCGGGCATCGCGCAGCGCGCGCAGGGCATCGTCCAACTGGCCATGAGGCATGGCACAGGATACCGCGCGACCATCCGCGGCGTGGCGCGGGCTTCTCCCGTATGATGCAGGCATCGGTGTTCTGGAGGCCTTCGATGTTCACGTCTCGACGCAGGTTTCTCACGCTCGGGGCCGCAGCCCTGGCCACCGCCGCCTCGCGCCCGGCGGCGGGTGAACTGGCATGGCAGGCGGCTTCGCCCCACACGTTCCGTGTCGGCGTCACCGACTGGAACCTGAGAAAGGAAGCCGACCCCACCTCGTTCGCGCTCGCGAAGGCGATTGGTTTCGACGGCGTCCAGGTGAGCCTCGCGACCGGTCGCCCGCGCACGCCGATTGGCGGTGACGTGGTGGCCGCCTATCGCGCCGAGTCTGCGCGGCACGGACTGCCGATCGTCTCCACCTGCCTCAACATCCTGCACACCAACTACCTGAAGTCCGATCCGCTCGGCCCGAAGCGTGTGGCCGAAGGCATTGCGTTGACGCGCGACCTCGGCGTCGAGGTCATGCTGCTGCCGTTCTTCGATGCGGGAGCCCTGAGCACTGCGGCCGAGCAGGCGCGTGTGGCTGACATCCTCCGGGACCTGGCTCCAGAGGCCGCCCGTGCCGGCGTCGTGCTCGGGCTCGAGAACACCATCTCGGCGGCCGACAACGTCCGGATCATGGAGCGCGTCGGCTCGCCGGCCGTCCGCGTGTACTACGACGTGGGCAACTCGACGGCACAGGGATTCGACGTGGTCGAGGAGCTTCGCTGGCTCGGAGCCGAGCGCATCTGCGAGGTCCACGTGAAGGACAACCCGCATTTCCTGGGGGAAGGCCGCATCGATCTGCCGGGCGTGGTGGCAGTACTGGCCGACATTGCCTACGCGCGATGGCTCGTGCTCGAGACGAGCAGTCCCACGCGCGATGTCGAGGCCGACATGCGGCGCAACCTCGCCTTCACGCGCGACCTGATTGCGGCGCGGAACGGTCAGCGGCCCGCATGAACGTCGAATCGGTGCGCGAGCCCAGCCTCGCGCAGTCGCTCGTGCCGGTGGCGTTCCTCGTCGCGCTGCTGTCGGCCTCCGTCTACCTCTACGGCGACGGGTCGTCGAGTGGGCCCAATCAGATCGCGCTCATCCTGGCCGCGGCGGTGGGCCTCATCATCGGCGTCCGCAACGGCTACAGCTGGAAGACGCTCGAGGCCGGCATCGTGCACGGCATCTCGCTGGCCACCGGCGCTTTGCTCATCCTGCTCGTTGTCGGCGCGCTCATCGGCACCTGGATTCTGGCCGGCACCGTGCCCACGATGATCTACTACGGGTTGCTGGTGCTGACGCCCGGCATCTTCTATCCGGCCGCGTGCGTCATCTGTTCGGTGGTGGCCGTGGCCACTGGCAGTTCGTGGACGACGGCGGGCACAGTGGGGGTGGCGCTCATCGGCGTGGCCAGCGCGCAGGACCTGAACCTGGGGCTGGCAGCCGGCGCCGTCATCTCGGGGGCGTATTTCGGCGACAAGATGTCGCCGCTTTCCGACACCACGAACCTGGCACCGGCGATGGCCGGCACCGACCTGTTCACACATATCCGGCACATGGTGTGGACGACCGCGCCCAGCATGGCACTCGCGCTGGTGCTGTTTGCGGCGTTCGGTCTCTTTGCCGCCGCCCCAACGGACACGGCGGCCGTCGGCGTCATCCTTCGCGACCTCGAACGCCAGTTTGCCGTCGGGTGGCACCTGCTGCTGCCGGCCGTCCTGGTGCTGGTGCTCGTCGTGCGGCGCATGCCCGCCCTGCCCGCGCTGCTCATCGGGGCACTGACGGGGGCCGCGTTCGCCGTCGTCTTCCAGCAGCCGGCGGTCGTGGCCTACGTGGGCGAGACCGACCTGCCACGCGGGCTCGTGCTCCTGAAAGGCGCGTGGTCCTCGCTGTTCGACGGGTACCGATCCACGTCCGGCAACGCGGCGCTCGACGACCTGCTCACGCGCGGCGGCATGTCCAGCATGTTGAGCA
Organism: Acidobacteriota bacterium; assembly: GCA_023418055.1. GTDB lineage: Bacteria > Acidobacteriota > Vicinamibacteria > Vicinamibacterales > Vicinamibacteraceae > JAEZDP01. The sequence goes on from JAEZDP010000243.1 coordinate 29,209, forward strand.
CCGTCTGGCTCATCATCTCGGCCATGATGTTCGGCGCCGTCATGGAGACGACCGGCATGTTGCAGACGATTGCCGGCACGATTCTCGGGGTGGTGCGAGGCACCGGCAGCCTCGTACTGGCGACGCTGGGCACGGCCATCGGCATGAACGTCATCGCCTCCGACCAGTACATCGCCATCGTCCTACCGGGTCGGATGTTCCGCGCGGAGTACGCGCGCCGCGGGCTGCATCCGAAGAACCTGTCGCGGTCGCTCGAAGACGCCGGCACCCTCACGTCACCGCTCGTCCCGTGGAACACGTGCGGTGCGTTCATGGCGCAGACGCTCGGGGTGGCGACTTTCGTGTACGCGCCGTACTGTTTCTTCAACCTGCTGAACCCGCTCGTCGCGGCCGTCTTCGGGTTCACGGGCTTCACCATCGCGCGTGTGACGCCAGAGGATGCGGGGACGACGGCGGATGTCGGGGCGGCCGTCGCGGAACGCTAGAGGCTACGGAGCAGCGGGCTTGCGCGCCACCACCATGAACCAGCGTCCGGCCCCGGGCTCGTCGGTCTCGACCAACTCGAACCCCGCGCCCCGCAGTTCGGCTTCGACGCTGCGTGGGCCCACGCCGTGCGCGCCGCCAGCGTCGCGTTCAGCCGCGTGCTGGGCCTCGTCGCCCCCGCGTGGGGGGAAGTCGATAATTGCCAGGAGGGCCCCGGGCTTCATCGCGCGAAAGAGACTGGCGTTCATCGCCGCCGGGTCATCGAAGTGATGGTAGACGTTGCGCATGAAGACGGCATCGCAACATCCGTCGGCCACGTTGGCGTCGGCCGGACGTCCCTCGACCACCGTGATGTTCGCAAGGGTGGCTGCGGCCGCCGCGCGCTCGATGGCCCCGCGCTGACGGGCATCGATCTCGCTGGCGTAGACGTGGCCGCTTTCGCCGACCACACGCGCGACGGCCAGCGCCAGCGTCCCGTTGCCAGCGCCCACCTCCAGCACGGTCATGCCCGGGCGGAGATGCAGCGCGTTGGTGAGGCGTGTGGCGTCGGCATCGTCGCGCTGAGCCTGCGCCGGCACGGTCGCCAGCAGCAGGGCAAGAACCGCGAGGGTGGGCGTGCAATGGCGATAGCAGGGTCGCATCGAGGCAGTCTCCCGTGAAGGTGCGTGTATAGACGTGCGCCTGGCGTTGCCGGTCGAAGGGAAGGGGTGAACATGCGTCGAGGTGTGTCCAACGGCACCGGGGCCGCGATCGTTCTCGCCGTGCTGTGTGCGGGCGTGCTGGTGCGTGGATCGGCGGCGCAACCGGCGCTGCCGCGTCTCGCGACGCCGACCGAGGTGCCGCTGTCGCTCTTCACCGTGCCCGACAGCCTGGAGGTGACCCGCTGGGCTGCCTCGCCGATGCTCTACAACCCCACCAACATCGACATCGATCGGGACGGCCGTATCTGGGTCGCCGAAGGCGTCAGGTACCGCACCAATCATGCGCGCCGGCCGGAGGGCGACCGCATCGTCGTCCTCGAGGACACCGACGGGGACGGCGTGGCCGACGCCTCTCACACCTTCGTCCAGGAACCGGCGCTGGTGGCGCCGCTCGGCATCGCCGTGATCGGTAACCGCGTGGTCGTGTCACAACCGCCAGACCTTCTCGTGTACACCGACGTCGATCGCAACTTGCGGTTCGACCCCTCCATCGACACGCGTGAGGTGCTGCTGACGGGATTCCAGGGCGTGAACCATGATCACTCGTTGCACTCGGTGACCGTCGGGCCCGACGGCAAGTGGATGTTCAACAGCGGCAACACGGGCGCCAGGTTCACCGACCGCTCAGGCCGCACCTTCACGTCACTGGGGCCGTACCGGCCGGATCCCGTCGGGCCGTTCACCTTTCCCCACGACGCGTCCCGATACGAAGGCGCCATCAGCGACGACGGGCACGTGTATGTCGGCGGCTTCACCGCAAGGATGAACCCCGACGGCACGGGCGTCGAGATCATCGGCCACAACTACCGGAACAGTTACGAGCAGTCGATCACCTCGCTCGGCGACGTCTTCCAGAGCGACAATGACGACCCTCCAGCCTGCCGGGTGAGCTGGGTCATGGAGTATGCGAACTTCGGCTTCGCGTCACTCGACGGACGCCGCACGTGGCAGGCCGACAGGCGCCCCGGGCAGAGCGTGCCCGTGGCGCACTGGCGGCAGGACGACCCAGGCACCGCGCCCCCGGGGGACGTCTACGGCGGCGGCTCACCCACCGGCACGGCCTTCTACGAGAACGGCGCGCTGGGTGAACGCTGGGAGGGCACCTTCTTTGCCGCCGAGCCAGGCCGCAACCTCGTCTTCTCGTACCAGCCGACGCGAGAAGGTGCCGGCTTCCGGCTCGACCGCAAGGACTTCCTCTGGTCGAATCGCGAAGGGCAGTGGGCGGGCACCGACTTCACGGGCGGGCCCGGCACTACCACGGCCGAGGTCTCGACGCTGTTTCGCCCCTCGGACATCGCGGTCGGTCCGGACGGGGCCCTCTATGTCAGCGACTGGATCGACCCCATCGTCGGCTTCCACCAGGACCTGGACGACGCGGTGTCGGGCGCCATCTATCGGATTGCGCCGAAGGGGTTCGTGTCGCGGCCGCCTCGTTTCGACGAGACCACCGTCGACGGCCTCGTGACGGCACTGCGGTCGCCGGCCGTCAACGTCCGGGCGATCGGCTTCGCGGGCCTGAAGGCGCGTGGTGCCGAGGCGGTGGATGCCGTTGCGGCGTTGCTCGACGATGAGAACACGTACATGAGGGGCCGAGCGCTCTTCCTCCTCCCTCCGCTCGGGCCCGAGGGGCAGCGGCGGGCCGGGCCGCCCGAGTCGCACCGCGACGCGGACCTGCGCATCGCCGTGTTCCGGGCCATGCGCCGTGCGGGGCTCGACATCCTGCCCACTGCTCGCCGGATGGCGCACGACCCCGACGCCGGTGTGCGGCGCGAGGTGGCGCTCGCGATGCGCGACAGGCCTGCCGACGAGGCGCTGCCGGTGCTGGCTGCGGTCGCGCGCGACTTCGACGGTCACGACCGCAGCTACCTCGAGGCGCTGGGCACCGGCGCGTCCCACAA
>JAEZDP010000178.1 GCA_023418055.1 Acidobacteriota bacterium
GCCTGAAGCCGGGTGCGCAGGTCGTCGGCGGCGGCGCGCAGGGCGTCGACGACCGCCCGTCGCCCGAACGCCCCTTCGAGTGCGGCCACGTCGTCGCGAGACGTCAGCGTGTCCAGGGCGGGAATGAGGCGTGCCCGCGACATGGCCCGCGATGCTACCATTTCCCCGGATTCCCTTGTTCATGCGCCAACCCGCCGATACCCCCGACCGCTTGCCGACCTACCGCCCGCGCGAGCGGTTCTGGCCGTACACCGATCTGCCGGAACAGCCCACCGAAGAGGAACTGGCCGCGCTCGACCCCGAACTGAGGGTGGCCCTCTACGGCCCCGAGACGCTGCCGTTCTCCTACACGCTCGTCTTTCCGAAGGTCGACGCCCCTGATTTCGAGCGTGCGGTTGGACTTGCACGGGAAAGTGCCGAATACCGGGAAGTCGGGGCAGGCGAGTCGTTCCGGATCCGGGCGCGGTTCCACCCGTCGGACGTCGAACGCCTGCGCGATCTCTTCGCCATCGTCGGTCGCTACGACGGCTGCGAGGTGCTCGTGGACGATCGTCCCCTGCCGTTTGCGCGGGAGTTGTGGCTTCCGCTGACCTGGTTCCTGCTGCGCGGCTGATCCCCGCCGTGGCCGCACTGCGGAGCGTCGTGTGCCCGAGATGAATCCAGCCGACCGCGAGTTGCAGGGCCTCGCGGCCGAATTGCGCAAGCTGGAAGTCGAATACACCACCTACTTTGCCGGCCGTAGTGCGCGTCCCCCTTACGAGAACCGCTCACGGTTCGAGCAGGCGCTGAAGCGGCTCGAGCGCACGCCGCTCGACACGCAGGTCCAGCGCTTTCAGTTCTCGGCGCTGCAGGCCCGCTTCTCGTCGTTTGCCGACCTGTGGGACCGCGGCGTCCGCGCACGGGAGGAAGGACGGTCGACCCCCTTCACGCGGCAGGGCGTCCCGACCACGTCGCCGGAGCGGGCCGACCCTGGCACGGTCGTGCACGCGACCGCGTTGTCCAATCCCGTGGCCGAACTCGACAAACTGCGCGACCTCTACGACGCCCTGATGGACGCGCGTCGCGACAGCGGCCACGATGCGGTGCCCTTCCATCGCTTTGCCGACCTCGTGAAGCGGCAGGTGGCCGAGATCCAGGAGCGCCATCACAGCCAGGAGGTGTCCTTCAGGGTGGTGGTGCAGGCGGGGCGGGTGAGTTTCAAGGCACGCCCGGGCGGCAGTGCGGCACCATCAGGGGGGCAGCCGTCGCACGAGGAATGACACGGCGGCGAGGCTGCAAGGGCCGGTCACGTCCGACCGGTCCTGCGGGAGGGAGGCGACGGGAGGAATCGCCTCGGAGGAGTGGCCTCAGCTCACGCGGGTGACGTTGCCCGCCTGAGGTCCCTTCGGGCCATCGACGATCTCGAACTCCACTGGCTGGCCTTCATCCAGCGTGCGGAAGCCCGACCCCTGGATGGCCGAGAAATGCACGAACACGTCGGTGCCAGAACCACGTTCGATGAAGCCGTAGCCCTTGGCGTTGTTGAACCACTTGACCTTCCCTGCGATCCGTTCCATCGTACCGACCTGCCTTGCCTCGCTGCCACCGCGCTGGCTGGCAGCACGTGACGCCAGACCCCCAACGGCCCGACGTACCGAGACGGTCGGCCGCGAGGGCATCCCTCACACGGCCGGCGCCCGGCGCCGCAAGGATAGACCATTTTCATGCCTTCAGCACTGCTCAGTGTGTCAGACAAGCGGGGCCTCGCGCCGTTTGCGCGGCGGCTGTCCGCCCTCGGCTTCGACCTCATCTCCACCGGCGGCACGGCCCGCGCGCTCGAGGCCGAGGGGCTCACGGTGCGGCAGGTGGCCGACGTCACGGGCTTCCCGGAGATGCTCGATGGCCGCGTCAAGACGCTGCACCCTCGCATCCACGGCGGCATCCTCGCGCGGCGGGCGCAGCGCGACGACCTCGATGCGCTGGCAGCGCACGGCATCGGCCTCATCGACCTCGTCGTGGTGAACCTCTATCCCTTCGCGCACGCGGCGGCCCGCGAGGAGACGTCGTTCGACGCGCTCATCGAGGAAATCGACATTGGTGGCCCCAGCATGGTGCGCGCGGCGGCCAAGAACTTCCGTGACGTGCTGGTGGTCGTCGATCCCGACGACTACGACCGCGTCGCCGACGCGCTCGCCGCTGGCGCGGGGGTTCCTCTTGCCCTCCGGTTCGATCTCGCGCGCAAGGCGCTCGGACACACGGCTGCCTACGACCGCACCATTGCCGACGAACTGGCGCACGTGGTGGTCGACGGCGAGGCCCCTGCGCGCGTGGCCGTGGCCGACCGGCCGCCCTTCCCGGACCCCGCACGACTCGACCTGTCGCTCGTGCGGACATTGCGCTACGGAGAGAACCCGCACCTGCCGGCAGCGTGGTACGCCGATGGCAGCCACAGCGGCTTTGGCGCCGTGCAATTGCATCAGGGCAAGGAACTGAGCTTCACCAACCTGCTCGACCTCGACGCGGCCGCACGCATCGTCCTCGAGTTCGACGAGCCGGCGGCCAGCGTCATCAAACACACCAACCCGTGCGGCGTGGCGACGGGCAGCGACGTGCGTGAGGCCTACGAGCGCGCGCGCGAGGCCGACGCGGTGTCGGCCTTTGGCGGCATCATCGGGCTGAATCGCCCGCTCGATGCGGCCACCGCTGGTGCGATCACGTCGACCTTCATCGAGGCGGTGGTCGCGCCGTCGGTGTCCGACGAGGCGCGGGCCATCCACGGCAAGAAGCTCAACCTGCGCGTGCTGACGACCGATTTCGAGACGCTGCGCGCTCAGAGCGGCCGCGACTGGCGGTCCATCCTGGGGGCGATGCTGGTGCAGGAGCGCGACCGCGTGGACGAAGCCCGCGCGGCCTGGCCGGCATCG
>JAEZDP010000315.1 GCA_023418055.1 Acidobacteriota bacterium
CTCGGGCACTACAACGCCGCCCTCGAAGACCTCGAGCGCTACCTCTCCCTGACCTCTCGCCGACGTCGTCCCGATGCCTCCGACGACGAAGAGACCGGGGAGGAGTTCGAGGCGCTCTGGGAGCACGTGAAGAACCTCCGCCGGCGCATCGCGGGGTTGAACTAGGGATCGGGGATCGCGGATCGCGGATCGCGGATCGGGGATCGGGGATCGGGGATCGCGGATCGCGGATCGCGGATCGCGAATCGCGAATCGCGGATCGCAGATGAGTGAGGCAGGTCGCGTCTCGCGAGCCGCGCGCGACACTCCGGCCGTTTGAATCTCTCGGCGCATCTTCTCCAGCATTCCGTAGATCACGCAGGTCACGACCTACTTACCCTTTGCCCCACGTGCGACGCGACTCGTAACACCTGTGGGACGGGACGGGCGCCTCTCGTGACGAGGTGACGTGTTGCGGTGACGTCTCGTCACGCGGCGATTCTCCAGGGACCAGCTGCGCCTGCGGTGCCGCCAGTGGCATGCCGCCTGCTACAGCCCCCGGCGCACGGCAGACCGCACCGGCAGGCGAACAGAGTGCCGCCGGCCGCGATCCGCGATCCCCGATCCCCGATCCCCGATCCCCGATCCGCGATCCCTAGTTCAACCCCGCGATGCGCCGCCGCAGGTTCTTCACGTGCTCCCAGAGTGCCTCGAACTCCTCCCCGGCCTCTTCGTCGTCCGAGGCATCGGGACGACGCCGGCGCGAGGTCAGGGAGAGATAGCGCTCGAGGTCTTCGAGGGCGGCGTTGTAGTGCCCGAGCTGGTACGAGAGCAGACCGCGGTCGCGCAGCTCGGTGAGGGAGCCCGGGTCGAGCGCCAGCAGCAGCGACGTGGCCTCGCGGGCCTGACGGAACGACCGTCGCCTCGCGAATGCGCGCTTGAGGTTCAGCAGCATGCGCACCAGCGTGTCGAGCTTGAAGGCCGGCACCAGCGCGGCGCGCGAGAACCGCACGTCCTCGCCCGCGTGTTTCTCGAGCAGTCGCCGGCAGTCGCGCTCGGTCAGCACCACGCCACCATGGAAGGGGTCGAGCACGAGGTCTTCGGTGGGGGCCGCGTCGCCCAGCAACCCTTTGCAGCGCACCAGGTAGTGGCCGGGGAAGTTGATGCCTTCCAGCCAGAGCCCCGCGCGCCGGCCGACGTGCATGTAGACCACCGCGAGCGTGATGGGCACGCCCGTGCGCCTGGTGATGACGTCGTTGAGGAAGCTGTTGCGCGGGTTGTCGTAGTCCGACAGGTTGCCGGTGAAGCCCTGCTCATCGAAGAGATAGCCGCCGAACGCCTGAATGTGTGCGAGCACGTCGCGCGTGTCGTCCTGCTGCTGGACGTGCCGTGCGGCCTCGTCGGCCAGACGCGACAACTCGGCCATCGACCCTGCCGGATCGAGTGAGGGGTACTCGATGGCGGCCAGTTGCAGCGCGGCCTCGGCCAGGTCGTCTTCGCCGGGGCGCCGGGCCAGCGTGAGGAAGCGCTCGTGCCACGCGCTCACGTGGAGGCCTTCGACGCGTGAGGACGACTGACCACGAGCGACTGCAGCAGCGCCACCGTGATCTCGTCGATGCCGCCGACGGTGACCTCGGCGCTCGGCAGACGTTCCGGGGCGTACGAGGTGGTCACGCCGACGGTCCGGAGGCCCGCGGCCCGTGCCGATTGCAGCCCCCACTCCGAGTCTTCAATCGCCACCACGAGGTCGCGCGACGTGCCCTCCGCCAGGAAGCCCTCGGCCACCAGCGTCTCGAAGGCGCGCGCGTACGGGTCGGGATGCGGCTTGCTCCGCGGCGTCTCTCCCGCAGCGACGATGACGGGGACGCGCCCCGCCAGCCCGCCCCTGTCGAGCAGCAACTCGATCTCGCCACGCAGGGCGCCCGACGCGATGGCGATGGGCACTTCGGCCGCAATTCTGTCGAGGCATGCGGCGGCGCCGGCATACAGCCCGTGGGTGCCGACCAGCTGCGGGAACACGTCCTGCTTCACCGCCAGCAGCGTGTCGAGCCTCTCATCGTCGAGCGGCACGCCCCTGTCGCGGAACACGTTGACGAACGCGTCGCGGTCGCTGAAGCCGAGATAGCGCGCGTAGTACTCGTCGGCGGTCAGCTCGAGGCCGGCGGTGGCCAGCACCTGCTGGAAGGCTGCCAGGTGCAGGGGCTCGCTGTCGGCCAGCACGCCGTCGAAGTCGAAGATCACAGCCGCAAGCGTCAAACGGGCTCCAGGGTCATCGCATCCGCTCGCCTGCCCGCACGGGCAGCTCGAGGCGGTTCTCGCGTGGGGGAATCGGGCAGTCGTACTGCGGGTCGAAATAGCAGTACGGCTGATAGGCGCGGTTCAGGTCGAAGTCGTACAGGCCTGTCGGCGTGCGGTCGAGGTCGAGGTAGCGTCCGGCCTGGTAGGTTTCTCTGCCGTTGGTCAGGTCGCGGAAGGGCACGAAGAGCCGCTGGCGTCCGGGGTCGTCGGCAGAGACGAAGGCTGCCAGCTGGTACGACTGGCCCCGCATTGAGAACTGCAGCGTGCCGGCGCGCTGCATCAGGCGACGCTGGCCGGTGGAGGTGGGCATCTCGATGACGGGCTCGAGTGTCGGGTCGAACGGCGCGAGCGTGGCCGGCGCCCGGTACGTCTCGTCGATCGGGTAGTAGGCGAGCGGCAGGAACGTGTCGCGCTGCGCCTGGGGGATGGGCGAGTCGGCGGCGACGCGGAACATCTCGTCCTTGGCCGCACGGTCGGCCGTCAGCCCGCCGACGTAGTCGGGCATCGGCGGCTGGGTGGAGCAGCCGGCCAGCATGCCGGCCAGCAGGACGATCAGGAAGTGCCGACGCACGTCGGACAGATTATCAAACGAACGGGAACGCGCCCCGGGCCACGGCGGCGTCGGCAAGCGTCCGTCGCATCGGCACTAGGTTCACCGGGGGAATCTTCAGCAGGCGCCGGAGGCCCGCCAGGGCTGTGCGCAGCATGTCGCCGTCGAGCGTGGCGGGCAGGGCCTGGCGTGCGGTGATCTCGGCGCGCCACGCGGCGCCATACACCACGGCGAGCGCCGCCTGTACGTGCAGGTCTGCGTCGGCGCCGCCGCGCGAGTGTGCCTGCGTCGCGCGCGCCACGGCGCTGTCGGCCGCATAGGTCTCGATGGCCAGGTCCGCCACCCAGCTCAGCACTTCCTGCTCCTGCTGCACCTGCTCGCCGAAGCGCTGCATCGCGCTGCCGAGCGTCATGAGGGTGGCCTTGCGCATGCCGGTCACCAGGGCGGCGGCCTGCGCCAGGGGAGCGGCGTCGGGTTCGGCCGTCGGCATCGCCAGCAGTTCGTCCTGCAGCCGGCGTGCCGCGGCGATGAGCGGCAGGTCGCCCTTGACCGCGCGACGCATCAACTGGCCGGGGATGAGCAGCCTGTTGATCTCGTTGGTGCCCTCGAAGATGCGGTTGACGCGCGAGTCGCGATAGTAGCGCTCGGCGGGGTAGTCGCGGACGTAGCCGTTGCCGCCATGGATCTGCACGTTCTCGTCGAGCACGTACTGCAGCATCTCGCTGCCGGCCACCTTTGCGATGGACGCCTCGACGGCATGCGCCTCGAGCGCCGCCGCCGCTCCGCCGTCCTCGTGCGCGTCGATGGCACCTGCCAGCCGGTACATCAGGCTTTCCACGGCATAGAGGCGGGCCGTCATCTCGCCGAGCTTGTGGCGGATGGCGCCGAACTCCGCGATGGGCGTGCCGAACTGCCTGCGCTGGGCCGCATAGCGCGCCGCATCCGACAGCGCCACACGCGCCCCGCCCGTACACATGGCGCCCAGCTTGAACCGCCCGTAGTTCAGCACGTTGAACGCCACGCGGTGGCCCTTGCCGACCTCGCCGAGCAGGTTGCCCGCCGGCACGCGTGCCCCCTGCAGCAGCAGCGGCGCGGTGGACGAGCCGTGCAGGCCCATCTTGTGTTCCTCGCGGCCGGTGCTCACGCCCTCGAACCCGCGCTCGACGATGAAGGCCGAGAAGTGTTCGCCGTCCACCTTGGCAAAGACGATGAAGAGATCGGCGAAGCCTCCGTTGGTGATCCACATCTTCTCGCCGTCGAGCACGAAGTCGCCGTCGGCCGTCCTGGTGGCGCGCGCGCGGGCTCCAAGCGCATCCGACCCCGACCCCGACTCGCTCAGCGCGTACGCGCCGACGAGTTCCCCCGACACGAGCCGGGGCAGGTAACGCGCCCGCTGGTCGTCGGTGCCGAACCACAGCAGCGGCACGATCGAGAGGCCGGTCATCGCGCCGAACGTCGTCGCAAAGGACGCGTTGGCGGCCACGGCCTCGGCCACGAGCACCGAGCTGACCTTGTCCAGGGCGACGCCGCCGTAGGTCTCCGGCACGTCCACGCCGAGCAGACCGAGCTCGCCACACGTGCGCAGCAGCGCACGCGCGACGGTCCAGTCCTTGGCGTCGAGCGCGTCGAGCCTCGGCAGCACGTCCTGGCGCATGAAATCCTGCGCCGTCCGGCTGATCAGGCGATGTTCGTCGTTCAGCTGTTCGGGGGTGAAGATGGAGGCGGCCTCGGTGGGTTCGAGCAGCCACGTTCCGCTAGCCATGGGTCACGCCTCCACCGCTTCGAAGATGCCTGCCGCCCCCATGCCGCCACCGACACACATGGTCACGAGCCCGTAGCGCGCCTGCCGGCGTCGCATCTCGTGCAGCAGGGTGACGGTCATGCGCGCGCCGCTGCATCCGAGGGGGTGCCCGAGCGCGATGGCGCCACCGTTGACGTTGAGTCGCTCGCGATCGATTCCCAGATCGGCCACGCAGGCGAGCACCTGGCTGGCAAAGGCCTCGTTCAGCTCGATGAGGTCGATGTCGTCGAGCGACAGCCCGGTCAAGGCGAGCACCTTGCGGACGGCGGGCACGGGGCCGATGCCGAAGCGTTCGGGGGCGACGCCGGCGGTTGCGTAGCCGACGAACCGTGCCAGCGGTGTGAGGCCGCGGTCTGCCGCTTCATCGGCGCGCATCACCAGGACGGCCGCGGCGCCGTCGCTCATCTGCGACGAGTTCCCGGCGGTCACCGTGCCGGCCACGTGAAAGGCTGGCCGCAGCCGCGCGAGGGCCTCGGCCGACGTGTCGCGGCGGGGGCCTTCGTCGTGGGTCAGCGTCACGGTGCCGCGCGACGGGCCGCCAGTGCCCGCTTCGACGACCTCTGTGGTCACGGACACGATTTCGTCGGCAAACCGCCCCGCATCCTGCGCCGCCAGCGCCCGTTCGTGGCTGGCCAGGGCAAAGGCGTCCTGCTGCTCGCGCGAGATGCCGTAGTCCCGCGCGTGGTTCTCGGCGACCAGGCCCGTCGAGAGGTAGACGTCGGGGTAGTCGCGCACGAGCGAGGGATTGGGCGCCAGCGTGTGTCCGCCCATGGGCACCAGGCTCATCGACTCGGTGCCGCCCGCGAGCACGGCCTTCGCTCCGCCGCCGCGGATGCGCTCGGCCGCGTAGGCAATCGACTGGAGACCAGACGCGCAGAAGCGGTTGACGGTGACGGCAGACACCTCGTGCGGCAGGCCGGCGCGCAGGCTCGCAATGCGGGCCACGTTCATGCCCTGCTCGGCCTCGGGCATCGCACATCCCAGGATCACGTCCTCGACGATCTGCGGATCGACCGAGGGCGCGCGCTCGAGAACGGCCCTGAGGGCAATGGCCGCGAGGTCGTCCGGGCGCGCGTACCTGAGGGTGCCGCCGGGCGCCTTACCCACGGGGGTGCGTGCTGCCGCGACGATGACGGCGTCGGTCACGACGACTCTCCCACGATGTGCGCACGGGGCGCATGCTGATTCTGGACGAAGGTCGCCACCGCCTGCGCGAAGGCCGCGGGCTGCGTGACCATGCCGAAGTGCCCGGTGCCTGGCAGCCGGTCGGCAACCGCACCCGGCACGAGCGACAGGTAGCGCAGGCTGGATGTCGGCGGCACCACCACGTCCATCCGGTCGTCGCCGGTGAGCACGAGCGTGGGGCACGTGATGCGGCGCGCGTCGGCGCTGAAGTCTTCGCCCTGCAGCAGCCGGATGCGGGCGGCCATGCGCGAGGGCGACTGCGGCGAGCGCAGGACCTGGCCGAGCATGCCGGCGGCACACGTGGGCCAGTCGTCGGGCCGTGCGCAGCGGATCTCTGGCAGCGTGCGTGCCGGCGCCGCGGCCAGAAATGCCGGGGCCATCAACCGTGGATGCGCCAGCAACCGCTCGACACGCGCATCGGGCCTGAAGTCTGGCGGCAGGGGCGAGGCCAGCACGAGCGACGAGACGCGGTCGGGGTGACGGGCGGCCAGACGTGTGGCGACGAGCGCGCCGTACGAGACGCCGCACACCGCGGCACGCGCGAAACCCGCGCGGTTCAGCGCGTTCAGCGCCTGTCGCACCAGGTCGTCGAAGGTGGCCGCGCTCAGGGGAAGCAGGTCCTCGCGGTCGCCCGCGAGCGAATACGTGGCCACCCGGAAGCGACGCCCCAGCGCGCGTACGCCGGGCCGCATCCATTCCCATCGGCCCTGCAGGCCGGGGATGACGAGCAGCGGCAGGCCGCGTCCCTCGACGTGCATCAGTTCCTCAGCGTCTTTCCTGTCTGCAACGTGTGGGCGATGCGCGCCTGGGTCTTCGGCTCGCCGCACAGGCGCAGGAAGGCTTCGCGTTCGAGGTCGAGCAGATGCGCCTCGCTCACCCGGGTGGCATGCGGCAGGTCGCCACCGGCCAGCACCTTCGCAATCGCCCGGCCGATGGTCACGTCGTGATCGCTCAGGCGGCCGGCACGCCAGGCCAGGTGCACGCCGAGTTCGAGCGTGGCCCTGACGGTGTCTCCGCCGACGGGGATCTGATCCGGTACGGGCGCCGGCCGGTACCCGGGCGCCCTGCCGAGCGCCGCAGCCTTCGCATCGAACAGCAGACGCTCGCGGTTCATGGTGATGTCGTCACGCTCCGACAGGTAGCGCAGTTGCCGCGCGTGGGCGGCGCTCGTCGAGACCTTGCCGAAGCCGATGGTCTCGAAGACCTGCTGCACGAACGGCAGGACGTCGGCCTGCTTGTCGGGACGGCGCTGCATCGCCTGCCACAACATCTCCTTGGTACCGCACCCCGCGGGCAGCAAGCCGACGCCCACCTCGACCAGGCCCATGTAGGTCTCGGCCGCCGCCTGCACGTGGTCGGCGTGCAGCGCCATCTCGCAGCTGCCGCCCAGCATCAGGCCGCCGGTCGCGAGCACGACGGGCACCTGCGCGTCGCGCAGCCGCAGCACGGCCCGCTGGAAACCGCGGATCATCACGTCGATCTCGTCCCAGTTGCCTTCCTGCGCCTCGAGCAGCAGCAGCATCAGGTTCGCCCCGGCCGAGAAGTTCGCCGCTCTCGTGCCGATGACGAGGGCCAGGCCGCGCTGTTCGGCTTCGTCGATCGCGCGATGCACCATCGCGAGCGTGTCGCCGCCGATGGCGTTCATCTTCGAATGCAGTTCGAGGGCGAAGACGCCGTCGCCCGTGTCGAACACGCTGGCGGCGGCGTTGGACGCCACCGGTGCCGACGCAGCACGTGCCTCGTCGAGAATCTGCAGGCCGGGAGCGACGGGCGGCAGGCCGGGCACCGTACGCACCGTCGAGCGTCCCGCGGCAACCGCCTCGGCCAGCAGGGGCGGCAGCGACTGCCCGCACGCGTCGGCGAGCGCCTGGATGCCCACCGCATCGATGATCTCGAACGGCCCCAGGTCCCACCCGAAGCCCCACCGCATCGCCCGATCCACATCGTCGATGCAATGAGCGATGTCGAGCGCCACCCGCGACGTGTAGAGGAGGGTGTCGCCAAGCGTGGCGCGGGCGAACTCGCCTTCGCGCGCGTCGCTCAGCAGCAGCGCGCGGAGACGAGCAGCCAGCCCGCCGCCCTGCTCGCGGATGCGGGCGGCCGTCGGAAGGTCTGGTGTGGTGCGCGGCACGTAGGTCCAGGTGCCCGGATCGAGCACGAGGATCTCGGACTCGCCGCCGCGGCCCTTCACGCGTTTGTAGAAGCCCTGACCGGTCTTCTCGCCCGTCCACCCGCGCTCGAGCATCTCCTGCACACGCGGCGGCAGCGTGAACAGCGCCCGAAGCGCACGGTCTTCGCTGCGGCTGGCGAAGTTGGCCGCCACATGGGCGAGCACGTCAAGGCCGGTGATGTCTATCGTTCGGAAGGTCGCACTCTTCGGGCGACCCATGGCCGGCCCCGTCAGCGCGTCGATTTCGTCGATGCTGAACGCGCCCGATTCCCACTGCTGCAGGATGCGGAACAGCCCGTAGAGCCCGATGTGGTTCGCGATGAAGTTCGGCGTGTCCTTGGCCGGCACCACGCCCTTGCCGAGCCGCACGTCGAGAAAGCGCGCCAGCCGGGCAACGATGTCGGCGTCCGTGTCGGGCAGCGCAATCACTTCCACCAGCCGCAGGTAGCGGGGCGGGTTGAAGAAGTGCGTGCCCAGCCAGCGTCGCCTGAACGCCTCGCTGCGTCCTTCCGCGATGGTGGCAAGCGGGATGCCCGACGTGTTCGACGACACGATGGTGTCGGGCCGCAGGTGTGGCTCGATGCGATCGAGCAGCGCCTGCTTGGCCTCGAGCCGCTCGACGATGGCCTCGACGACCCAGTCGCAGTCGCCGAGGCTCGAGGCATGCTGGTCGAAGCCGCCGGTCGTCACGAGCCGAAGGGCATCGGGCGTGAAGAACGGGTCGGGCTTGAGCGCCTGCGCGCGCTTGAGCCCGGCGCGCGCGGTGTCGGCGTCGAGGTCGAGCAGCAGCACGGGCACGCCGGCATTGGCCAGGTGCGCGGCGATCTGCGCGCCCATGGTGCCTGCCCCGAGGACGGCCGCACGCGTGACGGGTTGGGTGATGGATGCCATGGGGCGCTCTGCGAAGCAGTACCGCCTCTTGTCGGTCGTGGTCAAGCAGTATCGGGAGCCCGGCCTATAATCGCGCTCCATGTCTGTCCCATACCGCTGCACGGCCGGCGCGCTGTGCGTGCTGCTGTCCGCGTCGTCTGTCACGCTCGTCGGCCAGGGGCCGCCTGCGGGGAGCACGGCACAGGTCGTGCAACCGCAGGTCGCCCAGTTCGACAACGCCCGGCTCGACCGCATTCCCGACCTCGTCGATGAAGCGATCGCGGCGCGTGCGCTGCCAGGGGCCGTCGTCTCGGTGGGCAACCAGGCGGGCGTCGTCTGGCAGACGGTGCGTGGCAATCGCGCCGTCGAACCGCAGGTCGAGCCCATGACGGCCGACACGATCTTCGACATCGCCTCGTTGACGAAGGTGGTGGCGACGACCACTGCCGTGATGATGCTCGTCGAGGACGGCCGCCTTCGCCTGAACGAGCGTGTGGCGGCGCACGTGCCCGGGTTCGAGGTGCACGACAAACGCGACATCACCATCCGCCACCTGATGACGCACACATCAGGGCTGCGGCCAGACGTCGATCTGTTGCCCGAGTGGAGCGGATACGACCGCGCGATCGAGCTCGCGGTGGCCGAGGTGCCGACGTCGCGTCCCGACGAACGGTTCGTGTATTCGGACATCAACTACTTCCTGCTCGGCCACATCGTCGGCAAGGTGAGCGGACAGCCGCTCGACGTCTTCACGCGCGAGCGGATCTTCGTGCCGCTCGGGATGCACCACACGATGTTCAATCCGCCGCCCGACCTGCACGCGCGGATTGCGCCGACCGAACGCTGCACGCCCTTCGGCTATCCGTGTACAGAGCCCACCGGTACATGGCTGCGCGGCATCGTCCACGACCCGACGGCAAGGCGGATGAACGGCGTGGCCGGGCACGCCGGGCTCTTCAGCACCGCGGCCGACCTGTCACGGTTTGCCCGGATGCTGCTCAATGGCGGGACGCTCGACGGCGTCCGCGTGTTGTCGCCGCTGGCCGTGGCGCGGATGACCCAGTCGTCCACGCCCGACGACCAGCGCGTGCGTCGCGGCCTCGGCTGGGACATCGACTCGGCCTTCTCGTCCAATCGCGGTGAGCTGCTGCCGCTCGGCTCGTACGGCCACACGGGCTTCACGGGGACGTCGATCTGGATCGACCCGCGCACGTCCACGTTCGTGGTGTTCCTGTCGAACCGTGTGCACCCCGACGGGAAGGGCGACGTCACGCCGCTGCGAGCACGCGTCGCCACGCTTGTCGGCTCGGCCCTCACGTCGGTGCCGCCCGCAAGCGGGGCGGCGTCTGGGCTCTCGTACCCGCTGGCGCCGGCCGGTGCCGTGACGGCCGCACGCGCGCGCCCGGTGATGACCGGCATCGACGTCCTGCGCGCCGAGAAGTTCTCGCGGCTGGCGGGCCGGAAGGTGGGGCTGCTCACCAACCACACGGGCCGCGCCCGTGACGGCGCGACCACGATCGACCTGCTGCACGAGGCCGCCGACGTGTCGCTCGTAGCGCTCTTCAGCCCCGAACACGGCATCCGCGGCATTCTCGACACCAAGGTGCCCTCGTCGCGTGACGAAAAGACGGGCCTGACCATTCATTCGCTCTATGGCGAAACCCGGCGGCCGACCGCCGAGATGCTCCGCGGCATCGACACGATGGTGGTGGACCTGCAGGACGTCGGCGCCAGGTTCTACACCTACATGACCTCCATCGCTTACGTGATGGAGGAGGCTGCATCGCACGGCATCGAGGTGATGGTGCTCGATCGCCCCAACCCCATCAACGGCTGGCAGGTCGAAGGACCGGTGCAGGACGAGGATGCGGCGGGATTCACGGGGTACTTCCCGATGCCGGTGCGCCACGGGATGACGCTTGGCGAGTTGGCGACGCTGTTCAACGAGGAGCGGAAGATCGGCGCCACGCTCACCGTGGTGCAGATGGAGGGGTGGCACCGCGACGCCTGGTGGGACGAGACAGGGCTGATGTGGATCAACCCCTCCCCGAACATGCGCAACCTCTGGCAGGCGACCATGTACCCGGGCATCGGCGCCATCGAATTTGCGAACCTCTCGGTGGGACGCGGCACCGACAGCCCCTTCCAGCACGTGGGTGCGCCGTGGATCGACGGCGTGCGCCTGGCCGACGCGCTCAACGCGCGCGGTCTGCCCGGTGTCCGCTTCTACCCGGTCTCCTTCACCCCCTCGTCGAGCAGATACGAGGACCAGGCCTGCGAAGGCGTCCACATCGTCGTCACCGACCGCACCGCCTTGCGGCCGGTGCGGGTGGGCCTGGAGATCGTCAGCGCGGTGTCCACGTTGTTCCCCGGGCGGCTGGAACTGGGGCGGACCGCGATCCTGTTCGGATCGGCCGAGCAGCTGTCGCGTGCCATGAAGGGCGAGCCGGCCGAAGACATCGCCGCGGCGTGGTCGGCCAGCGAGTCGGCCTGGCGCACCCTGCGCGCCCGCTACCTGAGGTATCCGTGATACGCACGGCAGTGGCGGCGCTGCTGGCCCTTGCGGCGGCAGGCGGGTGCACCGCGCCGACGTCATTGCCGTGTGACGACATCACGCTCCCCGCACGTGGCGGCGCCCACATGTTGCCGGGCACCTACATCGACGTCCCATACGCCCGGCGCGACGATGGCCCGCTGCACTTCGACCTGTTCCGCCACGCCGACGATGCGAAGCGTCCAACGGCCGTCGTGCTGCGTGGAGGCGAGGGGAACTCGACCATCGGCGAACGCACGTCGTTCGTCGGACAGATCGTCGAGACGCTGGCCGACGCGGGCTATCAGGTGGTGCTGCCCGACTACAGGTCCACGAGCGCGGCGGATGCGACCGAGGACGTCGGCGACCTGTTTCAGTCGCTGCGATGCCATGCCGGTAGGCTCGGCGTCGACCCCGATCGCGTGGTGCTCCTTGGCGAACACACCGGTGGCGACGTCGCCCTGCGCCTGACTGCAGACCTCGCCGCACGTCGTCGGGGACGGTCGGCGCGGTGGCCAGCGCCACCCAGGGCGACCGTCAGCCTGGGGGGCACATACCGCGACATTCCGACGCTTGCCGACCCCACCCTGCTCGTGCATGGCAGCGCGGACACGGAGGTGCCTGTCGAGACGCCGCGTGGCGTCTGTGCGACAGCGGAGGCGGCGGCGACGTGCGAGGTGGACGCTGTCGATGGCGCGAGCCACCGGGTGGAGAACTGGTGGCCCTCGCAGTGGGCCTACAAGGCACGCCTGGTGGCGTGGCTCGAGCAGCATGTCGGAGCCGCGCCGGCACCTGCCTATCCCGAGGACGCACGACTGCGCAAGCGCGTGACGTTCGACGAGGTCAACGGCCTCACGCTCGATGCCTACGTGCCGGAGGGGCCGGGGCCCTTTGCCGCGGCCATCCTCGTCCACGGGGGCGGATGGGAAGCCGGCGACCGCGTCACCTACATCACGCCGCTCTTCCGGCCGCTCGCCGAGCGGAACATCGCCTGGTTCTCCATCGACTACCGGCTGACGCCGGCCGTGGACAATGCGGCGCAGGTGGACGACGTGGCGCGTGCAGTCTCGTTCGTCCGGGAGCACGCGGCCGCGTTCAGAGTGGACCCCGACCGGCTGGTGCTCGTTGGCGAGTCGGCAAGTGCACAACTGGTGAGCCTGCTGGCCGTCCGTCGCACGCCGGTGGCGGGCGTGGTGAGCTTCTACGGCGTGTACGACCTGCTCGCGATGAGCGGCGACCCTGCCTCCCCACGTTCGCTCGCGCGTCGGTTGTTCGGCATCTCGACACTCGACGAGGCGGCGCGTGCGACGCTGCGCGCGCACTCGCCGCGATTCCTGGTCCACAGTGAGATGCCGCCGTTGCTGCTCATCACGGGGACGGGCGACGGCCTGTACGGCCAGGCCCGGGACTTCGAAGCGGCGTTGCGTGAAGCGGGCGCATCTTTCGACGCGGTCGCGCTGCCGGGTGCGCCACACGGCATGGAACAGTGGAACG
The DNA here is from genome assembly GCA_023418055.1 of Acidobacteriota bacterium. Taxonomy (GTDB): domain Bacteria; phylum Acidobacteriota; class Vicinamibacteria; order Vicinamibacterales; family Vicinamibacteraceae; genus JAEZDP01. Next base: position 12,881 of record JAEZDP010000315.1, read on the forward strand.
CCGACGAGCGCTGGCGTACGTGGAGTACGCAGGTCGTCGACTGGATCGAGGGAGTGACTCGGAGATGAAGGGAGGGGCGGAGAACGGCGCGCCTCGGCGAGGCGCGTCTACCTGATGTGCCGGCCGCCGTCCACGCGCAGGGTCTCGCCGGTGATGAACCGCGTGGTCACGAGCAGCACCACCGCCCGGGCCACTTCCATCGCACCACCCCAGCGGCCGAGGGGCGTGGCCTGTGCCGCTTCGTCCTGCTCCTCCTGCGGCATGTCGGGGGGCGGGACGATGGGGCCGGGGGCAATGGCGTTGACGAGGATGTCGTCGGGTGCGAGTTCGAGGGCAAGCGCTTCGGTGAGTGCCTTCACGCCGGCCTTGGCCACGTAGTAGGCCACGTAGCCCGTGTAGTTGGGGCGTCCGCTCGCGGGCAGCCAGTCGGTGAAGTTCACGATGTGGCCGCCGCCCTGGCGCCGCAGCGCGGGCACGGCGGCCAGGCAGCAATGGAAGGTGGAGGAGAGGTTGTCGTCGAGATCCCGGCGCCACGCCTGTTCGTCGATCTCGTCGAGGGGACGTCTCACGTAGGTCGAGGCCATGTTCACGAGGATGTCGAGCCGCCCCAGGTCGCGCTCGACGCCGCTGACGAGCGCCCGACAGTCGTCGGCCTGGCTGACGTCGGCCTGCAGCGTGATCGCCCGTCGCCCCAACCCTCGCACGCGTTCCGCCGTCGCCTCCGCCTCCTCACGCGAGCGCCGGTACGACAGGGCCACATCGGCCCCCAGCCGCGCCAGTTCCTCGGCCACGACCTGCCCAATCCGTCGTCCGCCCGTGACGAGCACCACGCGATGTGCCAGCGGTAGTTCCTGCATGCTTCCCCGATCCCCGATCCCCGATCCCCGATCCC
>JAEZDP010000350.1 GCA_023418055.1 Acidobacteriota bacterium
TCGCCAACGACTGTCGATCCGCGGCGATCGTAGGTGGCCAGTCGGGCGCTCCCCGCGCCGAAGATGCGCTCGACGGTGCCTCGATCGCTCACCGGCGTGGTGCCCACATCCACGACCACCGCGCCCGGCCTGATCATGTCGGCCGTGACGAACCCCGGGCGGCCGACGGCCGACACGACGATGTCACCAAGTGCAACAACCGAGGCCAGGTTGGCTGTCTTCGAATGACAGATGGTGACGGTGGCATTCTGCTGCAGCAGCAGGAGCGCCATCGGCTTGCCGACGATGTCGCTCCGGCCGATGACGACGGTGTGCCGACCCGACAGGGTCACCCCTTCGCGCCTCAGCAGTTCGATCACGCCCGCCGGCGTGCACGGGGGCATGACGGGCCGCCCCTGCACCAGCCGACCGACGTTGAGCGGATGGAAGCCGTCCACGTCCTTGGCCGGGTCGATCGCGTCGAACACCTGTCGTGCGGCGTCGGTCCCGAGGCCGGCAGGCAGCGGCGACTGCACGAGGATGCCGTCCACCTCGGGGGCCGCGTTGAGTCGCGCCACGAGGGCGAGCACCTCGGGAAGGGATGTCGTCGCCGGGTGCTGGTGCAGGTCGACACGGAAGCCCACGTCGGCCCCTTGCCGGTGCTTGCTGCCCACGTAGACGTGTGAGGCGGGATCGTCGCCGATGAGCACGAGTGCAAGGCCGGGCGGACGGCCCAGCGCGGCAGACGTCGCGGCGACACGTGGCCGCAGTTCCTCACGAAGTGTTCGAGCGAGTTGAGTTCCGTCGAGCAGGCGGGCAGACACGGCCCTCAGGCTACAGCGAGCGACGCCCTGGAGGATAGACCCGCGGCATGCGGGACGGCATCGACGGGGTTCCGGGATAGAATCGGCGCCTTTGAGACGGATGAGCGAGGAGGCTCCTGGATGGCAGTGGCGAGCGGACGCGGCATGTGGGGATCACGTCTGGGATTCGTCCTGGCGGCCGCGGGATCGGCCGTGGGCCTCGGCAACATCTGGGGCTTCCCCACCCAGGTGGGCCGCGGTGGGGGCGCCGTCTTCGTGCTGCTCTACCTGCTCTGCGTGTTCCTCATCTGCTTCCCCATCGTGATTGCAGAACTGGCCGTGGGCCGTCGGGCCCAGAAGGATCCGGTCGGGGCCTTTGCGGTCATCAGCCCGGGCACGCCGTGGTGGCTCGTGGGCCTGCTGGGCGTGCTCACGGGTGTCGGCATCCTGTCGTTCTACTCGGTCATCGCGGGCTGGACGCTGGCGTATGTGTGGTTCACGGCGACGGGTGCGGTAACGGGCAGCCCGGAGGCCATCGGCCAGTTCTTCGGGGCATTCGTGGCAAACGCGCCGGTGAACCTCGCGCTCACCTTCGTCGTGCTGTGCACGACGGCGGTCATTCTCCTCGGCGGGGTGCGGACGGGCATCGAGCGCGCCACGAAGCTGATGATGCCGGCGCTGCTGCTGCTGCTGGTCGGGCTGGCCATCCGTGGGCTGTTCCTCCCCGGCGCCGAGGTCGGCCTCGAGTACTACCTGCGGCCCGACGTGAGCCGACTGCGCGACGTCTCGGTCATCAACGCGGCGCTCGGTCAGGCCTTCTTCTCGCTGTCGCTCGGCATGGGCGCGATGATCACCTACGGCAGTTACCTGCCCAAGACCGCGGGCATCCCGACCTCGGCGCTGTGGGTGGCACTGCTCGATACAACGGTGGCACTGCTGGCCGGCTTCGTGATCTTTCCGGCGGGGTTCTCGATTGCGGGCTTCGACCCGGCGGCGAGCGGACCAGGGCTGATCTTCCAGGTGCTGCCCCGCCTGTTCGACACCATGCCCGGCGGCCACCTGTTCGGGGCGTTGTTCTTCGTGCTGCTGTTCATGGCGGCACTCACCTCCACGATTTCGCTTCTGGAGGTGCCGGTGGCGCACCTCATCGACGCCCGCGGCTGGACGCGGCGCCGCGCCGTGGTCAGCGTGGCGCTTGTGACCTTCGTGCTCGCCGTGCCGAGCGTGCTGGCCAATGGCGCGGTCGGGTTCCTGTCCTCGCTGCCCGGCCTGCAGACCGATTTCCTCTCGCTGATGGCGACCGTCTGGAACAACTACTCGCTGCCGATCGGCGGCTTCCTCACCTCGATCTTCGTCGGCCATGTGTGGCGCGTCGATCGGGCTCTCGAAGAGTTGCTCGCCCACCACGCGTGGTTCCCCGCCGCGCCGGCCTGGGCCTTCCTCATCCGCTGGATCTGCCCCCTGGCAATCCTCGGCATCATCGTGGCCACCGCGCTGGGCCTGTAGGACGACTTCCGCATGACCATCGAACAGCTCACGACCTTCCTCCAGTCCATCGACGCGATGGTCTGGCAGCCGTTTGCCATGCCCCTCATCCTGGTGGTGGTGGGGCTCGTCCTCACCGTCTACACGGGGTTCGTCCAGATTCGCCGATTTCCGCTCGCGGTGCGCACGACGCTGAGCGGGGCCTTCGGCGGCAAGAGTGACGATGCCACGATTACACCGTTCCAGGCGCTCTCGACGGCGCTCGCCTCGACGGTCGGCAACGGGAACATCGGCGGGGTGGCCACGGCCATCCTCGTCGGCGGCCCTGGCGCGGTGTTCTGGATGTGGGTGTGCGCGGCCGTCGGCATGGCCACCAAGTACGCCGAGGCGGTGCTGGGCGTGCACTACCGCGTGCGCCGTGAGAGCGGCGAACTGGCCAGCGGGCCGATGTACTACATCCAGCGCGGCGTGCCGTCGAAGTCGCTCGGGCGCTTCCTGGCGGCGGCCTTCGCGTTCTTCGGCACCTGCACGGCGCTGTTCGGCACGGGCAACATGGCACAGTCGAACACGGTGGCGCGGACGTTCGTTGAGGCGGCACGCAGCGTCTTCGGCCTCGACGTCCCGCTGTGGGTCCCCGGGCTCATCATCACCGTGGCGGTAGGCGCGGTGCTGCTCGGCGGCATCAAGCGCATCGCGGGCGTGGCCGAACGGCTCGTGCCGGCGATGATCGCCATCTACGTCAGCGCCGCCCTGGCCTTCATCGTGATGAACGTCGGCCAGTTGCCCACCGTCTTCGGTCTCATCTTTGCCGAGGCCTTCACGCCGACGGCGGCCGTGGGCGGGTTTGCGGGCGCGTCGGTGGCCCAGGCGATTGCCGCGGGCGTGAGCCGTGGCGTGCTTTCGAACGAGGCGGGGCTCGGCAGCGCGCCGATTGCCCACGGCATCGCCAATGTCAAACATCCGGTCGAACAGGGCGTCGTCGGCGTCTTCGAGGTGTTCATCGACACCATCATCGTCTGCTCGATGACGGCCTTCGTGATTCTCTCGTCGGGCATGTGGACCGACGCGGCCTATGCGCAGGCGAGCGGCGACCTGACGGCGGCGGCCATGTCCACCTCGATTCCGTTTGCGGCGGCCATCGTGGCGCTGTCGTCGTTCCTGTTCGGGTTCTCGACGCTCATCGGCTGGTGCTACTACGGGGAGAAGTGCTTCGAGTACCTGTTCGGCTCGAAGATGGTGGTCGCCTATCGCGTGGTCTTCACGGCCCTCATCATGGTGGGCTCGGTGGTGTCGGTGCCCCTCGTGTGGGCGCTCGGCACCCTGCTCAACGGGTTCATGGCCTTCCCCAACCTGATCGGCTTGTTCTTCCTCGCCGGGACGGTGCGGACGCTGACACGCGAGTACTTCAGCGAGCCGCGCTGAGGGCGGGCGACCCGCCTCAGGCTTCGCCGAGTGCCTGGAGGTACCGTCGGACGCCGGCTGCCGGGTCGCCGTCCTCGAGCAGTCCTCCGATGACCGCGACGGCCGACGCGCCCGCCTCCACGAGCTCCTGGCATCGCTCGGCGCGAATGCCGCCGATGGCCACGACGGGCAGCCCCGCGCCTGCCGCCGCGACGGCCGCGTGCCGCACCAGCGTGAGCCCCACCGGCGCGTACCCGGTGTCCTTGGTCGTGGTGCCATACACAGGGCCCACCGCCAGGTAATCGATGGGCGCCGCGCATGCGTTCGCGATCTGCGCCTGGGTGTGGGTGGAGAGGCCGATGAAGCCGGACGGCCCCAGCAGCGCGCGCACGTCGTCCGGCGCCAGGTCGTCCTGCCCGACGTGCACGCAGGGGACGCTGGCGGCAAGCGCCACGTCCACGCGGTCGTTGGTGACGAGTGTCGCCCCCGCATACGACGCCAGCCGTGCCGCGATCGCGTCGGTCCAGCGCAGCACGTCCCGGCCCGTGGCGTGCTTCGCGCGCAACTGCAGCAGACGGGCCCCGGCGTCGAGGAAGGCCGTGGCGAGCGACACCACGTCCCAGCCGGCACGGGCCGAGACGTCGGCATCGACCACCGCGTAGAGACGCGATGGCAGCGACTTACGCGTTGTCGTCAACGGGCCTGGCGGGCGGCAGGAACCGGTCCATGAACGCCGTGGAGAGGCGGCCGGCCTGGAAGTCGGGGTCGGCCAGCACCTTGAGGTGCATCGGCACCGTGGTGTGGATGCCCTCGATGACGGTCATCTCGAGCGTCCGCCGCATGCGGGCGATGGCCTCGTCACGCGTCCGCCCGTGGGCCATGACCTTCGCGATGAGCGAGTCGTAGTAGGGCGAGACGACGCAGTCGGTATGGGCAAAGGTGTCGACGCGCACGCCCGGGCCACCGGGGACGCTGAACACCTCGATGCGCCCCGGGCTAGGCACGAACGTGTCGGGGTGCTCGGCGTTGATGCGGCACTCGATGGCGTGGCCGTTGAACTGCAGGTCGCTCTGTTTGAACGACAGGCGCTCGCCCGCAGCGATCCGGATCTGCTCCTTGACGATGTCCACGCCGGTCACCATCTCGGTGATGCCGTGCTCCACCTGCAGGCGTGTGTTGGCCTCGATGAAGTACAGGTTCTCGTGGGCGTCCATCAGGAACTCGAAGGTGCCGGCGTTGGTGTACTGCACGGCACGCGCAGCGTCGACGACAGCCGAGCCGAGCTTCTTGCGCAGCTTGTCGGAGAGCGCCGGCGATCGCGCTTCTTCGATGAGCTTCTGGTGGCGGCGCTGCACGGAGCACTCGCGCTCGCCGAGATGCACGACGTTGCCGTGGTGGTCGCCGAGCAACTGGAACTCGATGTGGCGCGGGGCCTCGACGTACTTCTCGACGTACACGTCACCGGCGCCGAAGGAGGCCTGCGCCTCGCGCTGGGCGGTGCGCAGCAGGTGCCCGAGTTCTTCGGCCGACCGGACGATGCGCATGCCCTTGCCGCCGCCGCCATTGGAGGCCTTGATGATGACCGGGTAGCCGAGGTCGCGGGCCACACGGAGGGCGTCCTCCTCGCTGTCCACCGCCCCGTCGCTGCCGGGCAGAATCGGCACGCCGGCCTTCTTCATGGCCCGGCGGGCACGCGACTTGTCGCCCATCAGGCGGATGACGTTGGGCGTCGGGCCGATGAACCTGATGTGGCAGGCCTCGCACACCTCCGCAAGGTAGGCACTCTCGGAGAGGAACCCGTAGCCGGGGTGAATCGCCTCGGCGCCGGTGATCTCGGCGGCGCTGATGATGGCCGGGACGTTCAGGTAGCTCTCGCCACTGCGGGGCGGCCCGATGCACACGTCTTCGTCGGCGAAGCGCACGTGGAGGCTGTGCTCGTCGGCCTCCGACCAGACGGCCACCGTCTTGATGCCCAGTTCGCGGCACGCGCAGATCACGCGCAGCGCGATCTCGCCCCGGTTGGCAATCAGGATCTTCTTGAACACCGGCTAGCTCGCCTTGATCGCGAACAGCCGCTCGCCGTACTGGACCGGCTGCCCGCTCTCGACGAACACCTCGACGACCTCGCCGTCGTACTCCGACACGATCTCGTTCATCAGCTTCATCGCTTCGATGATGCAGAGCACCTGATTCTTGCGCACGGCATCACCGACGTTCACGAACGGGGGCGCATTCGGCTCGGGCGTTCGATAGAACGTGCCGACGATGGGGGCCTTGACCACGGCCAGTTCCACGCCCTCGCCACGCTCGGCGTCCTCCTGGGCCGGGCTGGCGCCAGGGGCGGCGGCGGGCAGGGCGGCGGCGGCCTGTGGTACGCCGGCCACGCCCAGTTGCGGCGCCGCGCTCACGACCATGGTCGGCGCCTCGGCGCCACGCTTGCGCACGCGCAGCTTGACGCCTTCCTGCTCCAGTTCGAACTCCGAGAGATCGTGCTCGCGGACCAGATCGAGTATCTGCTTGATTTCTTCGAGAGTCATGTTCAATGCGAGGAAGCCCAACCGAGCGGCACGTCGGTGAGGCGTTCATGCCCCGTCGCCGTCACGGCCACATCGTCTTCAATACGGATGCCGCCGGTGCCGACGACGTACGCGCCCGGTTCGATTGTGCAGACCACGCCGGGGTCGAGCGGGGCGTCCGGCGCAGCGCCCGGGCGACGTTGCCCGAGCCGAGGTGCTTCGTGAATCTCGAGCCCGAGCCCGTGCCCGGTGCTGTGCCCGAAGGCATCGCCCAGGCCGGCACGCGCCAGGGTCTCGCGCGCCGCAGCGTCCACGGCGGCGGGGTCCACCCCGGGCCCGACGGCCGAGAGCGCCTGACGCTGCGCATCGGCCACGGCAGCGTGCATGCGATCCAGCGTCGGTGACGCGCCGCCAGGACAGAGGGTGCGCGTCAAGTCCACGCAGTATCGACGGAATACCCCACCAAAGTCCAGTACGACCGGGTCGCCGGCCTCGATCCGCCGGCCCGTCGGCCGGGCGTGCGGCAGGGCGCTGTTGGGGCCGCTGGCGACGATTGTGTCGAAGGCCGGGCGCGAGAATCCGGCCCGGCGCATGCGGTGATCCACCTCGGCCGCCACGTCCACCTCGCGCCGCCCGACCGCCACGACCTGGTCGTCAAGGATGGCCGTCGCGACCTCCGACAAGCGGGCGCCCGCCTCACGCAGGATGGCCAGCTCGTCGGCGTCCTTCACTCGCCGCAGGGCTTCGACAAGACCTGGTGCGGCCGTCAGGACGCGGGGGCGGCCGCCCGCGGCCAGGGCGTGCTCGAGATGGCGCGCCGCCGCGAGCGTCAGGCTGTCGGCTTCGACGCCGATGCCCTCGCCCTCGGCGGACTCGAGGCATGTGGTCACGGGACCGTGCCAGGCGCCGGAGTCGAGCACCTCCACCGTCATCGCCTGTTCGCCTACGGCCTGCGCACAGCGCCGCGCCGCCGAGCCGTAGCGGAAGTCCGTGAAGAGGACGAGGTGTGGCGCGGGCGTGAGCACCGCGACCGCCGACGAGGCGTCGAGGCCGGTCAGGTAGAGGATGTTGGGCAGGTGCGTGATGACGAGTGCCGCGAGCCCGGCCGACGCCACACGAGTGCCCGCGGCCTCGAGGCGTTGGGCATAGCGGAAGGCATCGTCACACTCGACGTCGGCCACGGGGGCCTAGTCTACGCCAGAGTGTGGCTCGGCGAGCGCCGCGCGGCGCGCGCGAATGGCCGCCAGCAGCGACTGCAGGTCGTCGAGCCCCCCAGGGGCCGGCGACGGCGGCTCGGACGACACGTCGCCGCCGGCATGGGCAAACACTTCCGCCACCGCCTCGTCGAGCGACGTGGACCACGTGCCGGCCGACGCGACCGTCGCATCTCCACCCTCGACCGTCTGGGACGGCGCGGGCCAGTCGGGCTCGAGCAACGGTGTCGGCTCGACGGACTCGACCTCGCCGACGGGTCGCGCGACATGGATCGGCTGGTCCTCCCAGGCCTCGTGTGCGGGCGCCGCGATGACGAGTGACAGGTCGACCGCCTCGACCGCGTGTGTCGCGGTGTCCTCGCTGGCGAAGGTGGGCGCCGCTCCCTCGTCCTCCACCGGGACCAGCCAGGCAAACGCCGCCCCACCACCGGGGGGCGTCTCGAGGGCAGGGTGAGCTGCGTCGACCGGCGCGTCTGGCGCAGGCACGTCCGGGGTTGGCGCCTGCGCCCGCGCGAGCTCCAGCGCGCGAGCCGCCGCCAGGTTGTCCGGTGCCTGGCGCACCGCCGCGGTCAGTTCGGCGATGGCCTGCTCCACCTCGCCGAGATCGAGCAGGGCCCGTCCGAGCGTGACACGCGCCGACACATAGGTCGGATAGCGCTCGAGCCCGTCGCGGCACACCGCCACGGCCTCGTCGAGCCGTCCCGCCCGCCGGTGCTCCTCTGCCTGGACGGCAAAGGCGCCGGGCGCCGCGCCCTGCGCCATGCGGCGCCGCAGGTCCTCGAGGGAGTTCGCTGTCCCCATGTGCCTGTGCCCCCCGTGCGGGATCAGAACTTCTGCAACACGTCGATCTGTTTGGTCACCGCCACCTTGTTGCCCAGGGCGTTGGTCACCGTCAGCTTCACGAAGTAGTCGCCACGACGTGGGAACGTGTACTTGACCACCCGGCCCTGCAGCGTGATGTTGCGGTCGTCGAAGTTCCACTCGTACTGCAGCGTCGGGCTGTCGAAGCAGTCCACCGGCGACTGGGCCGTCAGCGGGCAGTCGCGCGAGAGGCCGGCATCGAGCGTCACTTCCGTGTTCTCGTACGGCTCGGTCGGCCGCCACGAGAAGTCGGCGATCGGCTGTCCGGGGAAGACGATGACGCCGAGCGGCACGAGGCGGATGTTGACGAACCGCTCGACCGCGTTGCCGTAGTCGCCGCTGAGCGGCGCCACGGCCACCTGCACGACGTTGCGGAAGTCGGGGTTGCTCGCGTAGCCCCCCGGAGGTGCCGTGTAGACGAACGTGGCGCGGCCATCCGGTCCCGTGGCGTTGGACTTCGACGAGAGCCGGCCGAGGTCCACGATGGACCCGCCGACGTAGATGTCGGCACGCAACGGGACGCCGGCGCGTGGTTCGCCCTGCGGGCCCCGGGCGGTCACCACGACCTGCGAGGTCGACATGCCGTCGGTCGACAGCACGTCGGGAGTCGCCAGGACCTGCAGCGACAGACCGAGTTCCGACGGACCGGTCGGCGCAGGAGCATCCGGCTTCGAGGTGCACGCCGCCGTGAGGCAGACGGCCGAAAGCGTCAGGGAAAGAAACGAGAATCGTGCGGTCGTCATGGCTGCACCTGATTAGTCGGGGTCCGCCCAGTCGGCGAAGTTGACGCTGATGGAGCCGGTGACGGTGACGTCGCGTCCCGTCTGATCCGCGCCGAAGAACGTCACGTCGGCGATCGTCGAGATGAGCATGGCCCCGCCGCCGCCGCGCAGCGTGACGAGCGGCGCTTCGAGCTTGGCCTGGGCGCGCACGAGCGAGAAGACCGCCTGGGTCTGCTGGTCGGTCACGGTGACGCCCACGGCGCCGTCGAACCCGTAGGGCACGTCCACGCCCGGCGTGTTCCGGCCGTCGGTGCGGCGGAAGTCCACCCGGTAGCGGTTGATGGTGATCTGGTTGTTGGTGGTCGGCCCGGTCGGCCCGGTGACGTCCTTCAACGCCAGGCGGAGGACGACGCGGCCGTTGTCCTCGAAGACGCCGCCCTTGGTCATCACGTCCGAACGCAGGACGCCGGTGAAGGTCGAGGAGGTCTCCGCCCCCGAGGCGCCCTCGAGGCGATCGAGGATCATGAAGGCCGACGACTGTCCGGTGCGGACCGTTTCGCTGCAGCCGGCCGCGGTCAGCGCCAGGACGCCGACGGCGCCGAACGCGCCCAGCCATCGCCGCGACGTGTGCGCGGCGTTCGTGTACCACATGGAAGCTCTCATTTGACCGGTCCTCCGTCCCTGAGGATGCGGGGGGTGATGAAGACGAGCAGTTCGTCGGAGGCCGACGCGTCGTCACGCTGCTTGAAGAGGTTGCCGAGCAGAGGAATGCGGTGCAGGACGGGCGTGCGCTCCGTCGTGCGGCGCTCGATGGACTCGGAGATGCCGCCGATGATGGTCGTGCCGCCGTCGGCCACCAGCACGCGCGTCTGCACGCGCTGCGTGTTGATCGAGATGTTGCCGTTGGCCTGCGGGGTGCCGGGGGACCCGTTGTCCACGTCGACGTCGAGAATCACGGTGTCCGAGGCGGTGATCTGCGGCGTCACGGCCAGCGTGAGCGCGGCGTTCTTGAACTGCACCTGCGGGATGGGCTGCAGAATCTGCACGCCTTCACCCGAGGGCGGCGCGGCCACGGTGGTGTAGGGGATCTCCTCGCCACGCGTGATGACGGCCTTGGTGTTGTTCTGCGTCACGACGCGCGGCCGCAGGATGATCTTGACGTTCTCTTCGCGCTCGAGCGCCGCCAGGGCGACGTCGAGGTTGATGGCGCCATTGATGGCCCCGAGCAGCACCTCGATCGAGTCGCGCGGCAGGCCGGAGGTGGGGCCCGCGCCACCGCGCGCGTCCACCGAGTTGGGGAACGCCAGGCCGGTGGTGTTGCCCAGTTCCGGGGTCGCCCGTCCACGCGCGGCCAGCCGCACGCCGAGACGCTTGGCGAAGTCGCTGGTCGTCAGCACCATGCGCGCCTCGATTTCGACCTGCGTCGGTGCCGCGTCCAGCCGTGCCACGAGCGCCTCGGCGGCCGAGAGCGCCGCCGGGAGGTCGTTGAGGATGAGGATGTTCGTCTTCTCGTCGACCTGGAAGGTGCCAAAGGAGGGCGTGAGCACGGCGTTCTGGACGAGAGGGGCCACGTCCTTGGCCTTGGCGTAGCTGAGCTGCACGACACGGGTCTCGCGCAACTGGTTCCGCTCCTCGTTGGCCTGCGCCTGCCGGAGCTTGGTGCCTTCACTCAGTTCACTCGTCAGGGTCCCGCGTGGGGCGATGCGCACGATGGAGCCGACCGGCACGCACGCCAGCCCATTGGTGCGCAGCACCACGGCGAGCGCCTGGTTCCACGGCACGTCCTTCAGCTTGATGTTCACCGTCCCGTCCACGTCGGGATCGATGACCAGGTTCACGCCGGCGACTTCCGAGAACGTGCGGAGGATGGCTTTGAGGTCCACGCCATCGAAGTCCATGCTGATGGGATAGGTGGACTGCGCCGTGTCGCACGCGGCCACCGCCAGCTGCTCGGGCATCACGCGGGCGGCCGCGGGCTCGACCACCGCCGCGACTGGCACAGGAGCGGCAGCGCGGTCGGCAGGCGACGGCGTGGCCGTCGTCGGAGGCGGCGCGGGGCTCGGTGTGGAGG
>JAEZDP010000358.1 GCA_023418055.1 Acidobacteriota bacterium
GGTCGCCAGTGTTGCGACGAAGTGCGGCGATGCCAGCGCCTGCCTGATGGACTCGCACTCCGTTGACCCGGCGCAACCTTGCCGTCCTGGAATTTCAAGAGGCATGCCAGGCGCGGAAGCCCGGGAGGGTCGCTCGTGGGGACGTGCGGGGACGTCCGACACGTGCGCGGCGTCCTGAGGAGCGGACGGACAGGCATCCGGCTGACCTCCAGCGAGCACATCCGCGCGTCGCAGGTCTGACCCCACATCGTCGTCTCGCAGGTCTGACCCCATGGACGTTCCCGCCGCTCGAGTCCGCACCGTAGACGACAAGCCGCCGTCGGCCGACCAGCCGTACGTCCTGTACTGGATGATTGCGACGCGCCGCATCGCCGACAACTTCGGCCTGCAGCGCGCCGCCTGGTGGGCCATCGAACTCGACCGGCCGCTGCTCGTCCTCGAGACCGTGCGCTGCGATTACCCGTGGGCGAGCGACCGCACCCACACCTGCATCCTCCAGGGGATGCACGACAATGCCCGCGATGCCGCCACCGAGGGCCTCACCTACCTCGCCCACGTCGAGGATCACCCCGGCGACTCGAACGCACTCGTACACGCGCTGGCGGCGCATGCCGCGGTGGTCGTCACCGACGACTACCCCACGTTCATCCTGCCGGCGATGATCGGCGACGCCGGCCGCAGCCTGGGCCGTCGGATCGAGGCCGTCGACAGCAACGGCCTTGTGCCCATGCGCGCGACCGACAAGGTGTACCCCACCGCGTACGCCTTTCGCCGGTACCTGCAGCGCACGCTGCCTGCCGCCCTCGATAGCGTCCCGGTGCAGCACGTGGGGGATGCGCTCCCGCGTCGTGCGGCCCCGCTGCCGGCGCTCGACCGTTGGACGTTCTTCCCCGCGGCCACCACGCCCGACCCGTCGGACACCATCGCCCGGCTGCCCGTCGATCACTCGATTGCCGCAAGCCCCGTCGTGCGTGGAGGGGCGCGCGCAGCCGCGGCGCGTCTCGCCGCGTTCCTGTCGGAGGACCTGCCCCGGTACCAGGACGACCGCAATCACCCGGATCGCGACGCCTCCTCGCGGCTCTCGCCCTGGCTGCACTTCGGGCACCTGTCGGCGCACCGCATCTTCGCGGAGCTGATGTCACGCGAGGGCTGGACACGCCGACGCCTCGCTGCGCGGCCCACGGGCAAGCGCGAGGGCTGGTGGAACGTGGGGGCCTCGGCAGAGGCCTTTCTCGACGAGTGCATCACGTGGCGCGAGCTGGGCTTCAACTTCTGCGCGTTGAGGCCCGACCATGCGAGTTACGACTCGCTGCCCGACTGGGCACGCGCGTCGCTCGACGCGCACGCGTCCGACCCGCGCGAGCATCTCTACACGCCAGAGGCGTTTGCCGGCGCCGCCACACATGATCCGCTGTGGAATGCCGCGCAGACGCAGCTCCTCCGCGAAGGCCGGCTGCACAACTACCTGCGCATGTTGTGGGGAAAGAAGATCCTCGAGTGGTCGCCATCGCCTCGTGAGGCCCTGGCCACCATGGTGGACCTGAACAACCGCTACGCCCTGGACGGCCGCGACCCCAATTCCTACAGCGGCATCTTCTGGGTGCTCGGGCGGTACGACCGCCCCTGGGCGCCACGGCGGCCCGTCTTCGGCGTGGTGCGCTACATGAGTTCGGACAACACCCGGCGCAAGCTCAGGCTCCGACGCTATCTCGAGACGTACGGGGCGCCGGCGCCAGGCGGCGCGACCGCTGCACCGGCAGCGTCGCTGTTCGACCGGTGATCCGCCTCAGTGGATGCCCTCGCCCGGCGTCACGAGCACCCGGTCACGCACCACCGGCACCGCCAGCCCCTCCACGACGCTCTGCGACACGCGAATGAGCGTGGACACCTGTGCGGCATAGGCCTGCACCGCGTGCGCCAGGTACGGGTCGTACTCGAAGCAGCGCGCGGCGGGCACCCGTTCGACCGCCGACGAGGGATCGAAGGCCAGCGGCTCGACCAGCGTCAGGCAGCCATCGCAATCGGGTTCGAGGGATCGCACGTCGATTGGCACCAGTACCGGTGCCTCGTTGGCCCGCTCGATGAGATACAGCACGGTAGTCACGTTGTCGGCCACTCCCAGTGGACAATCCGGGGGCGGGCGTCCGGTGGATGCCTGACATGCCCTTGCTCCGGTCTGGCAGGGGAATCGGCCAGCTGATGCAAAAGGTTCAATCACCGGCCGCGCAACGTCTCGCGGGCTCGCCGCACCAGCGATTCGGCCGCATCGACGGTGGGGGCCACGGCCGTCAGGTGCCCCATCTTGCGCCCGGCCCTCGGTTCGCGCTTGCCGTAGAGGTGCAGCTTCACGGCCGGGTCCTCGAGCGCCGTCGCCCAGGCCGGCTCGCCACCCTCCCAGACGTCGCCGAGGAGGTTGGCCATGGCCGCCGGTCCGCGCGACGCGGTAGACCCCAGCGGCAGGCCGCACACCGCCCGCACCTGCTGCTCGAACTGACAGGTGACGTGCGCGTCGATCGTCAGGTGTCCCGAGTTGTGCGGACGCGGGGCCAGTTCGTTGACGATGATGGCGCCGGAGGACGAGACGAACATCTCGGTGCACAACACGCCGACGAGGTCGAGCGCGTCGGCGATCTGCCGGGCCAGGCGTGTGGCCTCCGCAGCGGTCTCCGGCGGCACGCGCGCCGGGCACACCGAGACGTCCAGGATGTGATGGCGATGCGCGTTCTCGATGACCCCGTAGTCGGCCATCGTCCCGTCGAGGGCGCGGGCCACGACCACTGACACCTCGCGCTCGAACGGCACGACCGCTTCGAGCACCGCCTGCACCTTGCCGATGGACGCCCACGCGTCTGCCGCGTCTGTCGGCGCCTCGATGCGCACCTGGCCCTTGCCGTCGTAGCCGAAGCTCGCGGTCTTGAGGATGGCCGGACAGCCGACGCTCGTGAGGGCGGCGTCGAGGTCGGCGGCCGTGTCGATCACCGCAAAGGGGGCGACCGGGATGCCCGCGTCGCGAAGGAACAGCTTCTCGCGAACGCGATGCTGGGCGATGTGCAGCGACCGTCCCGACGGACGCACGGCCACGCGGTCGGCCAGCACGTCGAGCGCGACGGCGGGCACGTTCTCGAACTCGAAAGTGGCCACGGCGATGCCGTCGGCGAATGCGCGGATCGCATCGAGGTCGTCGTAGGCGGCAGACACCTCGACATCGGCCACCTGTCCCGTGGGGGAATCCTGGTCGGGCGACAGCGTGTGGACACGGTAGCCCAGCCGGCGGGCGGCAATCGTGAACATGCGGCCCAACTGGCCACTGCCGAGTACACCGATGACCGAGCCTGGAAGGACAATCATCGGCTATTCCAGCCGCTCGTCGAGCACGCGCTGCTCCTGCTCCTCACGAAAGCGCCGCAGGCGGTCGCGCAGGGCCGGACGTGTGACGCCCAGCATGGCGACGGCCAGCAGGCCCGCGTTGCGCGCGCCGGCCGTGCCGATGGCCATCGTCGCCACCGGCACGCCGCCCGGCATCTGGACGATCGAGAGCAGCGAGTCCAGGCCCTGCAGCGTACGGCTCTGCACGGGGACGCCGAGCACGGGCACCAGGGTCTGCGCCGCGACCATGCCGGGCAGATGGGCGGCACCGCCTGCGCCAGCGATGATGACCGCCAGCCCGCGCTCCTCGGCGGTGAGCGCGTATTCGCGCATGAGGTCGGGCGTGCGATGGGCCGACACCACACGGGCCTCATATGGCACCTCGAACGACTCGAGCACGTCGATGGCGTGGCGCAGCGTGTCCCAGTCGGAACGGCTGCCCATGATGACGCCGACGAGGGGGGAAGGGACGGGAGAGGCCATGGCCGACCCAGTGTAGATCGTGCGCCGCGCCGGCCCGCCATCTCACCGCGCCATGCGCGCGCGGTAGTGGCGCACCGGTACCGGGCCGAGCGCCATCATCTCGTCCATGAACGTCCGCAGCGAGAACGACGCGCCGGCGGCCCGCCTGGCCGCATCGTAGACCTGCCGCACTTCGCGGTAGCCTTCATGGTAGGTGACCATCTGGGGCGACGAGGTGATCGCCCGCGTCCACATGTTTGCCGCGAACTGGTCCTCCTGCAGGGCCTCGTCCCGCACGAACCGCAGCACTTCCTCGCGCGTCATGCCGGCGGTGTGCACCCTGACGTCCACGATCGTGCGCGCGACGTTCTCGAGTTGCTTCTTGAGATGAGCCAGGCGTGTCAGCGGTCCGCCCCAGCCCAGATCGAGCAGCAGGCGCTCGCAGAACGTCCCCCAGCCCTCCACGTAGAGCGGGTCGGCGAAGATGGCACGTACGACGTGCGGATGGCGGGCGGCATGGCCGGCCTGCACGTAGTGGCCGGGCACCAGCTCGTGGGGCGCAATCATCTGGGTGAAGTGCCGGTTGAAGTCGCGGAAGAACGCCGTCCGCTGGGAGGCCGTCGCATCGGCGCGCGGCGCGGGCAGGAAGAGCAGCGTCGGCGCATCGGGCGCGTACGGGCCGGGCGAATACACGCCGCCGACAGACTGTCCGAGGAAATACGGCGGCGACTCTGCCACGACGAGCGGCAACGGCTCGGGGATGGTCATCACGTCGTGCTCGCGGACGAAGGCGGTCAGCTCACGGATCGTGTGGTGCCAGTGTGCGGTGTAGCTCGCGAGATCTTCGTCACGGTCGGCCGCCACGCGATCGAAGAGCGCTCGGAGCAACGCCCGTTCGTTGACGGGCGGTGGCCGCGACCCCATCACGGTCGACCAGATCGACCGCCCGTAGGCGGCGGCCTCCTGTCGCACGTTCAGGAGGTCGCGTTCGGCCGTGGCGAGCAGATCCTCGGGCGTCCTGTCGGTCGCCAGCCCGACCTGCAGCGTCCGCGCGTAGTGGCGATCGAGCCTGGCCGACCCCGACGCGCGCAGCGATGCCGCGTCGAGATGGTTGGCCAGCGTCGCGAGTGCGTCGGCGGCCTGGCTGGCCTGCGGTCCGGCATCGACGCCGCCATCGGCGGCAAACGTCGTGAAGCCGGATCGATAGAAGACCGCGGCGGCCTGCGCCTGTGCGGCCGCGATCCGGCAGACCTCGGCCGACAGGCGGCCGGCCGGTGCGGCATCGACGCGTCGGATGGCCTCGGCTGCCAGCGCCGGGATGCGCTCGACGCGCCGCACGGCATCGGCCGCGCGATCCTGCAGGGGCCGGTTGTCGCGCACGACGAGGTACGTCGTGGCGTCGGCGGCCAGGCCCGTCCAGAACAGGGGGTCGGTCTCGTGGCGACGCCGCACCACGTAGTCGTGCCGCTCGCGGGCGGTCTGAGACCAGAGGACCTCGGCATCGAGCCGTTCCTCGGCCGTGGCGGCAGGCAGGGCCACGGCGGTACGCAGCGCGGCGTCCACGTCGTCCTGATACCGCACCCACGCACGGACGCCCTCGTCGGTCGGCCACTCGAGACGCCCGTCGTGGTCGGTGCGGCCCAGCGCGGTGGCGCGCGCCGGGTACATCTCGAAGTAGCGTTCCAGATACGCGTCGGTGATGTCGGCGACCCGGGGCGATGGCGTCGTGCAGGCACACGTCGCCGCCAGCAGGACCCACACCGTCAGCCTGGACATGGGCCATGGTACACGGAAGGCCTTACACTCGCGCGATGCTGAGATTCTCTGCTGCGCTCGTCCCCGCCATCGTTCTCGCGCTGTGGCTGCCGCTGGGTGCGACCCGGCAGAACACGGGCCTGCCGCCCCTGGCCGAGCGGCTCGGGTACACGGCCAACGACATCCTGCTCATCGTCAATGCCGATGATGTAGGCATGAGCCATGCGGCCAACGCCGCCACGATCGCCGGGATGCAGAAGGGCCTGATCTCGAGCGGCACCATCATGGTGCCGTGCCCGTGGTTCGAAGAGATCGCGGCCTGGGCGCGCGAGACCCCCGATGCCGACTTCGGCCTCCATCTGACGCACACCAGCGAGTGGAAGGTGTACAAGTGGGGCCCCGTCGCCAACCGCGCCGACGTCCCCGGACTGGTGACCCCGCAAGGCTACCTGTGGCCGGACATCAGGAGCGTGTACGCCAATGCCTCCCCGGAGCAGGCCGAGACTGAGGCGCGCGCGCAGATCCGCAAGGCGCTCGACGCGGGCATCGACGTCACGCACCTCGACTCGCACATGGGCGCGCTGCAGTACGACCTGCGTTATCACGCGGTCTACCGGCGGCTCGCGAAAGAGTTCGACCTGCCCATCCGCATGGGCAACCAGGACGTCCTCGCGCAACTCGGCGGCGGGCACCTGCGTGCTGAGCTCGACGCCGACGGCACGGTGTATCCCGACTACCTCATTCACGCGCAGCGCAAGCCGGGCGAGGCCGTCGACGTCTACTGGAGGCGGATGCTCGAAGGCCTGCAGCCAGGCGTCACGGAGCTGTACATCCACCCGGCGCTGGCCGGAGACGAGATGCGGCACATCACCAACAGCTGGGAGGAGCGCGATACCGAGTACCGGCTCTTCACGGAGGACGAGGGGATTCGCGCGCTGCTGGCACAGCGCGGCGTCAAGATCATCGGCTGGCGGCCGCTGCGCGAGCTGCAGCGGCGCCGCTAGCGACCGCAGGCTGCTGCCGCCACTTGCGCAGCAGTTCGTACATCACCACCCCGGCGGCCGTCGCCACGTTCAGCGACCGCTTGGTGCCACACATGGGCACCCGCACATGCCGGTCGCAGCGCGCGAGCACGCTCGCGGGCAAGCCATCGACTTCGTGTCCGAAGAGGACGGCCACCGGCCAGTCGGGCTGCCAGTCGTAGAGATCGAGCGCCGCCTCACCCGTTTCGATGGCGATGAGCTGACCGCCGCCCTCCCGCCACGTGTCCATCCATGCGGAGATGTCGTCCACTCCGCACCACGGCACGCTGTCCTCTGCGCCGAGGGCGGTCTTGGCGATCTCCTTGCGCGGTGGACGGGCGGTGATGCCCGACAGGATCAAGCGATCGATCCCGGCCCCGTCTGCGGTGCGGAAGAACGCCCCGACGTTGTACAGGCTGCGGATGTCGTGCAGCACGACGGTCACGGGCGGTGCGGCGCGGTTGGTC
This sequence comes from Acidobacteriota bacterium, assembly GCA_023418055.1. Classification (GTDB taxonomy): domain Bacteria; phylum Acidobacteriota; class Vicinamibacteria; order Vicinamibacterales; family Vicinamibacteraceae; genus JAEZDP01. Next base: position 7,073 of record JAEZDP010000358.1, read on the forward strand.
ACGCCTCAGCGTAGCAGCCACCCGATCGGTGCGGTGCGGTCCGGTGCGGCGTCATGCTCAAATGGGCAGTCCATGACGAAAGAGCCAACGCGCGAGTCTGCACGATGACGACGATACGGTGGGGCATCATCGGCTGCGGCGACGTGACCGAAGTGAAGAGCGGGCCGGCATTTGCCAAGGCGCGACACTCGGCCCTCGTGGCCGTGATGCGCCGCACGTCCCATCTGGCCCTCGACTACGCACGGCGCCACGGCGTCCCCCGCTGGTACGACGATGCCGAGGCGCTGGTGCACGACGACCAGGTGGATGCCGTCTACGTCGCGACCCCGCCAGACACGCACTGCGCCTACACGCGGCTGGCGGCGGCGGCCGGCAAGCCGGTGTACGTCGAGAAGCCGATGGCCAGGCGCCTGCACGAGTGCCGCGAGATGATCGAGGCCTGCCGCGCGGCGTCGGTGCCGCTCTTCACGGCCTACTACCGGCGTGCGCTCCCGCGATTCGTCCGGGTCAAGACCCTGCTCGACGACGGCGCCATCGGCGCTCCGCGCGTCGTCACGGTGACGCTCACCCGCCGGCATCAGCGTGTCGACGGCGCGCTGCCTTGGCGTCTGGTGCCGTCGATCTCTGGCGGCGGGCTCTTCGTGGACCTCGCGTCGCACACCCTCGACCTGCTCGACTTCCTGCTGGGGCCGCTCACCGACGTGCAGGGCGGCGCGGCCAACGTGGGCGGCTTCCACGAGGCCGAAGACCTCGTGTCGGCCGTGTTCACCTGCGAGGGGCGCGTGCACGGCACGGGCGTCTGGTGCTTCGATGCCGACCGCGACGCCGACCAGGTCGAGATCGTCGGCACGATGGGACGCGTGCGCTTCTCGACGTTCGACGAGCACCCGCTGCACATCGAACGGCACGGCCGGATCGAGACGGAAGTCGTCACACACCCCGCGCATGTTCAGCAGCCGCTCATCCAGACCGTCGTCGACCAGCTCATGGGCGTGGGGCGCTGTCCGAGCACGGGCGAGTCTGGTGCGCGTGCCACCGCCGTCATGGACACGCTGCTCAGCTCGTACTACGCCGCACGCTGACACGCCGCGAGCCTCGACACGGCAGGCGGACGGGCATGTTCGCCCTCCGGGCGCGTGCCGTTATTGCTGGTACATCCCTCCGCCCGTGTCTCTTTCCGAGGTGGTGCCACATGGCGCGCCCGTACGGAACGTTGTCCTGGTCGACCCTTCTGGTCGCCTGCTGGGTCGTCGTGGTCGTGACCTCCGCGGATGGCCCCTCGCCGGACATCCAGACGCCCAATCCTCAGCCGCGGTACGGCTCCGATGAAGACTACGGGTATGGGCAGGGCCGGCTCACAGATGAAGAGCGGGCCGGCCGTGACACCTGGTACTTCTGGACGGGCGGCAACGAGCATTTCTGGGCCCGGATGGCCGAGATCACCGAGGGCAACGTCGACCTCATCAACTACGTCGACTCGCGCCGGCATGGGCGACGCTTTCGCGAACTCGGCGCCATCACGCAGCCAGGCTGCGAGCCCGCGACGGGCCCCGACGAGCATGGCCTGTGGATGGACCACTGCACGCAGCCTCCCGTCCCAGGCATTCCGGGCGAGCCCACGGGCGTCGTCGGCTTGCGCAAGTTCCCCAACCCGAAGTTCGACCCGGCCAACTGGAACGCCGAGACCTATCGCACGCATCCGCAAGGGATGCAGCCTCCCTATCTCGTCGGGATGACCTGCGGCTTCTGCCATATCGGCTTCAACCCCCTCAACCCGCCGGTCGATCCCGAGCGTCCGCGCTGGAGTGAGCTGGCAGGGGCGATAGGCAATCAGTACTGGCAGGAAGGCAAACTCTTCAGCCTGAAGATGACGCCGCGCGATTACCGGTGGCATCTCGGCAACCGCCAGCCACCCGGCACGTCCGACACGTCGCGATTCGCCACCGACCACAACCACAACCCGAGCAACATCAACGCGGTGTTCCTGCTCGGCTCCAGACCCACGGCCGTCGAGAAGATGGCCGACGGCAGCGAACGCGCCGTGCATCACATCCTCAAGGACGGCGCCGACTCGATTGGCGTGGCCGGCGCGTCGCTGCGCGTGTACGTGAACATCGGAATGTGTTCCGACATCTGGCTGACGCGCATCGACCCGGTCGCGGGCCTGACCCCGCAGCAGCCCTTCGACATGGAGCAGGCTCGTCGCGAGTGCCCCGACTGGGTGGCGACCGAGGCGCGCATGCCGGCAGCGGAGGCCTTTCTGAAGACGCTCGGGCCGATGCATCTCGCCGACGCGCCTGGCGGCGCCGCGTATCTCGCCGACCCGCCCGAGCAGGTGGCGCGTGGGGCGCAGGTGTTTGCGGGCCAGTGCGCGAGCTGCCACTCGAGCAAGCAGCCTCCCACGCCGCTCATCGACCCGGGCGCACGCCGGGCCTGGTTCGAGGCCGAAGTCCAGAAGCCCGCCTTCCTCACCGACAACTTCCTCTCCGACGATCGCCGGTACTCGGTGCGCGATATCGGCACCAATGTGGCCCGCGCCATGGGCACCAACGCCCGCCGCGGTGGCGTGTGGGAGCAGTTCTCGTCGGAGACCTACAAGTCGCTGCCGGCGGTCGGGACGATCACCGGGCTCTACAACCCCAACAAGCCCAGGGACCCGCTCGAGATCACCATTCCAGGCGGCGGCGGCGGGTACTACCGCACCCCGTCGCTCGTCTCGATGTGGGCCACCGCGCCGTACCTGCACAACAACGCCCTCGGCACCTTCGTGAAGGATCCGTCCGTGGCCGGCCGCATGGCGGCTTTCCACGACGCCACCGAGAAGCTGCTGTGGCCCGAACGCCGGCTCGGCGTGCAGTCGATCATCACGACGAGTGTCCCCAGCGAACTGCGCGTCACCGGACGCGACCGGCCCGTGCAGATTCCAGCCGGCACGCCGGTGGACCTCATCGCCCGCGTGGACCCCACACGGCTGCCGCGCATCGTCCGCAATCGCGTCGTGCTGAACCTGCTGAGCGACGACAGCCTGTTTCGCGGCTTCATGCGCAACAACGTGGCGCCGGACTTCGTCCTCGACCGCGGCCACACGTTCGGCGCGGAACTGAGTGACGACGAGAAGCGTGCGCTCATCGCGTTCCTGAAGAGGTTGTGATGGGCGACGTCCTGTTCGAGCCGCTGCAGTTCCGCAATCTCACCGTCAAGAACCGCGTGCTGCGGTCCAACGTGTCGGGTCGGTTCGACAACTACGACGGGTCAGGCACGCAGACGCGCATCAACTGGGAAACGAAGTTCGCCCGTGGCGGCGTCGGCGCCATCGTCTCGTCGTTCGTGCCGGTGACGATCCGCGGACGTATCGTGCCCAACTACGCGACAATCGATCGGGACGAACGCGTGCCGTTCTGGCGTGCCGTCGGCGAGGCCGTGCACGCACACGATTGCCGCTTCATCCTCCAGTTGTCTCACGCGGGCCGCCAGCGCGACATCCCTGGCATCGAGTACGACCAGGCCCTCAGTTCCACCGGGCGCGACGAGCCGCTGCACGGCTTCCCCTGCGTCGCCATGACGCCGCAGGACATTGCAGACACCGTCGCCGCCTTCGCGGCGGGAGCACGCCGTGCCCGCGCCGCCAACCTCGACGGCGTCGAACTGCACGCCGCCAATGGCTACCTGTTCACCCAGTTCCTGAGCTCGGCCATCAACGACCGCACCGACGAGTACGGCGGTCCCCTCCGGCAGCGTGCGCGCTTTCTGCTCGAGGTCGTCGCGGCCATCCGGGCGGAGGTGGGCCACGACTTCCATCTGCAGGTGAAGATCAGCGCCGAAGACCACAACGACGCCATCACCGACGACGAGGGGCCGGGCAATACATTGGCCGACACCCTGCAGGTGTGCCAGTGGCTCGAGCAGGCGGGGGTGGACGCCCTGCACGTCTCGACGGGCAGCTTCTTCCCGCACCCCCGCAATCCACCCGGCGGGCTGCCGATCGACGAACTGATCAAGACCTACGACCAGTTGCTCTCGAGCGGCGGCCTCGCGCTGCGCAACTACCTCTTCTACCGCGGGCGGCTCACCCGCGCCATCGTCGAGCGGCGCTGGCGTGAGGCCGGCGGTGAGCGTATCGAGGGCATCAACCTGCCGGCAGCCCAGGCGATCAGACAGGCGGTCGGCATCCCCGTGTTGTGCACCGGCGGGTTCCAGACGGCGGCCATCATTCGCGAAGCCATTCGTCAGGGCTTCTGCGACGCGGTGACCATCGCGCGGCCCCTCATCGCCAACAACGACCTCGTGCAGCAGTTTGCCGCGGGCATCGGGCGCCCGCCGCGGCCCTGCACCTACTGCAACAAGTGCCTCGTCAATGCCGTCGAGAACCCGCTGGGGTGTTACGAGGAGGCCCGGTATCCGTCGAGAGAAGCCATGATCGACGAGATCATGTCGGTGTTCTCGCCCCCGCCGTTCACGTGAGGCACCGATGGACTGGCCCCCACTGCGGCGCGTCGGACATCCGAAGGGACATCACAGCAAGGCCTCAGTGGCCAGACGCATCTCCGCGCTGGCCGCCCTGCTGGCCCTGACCGTGAGCCTGCGCGCCACCACGCCGCGAGAGGACGGCCCGTCGTTCCCCGACATCGTCGAGCACTTCAAGTACGGGTCGATCGGCGCGGAAGAAGGGTCGGGATTGCCTTACCGAATATGGCGCGTGCTACCCGAGGTGTGTGGCGAACATCTGCCGGCACGGCCTGGCGTCGGCTACGGCCGGCTCGGGTTCATCGACGAAGGCGCGCCGCACGGGCGGCCCATCGGCACCTCGTTCCGGCCAGGCAACGGCGACCGCGTGGGTCTCAACTGCGCCACCTGCCACGTCGGGACACTGCGAGAGGCTCCCGATGCCGCGCCGCGGGTGATCGTCGGGATGCCGGCGCACCAGATGGACCTGCAGGGGTATGCCCGTTTCCTGACGGCCTGCGCCAGCGGCCCCGCCTTCGAGACGACGACGATGGTGGAGGCGATCCGGCGAAGCCAGCCCGACTTCGGGTTGTGGGAGCGCATGGTGTACCGCCTGTTTGTCGTCCGCGCGGCGCGCAAGGGCATCCTCGACCGCGCGGCTGAGAACGCCTGGTTCGACGACCGTCCACCGCAGGGGCCTGGTCGGGTGGACACCTTCAACCCCTACAAACAACTGCTCGGCATCCCGATGGACGACACGGTGGGCACGGCCGACCTGCCCTCGTTGTGGAACCAGCGCGCACGGCAGGGCCTGTGGCTGCACTGGGACGGCAACAACGACGTCGTCGAGGAGCGGAACAAGAGCGCCGCGATCGGGGCCGGTGCGACGCCAAAGTCCCTCGACCTGCCGTCGATGGCGCGCATCGCCGACTGGACGCTCGGCTTCCCACCGCCGCGCTTCCCTGCCGGCCGCATCGACGCGGTACGGGCCCTCGAAGGCGAGCAGGCCTATCGCGCGTCGTGCGCGTCGTGCCACGCGTTCGACGGTGAGCGGATCGGGCAGGTGACGCCCATCGCCGACATCGGCACCGACCGCGAGCGGCTCGACTCGTTCAGCCCCGCACTGGCCGCCGCAATGAACACGATCGGCAGCGGACGTCCCTGGCAGTTCCGCCGGTTCCGCAAGACGGAAGGCTACGCCAACATGCCGCTCGACGGCATCTGGCTGCGTGCTCCGTACCTGCACAACGGATCGGTACCCGACCTGCGTGCGCTGCTGTTCCCCGAGGAGCGCCCCCGCGTGTTCTACCGCGCGTACGACGTGTACGACTGGGAGCGGGTGGGCTTCGACACGCGGTCGGCGGAGGCCGAGCGCAGCGGCGTCCGCTTCGACACCGCCCTGCGCGGCAACGGCAACGGCGGGCACCTCTATGGCACTGACCTGCCGGCGGCCACGAAGCTCGCCATCATCGAGTATCTGAAGGCGTTGTAGGGCGCCGCACGCCATACGCCATACGCCATACGCCTCACGCCGCACGGCACAACGTCGGTGCGCGAGGCTCCCGTTCCTGGCGAACTCTATGGCAATCCCATACGTATGGTCCTACTATGGCATTGCCATAGGAGGCGACATGGGAGACAAACGGGACGTCTGGCAGGGCACCCTTGCCCTCATGATCCTGAAGACGCTCGACGTCATGGGCGACCTGCACGGGTACGGCATCGCGCGTCGCATCGAACAGACGAGCGACGGTGCGCTGGTCGTCAACTACGGCACCATCTACCCGGCCCTGCTGAAGCTCGAGCAGGAAGGCGCCATCGCCTCGTCGTGGGGCGTCTCGGACAACGGTCGCAAGGCGAAGTTCTATGGACTGACGCGCGCGGGGCGCAAGCGCCTCGTGGCCGAGGCCCGCGAGTGGGAGGCCACCACGGCGCTCATGGCGCGGTTCCTCGAACAGGAGCGCCCGTCGTGAGGGCGCTGCGGGTGGCGCTGATGCGCGTACGGGCCAGCCTCGGCGCACGTAGGCAGGCCGGCGACGACTTCGAGGACGAGGTCCAGAGCCATCTGGCGATGCACGTGGAGGCGTGCTTGCGCGACGGCATGGCTCCTGAGGAGGCGCGGAGATAGGCCCTCGCGCGCATCGGCAGCCTCACCGCGCTTGCCCAGGCCCATCGCGACCAGCGGCGCTTTCAGCCGATCGACATCGTGGCGCGTGACCTGCGGCACGCCATCCGCCTGCTCGTCCGCACACCGCTCTTTGCCCTGGTCGCCGTCGCGTTGCTGGCGCTTGGCATCGGGGCCAACGCCACCGTCTTCACCATCGCGAACGCGCTCCTGCTCCGCACGCTGCCGGTGTCGGCACCGGACCGTCTGGCCCTGCTCGACGGAGGGAGCTGGACCTATCCCATCTTCGACGCCCTGCGCCAGTCGGACATCGGCGTCGAGGGTCTGACGGCGTGGGCCAACGAGCCGATGGTGGTGCACGTGGACGGCCGCGGTGAACGCGACGAGGTGCAGTTTGTAAGCGGCGGCTTCTACGAGGTGCTTGGCATCGCCCCACGGGTCGGGAGGACCCTCACGGCCGACGATGACCGGCGGGGCGGCGGGCGGTCGGGCCCCGTGGCCGTCGTCAGCCACGCGTACTGGCAGCGCCGCCTCGACAGCGACCCTGCCGTGCTGTCGCGCTCCATCGTCATCCAGGGCATCACGTTTGCGGTGGTCGGCGTGATGCCGGGCGGCTTCTATGGCCCGGAGGTGGGACGCGCGTTCGATGTCGCGCTCCCGTTCGGCACCGAGCCGCTCATCCTGGGCGAGGCGTCGCGACTCGACCGACGTTCGACCTGGTGGCTCAACGTACTCGTCAGGCTGGCGCCGGGGCAGAACCTCGACTCGGCGGAGGGACGCCTGCGCTCGGTGCAGCCGTTCGTGAGGGACGCCACCCTCCCCGAGCACTATCTCGTCGAGCAGCGCAGCGAGTACTTGGCCGAGCCGTTCGCGCTCACCCCGGCGGCGACGGGGCGGTCCAACCTCCGGGGCCGGTATCGGCAGCCGCTCGCCATCCTGGGAATGACGGCAGCGCTCGTGCTGTGCGTCGCCTGCGCCAACCTCGCCAACCTGCTGCTGGCCCGGGGGGCTGCGAGGCGTCCCGAGATGAGCATGCGGATGGCGCTCGGCGCGTCACGGGCGAGGCTCGTCGGTCAGCTGGTCACCGAAGGCGTATTGCTGGCCGCACTCGGCGCGGTCGTCGGCCTCGGTGTCGCATGGGTCAGCAGCCGGATACTGCTGGCGCTGCTGTCCACGGCCGATGCGCCTGTGCATCTCGATCTGTCCTTCGACTGGCCCGTGGTCGGATTCACGGCGCTCAGCGCCTGCCTTGCGGTGGTGCTCTGCGCGATGGTGCCCGCCCTTCGCAACACGCGCGTGGTGGCTGGCGATGCGCTCAAGGAGCAGTCACGCAGTGTCGCAGGCGAAGGCCGTCTCTTCACCACCCATGTGTTGATGGGCGCGCAGGTCGCGCTGTCGCTGGTGCTCATCGTCGTCGCGGGGCTGCTGGTGCGGACGTTCACGACCCTGGCGGTCCAGCCTCTCGGCTTCGTGCCGGACGGGGTGGTCGTGGCACACGTGGAACTGGGGCGCGATGCGGCGACTGGTGAGGCGCGCGCGGCCTTTGCCGAGCGCCTCGCGGGCGTTGCCGCGGCGGTTCCCGGCGTCGAGCGGGCGAGTGTGTCGTCCTTCGCGCCGATGTCGGGGGCGGGGTGGAATGGCGCCGTGGCGACGATCGACGGACATCCGCTGCCGGGCGGCAATCGCGAGCGGCTGGTCTGGTACAACGGCGTCAGCCCGGAGTTCTTCGCCACGTACGGCACAGTGCTCCAGGCCGGCCGCCTGTTCACGGCGGACGACAGGCGTTGCACTCCGGATGTCGTCATCGTCAACGACGCGTTCGTCCGCGCGTACTTGGACGGCCGCGACCCGATTGGCCGGGTCATCGCGGATGGCTCACCCGACGCCGTCGCCCGCACGATCGTCGGCCGCGTGGCCGATGCGAGATACCTGCGCGACCTGCGGCGTGACGTGCCGCCCACCATCTACCTGCCTCATGCCCAGCTCGACGCCGTGGGCGACCGCGTGACCGTCAGCGCGCGGGCACGCGGGGGACGGGGACAGCCGGCCGCGCTGCGGCGTGACCTCGCCTCCGCGCTCGAAGGCGCGGGGCAGCCCGTGACGGTCCGCACGCTGCTGCTCACCGACTTCGTGGAGGGGGCCGTCTCACAGGAACGGCTGCTGGCGACGGTGGCGGGCTTTTTCGGCGTCCTGGCGCTCGCGATTGCGGCCGTGGGCCTGTACGGCGTCGCCGCCTACGCCGTCGGCAGACGCCGCGCAGAACTGGGCATCCGCCTCGCACTCTGCGTCACGCCGCTGCGGATCCTCACGCTGGTCTTCGCTCGGGTGGTCATGGTCGTGGGCGCGGGCCTCGCGACAGGCGTGGTGCTCGCGTTGTGGATGGGGTCGTCGGTGCAGGCGCTGCTCCACCAGCTCGAGCCCGGGGATCCGGCGACCATCGCCATCAGTGTGCTCGTGCTCGCCGCGACGGCCGTGTTGGCGGCTCTGCTCCCGGCGTGGCGGGCGGCGCATGCACATCCGGCGCGCGTGCTGCACGAGTCGTAGGGGGCGCCGGCGAGCATGGGGGTCGCAGCCACCTCGCAGGTCTGACCCCGAAAGATCGCGTCGCAGGTCTGACCCCGAAACGTCACGCCGCAGGTCTGACCCCCCGTGAGGCCCCCGATAGGCGAGTGCCGCTGCCGGCGCGGCATCAGAGCGCCGACCAAGCGGTTGCGGCCGGAGCCTCTCATTCTGAGATCAGTCTCAGGATCGAGACGGTAACCCGTTGTCTGAAAACGGCTTAGCCCCTGCTGGGGCTTGATCGCCGACTCAATAAGTCCTATATTGAGAAGTCACGGCTGCGTGCATCGGGCTCGTCAGAGACCTCCGACGCACCGGGTCACCCGCAGACCGCGTCTTTTCCGACATCTCCAGGGATGGGGCTCATCGAAGCCAACCCGAAGGATAGCCATGGACACTGCCACCGATACCATCGAACAGCTCGCCACACAGGAGTACAAGTACGGCTTCGTCACCGACATCGAGTCGGACACCTTCCCGAAGGGCCTGAACGAAGACGTCGTGCGGGCGATCTCGGAGCGCAAGCAGGAACCAGAGTGGATGCTCGAGTGGCGCCTGAAGTCCTACCGCGCCTGGCTCAAGATGTCCTACCCCGCCTGGCCGAACGTGCACTACGCGCCGGTGGACTTTCAGGACATCAGCTACTACTCGGCACCGAAGCCGAAGAAGCTGCTGAACTCGCTCGACGAGGTCGACCCCGAGGTGCGCGCCACGTTCGACAAGCTCGGCATTCCGATCGAAGAGCAGATGGCGCTTGCGGGCGTGGCCGTCGACGCCGTGTTCGACAGTGTCTCGGTGGCCACCACGTTCAAGGCCAAGCTGGCCGAACTCGGCATCATCTTCTGCTCGTTCTCCGAGGCTGTGCGTGAACATCCGGAGCTGGTGCAGAAGTACATCGGCTCGGTCGTGCCTTACACCGACAACTTCTACGCGGCGCTCAATTCGGCGGTCTTCAGCGACGGATCGTTCGTGTACGTGCCGAAGGGCGTGCGCTGCCCGATGGAGCTCAGCACCTACTTCCGCATCAACGCGCAGGGCACGGGCCAGTTCGAGCGCACCCTCATCATCGCCGACCAGGGGGCCTACGTGAGCTATCTCGAAGGCTGCACGGCGCCCATGCGTGACGAACACCAGCTGCACGCCGCCGTCGTGGAACTCGTCGCGCTCGACGATGCGACGGTGAAGTATTCGACGGTGCAGAACTGGTACCC
>JAEZDP010000437.1 GCA_023418055.1 Acidobacteriota bacterium
GTGAACGACACGGCGTCCCCCGAGAGGTTCCCGATCGTCGGCGCCGCGAGCATCGCAAGTGACGATCCGGCCGAGGTGACGATGAGCCCGTCGTTGTCGCCCGACCAGTTCGCGACGTTGGCGATCCTGGCGAGCCACGTCGCGCGATCCGCCGCCGTCGTCGGCCCCGTGTACTGCACGTTGTCCTGCTGGGCGCCTCCGCCTGGCAACCCGACCGCGTTCACGCCATTGGTCAGCGCGTTCTGGCTGCCGTTGCCGTTGGGCAACATCGAATCGCGCAGGGTGGCGCCTATCGACGTGTTCCAGTTGCTGGCGTCCACCGTTCCGGCGGAGTTGTTCAAACCGAAGAGGAAGCGCGGTGGGTCGACGGCTTCCACATAGATGAACACGCCGTCGCCGGCGATCCCCATGGGGTCGGCGGCGTCCGTCCAGCCGTCGGTGTCGATGTTCAGCTGGAGGTTCATGCCAGTGGTCGTGTTCGTGAGTGTGGTAGAGGCGTCAGAACCGCCCAGGTAGAGCGACAGGACGGTACCGGCGGCGACGGGCGACCCCACGTACCATCCGAGCGTTCCGTCGCCTGTCTTCAGCGTGGTGAAGTTGTTGGTCGCCTGGTCCCATCCGCGGTCGGTGATGAAGACAAGATTCCCCGCCGGGATGTCCACGAGCGTGGCGAACGTGATGGTGTCGGTGAACGAGTTCCAGCCCAGCACCACCATGTCGCCCGCTTGCAGCGTCTGGAGCACGTTCGGGTAGGAGGGCACATCGAGCCCGGCGACGTGGTTCACGTCGCCCACGACGGCCTCGAGGGTCCAGTCGCCGCCCTTGTCGCTGGCGCCGGTGAGGGTGGAGGATGCCGCCACGTCGGCACCAGTGGCTGCGGCCACCTGCCGGAGCAGCGTCAGGCCCTCCGCATCGCCGGCGACCTCGCAGCCGTAGAACAGCACGTCGGCCCCCGCGGCGAGATTGGCCCCGAGCGCGGCAAGTTCTGCCGCGTACGCCGTGGTGGTGGCTGGCGTGAGTTGCGTTGTGCCGAGGTGCAGGGCGCCGGGCGACCCGTGCGAGATCACGTGCAGCGCGTCGATCGGCCCCGCGCCATCCAGGGCGGCGGCGAGCTCTCGCAGGCCCTCACGCCGGCTGTCGAGCACGACGATCTCGGCGCCTGCCGGAGCGTTGGCGGCCAGCACGTCCCAGTCCTGCACCGCATCGAAGATGGCGACGACGGTTCGCGGGTGGGCCGTCTCGTCAGCCCTGCCGGAACGCGCGCCGGCGTCGGCGCTCCCAGCGGCCGATGCCAGGCTGCCCCACGCCAGCGCGGCACACGTGAGGGCAAGGGAGAGAAGGTGTCGCCGGTGGTGGCGGGCCGGTGAGTGTGGGCTGGACGGTTGGCAGATCAAGATGGGAGGGCCTCGGGCGGCCCGGAGGATCCGGGCACAATGGGCAATCGGCCCGAAGCCGGAGGACTGTAGGCTGGCGCCATACGCCATACGCTCCCATGACCCGTTTTCCCCTGCGCGTGCTGAAGACCATCCGCCGCTACGGCCTCATCTCGCCCGGCGACCGCGTGGCGGTGGCGCTGTCGGGTGGGGCCGACTCGATGGCGCTCCTGCACGTGCTGCACGAGTTGCTGCCGCGACTCGAAGCCACCCTCGCAGGCGTCATTCATGTGCACCACGGCCTGCGCGCGGGTGAGGCGGACCTCGACCTGGACTGGTGTCGCGGGGTGGCCCTGGGCCTCGGCGTGCCCTTCCGGGAGGCGCGGGTGGCGGTCTCGGCCGAGGCGCAGGTGCGTGGCTGGTCCATCGAGCGCACGGCGCATCTCCTCAGGCACGCCGCGTTTCGAGAGACAGCAGCCGAGCTGGGTGCCCACCGCATCGCCCTCGGTCACACCCGAGACGACCAGGCCGAAACCGTGGTCCTGCGCTTCCTGAGGGGGGCCGGGACCCGGGGCATGGGGGGCATGCACCCGAAGCGGGGACTGCTGATCAGGCCGCTGCTCGAGACATCCAGGGCCCACGTGGAACAGTTTCTGGTCGAACGGGGTCTCACCTACCGGGAGGACGCGTCGAATGCCGACGTCGGCATTCCACGCAACCGGGTGCGGCACGAGGTGCTGCCACTGCTGACGCGTGTGGCCGGCCGCGGGCTTCCGGCGCGTCTGGCGCGTCAGGCTGACCGCTGGCGTGCCGACGACGACTGGCTCGAGCAGTCGGCGGTGCCTTTGGTCGAGCGTGCCGTGACGCATGGGGACCGCGGATGGAGGCTTGACCTCGACGCCCTGCGCGAGGCCCCGGACACGCTTCGGGGCCGGGTGCTGCTGGCCTTGGCCAGGCACCTCGCGGGCGACCGGGCAACGACGCGCACGGTGGACGACATCGAGCGGTTCATGTCCGTGCGTGAGGGCCGTCGGGGCCAGCTCGGCAGGTGGACTGTGGTGCGGGAGGGCGCGCATCTCCATTTCGAGCCCGTCAGGGCCGCCGAGACGGAGGAAGGGGAGCCCGCTCCGACGTTGTGGCTGCCCGTGCCCGGCACGGTGAACTGGAAGCCCGACGGGCGGGTGGTGATGGCCGTGGTCGCCGATCGGCGCACCGTGAACGTCGCACCGGACGCCCTCGGGCCGACCGGCGCGATGGTGGACGCAGACGAGGTGGGCGGTCGGCTGGTCGTCCGGGCCTGGCAGCCCGGGGACGCGCTGCGGCCGATTGGCCTCGGCGGCAGTCAGAAGTTGCAGGACGTGTTCGTCAACCGCAAGGTGCCCCGGCACGACCGCCGGACGGTGCCGATTGTCGCGATGCCCGACGGGCGCATCGTCTGGGTGGCCGGGATTGCCGTGGACGAGGCGTTCGCGGTGAGTCCGACCACCACTCGCGTGGTAATCTTGAGGGCCACGCACCCAGGAGGGAAGGCTTGAATTCAACGCTACGGAGCCTGCTGTTCTGGATGGTGTTGGTCGTCGCGGGCATCTTGATCTGGAACTTCTCGGTGTCGTTCCAGGACCGCGAAACGACACAGCCGTTCAGCGAGTTCGTTCAGCAGCTCGACGCTGGGAAGATCGAGAAGGTCACCATATCGGGGCAGGAAATCGTCGCCACGAGCAAGACCGGCGAGAAAACCCGCACCTACGCGCCGACCCAGTACGAGGGCCTCGGCAACAAGATGGTGGCCAACAAGGTCGAGGTGCGTGCCGAACGTGAGGCGGGCAGCCCCTGGACGACGTTCCTGTACATGTGGGCGCCGATCCTCCTGATGATCGGGTTCTGGATCTTCTTCATGCGGCAGATGCAGAGCGGGGGGAACAAGGCCCTCTCGTTCGGCAAGAGCCGCGCGAAGCTGTCGTCGGGGTCGCAGAAGAAGATCACGTTCAAGGACGTGGCCGGTGTGGACGAGGCCAAGGAAGAGCTGCAGGAGATCATCGATTTCCTGAAGGAACCGCAGAAGTTCCAGAAGCTCGGCGGCCGCATCCCGAAGGGCGTGCTGCTCATCGGGCAGCCCGGCACGGGCAAGACCCTCCTGGCGCGCGCCGTGGCCGGCGAGGCCAACGTCCCGTTCTTCTCGATCAGCGGGTCGGACTTCGTCGAGATGTTCGTCGGCGTCGGCGCGAGCCGCGTGCGTGACCTCTTCGAGCAGGGCAAGAAGAACGCGCCCTGCATCATCTTCATCGACGAAATCGACGCGGTCGGCAGGCACCGTGGGGCCGGCCTCGGCGGCGGTCACGACGAGCGCGAGCAGACGCTGAACCAGCTGCTCGTCGAGATGGACGGCTTCGAGAGCAACGAAGGCGTCATCCTTGTGGCGGCGACCAACCGACCTGATGTGCTCGACCCGGCGCTGCTGCGTCCGGGCCGCTTCGACCGCCGTGTGGTGGTCGACCTGCCCGACGTGCGCGGCCGCGAGCAGATTCTCGCCGTGCACACCAAGAAGATCCCGCTGGGCGACGACGTGAAGCTGAACGTCATCGCGCGCGGCACGCCGCGCTTTGCGGGTGCAGATCTCGCGAACCTCGTGAACGAGTCGGCGCTCATCGCTGCCCGTCAGAATCGCAAGGTCGTGACGATGTACGACTTCGAGATGGCCAAGGACAAGGTCATCATGGGCGTCGAGCGCCGGTCGCGCATCATCACCGACGACGAGAAGAAGCACACGGCCTATCACGAGGCCGGTCACGCGCTGGTGGCTGCGCTGCTGCCCGAGGCCGTGCCGCTGCACAAGGTCACCATCATCCCGCGCGGAATGGCGCTTGGCGTCACCTCGTTCCTGCCCGAGGGTGAGACGGTCGACTTCACCAAGGACGAGGCCGAGTCGCAGATTGCGGTGGCGATGGCCGGCCGCATCGCCGACGAGATCTTCTGCCACGCCAAGACCGCAGGCGCGCGCAACGACATCGAGCAGGCCACCGGCCTCGCGCGCCGCATGGTGTGCGAGTGGGGCATGAGCGAGCTGGGGCCCCTTAGCTTCGGCAAGAAGGAAGAGCAGATCTTCCTCGGGCGCGAGATCAACCAGCACCGCGACTACTCGGAGTCGACGGCCATCCGCATTGACGAAGAGGTGCAGGCCATCGTCATGCGCGGCTACGATCGGGCGCGACAGATCATCGAGTCGCACCGCGAGGCCGTGCAGCGGATTGCCGACGAACTGCTCGTGCGTGAGGTGCTCGACGCCGACCAGGTGCGCGCCATCATCGCCGGCCGCTCACTGGCCCCGGAGCCCACCCCCCCGGCGGTCACGGCGGAACCCGCCGCCGACGAAGAGCGCCGCCCCCGCCCGACGATCGTGCCGCCGGTGCCCATCAGCAAGCCGCTCGCCCAAGAATAGGGCAGGAACGAAGGAACCAAGGAACCAAGGAACGAAGGATCCTTGGTTCCTTCCCTGCTTGGTCCTTAGTTCCTTGGTCCTTAGTTCCTTGGCTCCTTAGTTCCTTAGTTCCTTAGTTCCTTCGTTCCTTCCTTCGTTCCTTCCATGTCTGCGCCCTACACCGTGCCGCTTCCCGGCGGTCGCGCGCTCGTCCTCGGCGCGCGGACGATGGTGATGGGTGTGCTCAACGTCACCCCTGACAGCTTTTCCGACGGCGGGCGTTATGACGACAGCGCCCGGGCCGTTGAGGCCGCGCTCGCGATGCAGGCGGCCGGGGCCGACATCATCGACATCGGCGGTGAGTCCACCCGGCCCGGAGCGCCTCCGGTCTCACCTGACGAGGAGCTGCGGCGCGTGCTGCCCGTCGTCCGCGCGCTCAGCGGACGTGGCGACCTCGTGGTGTCCATCGACACAACCAAGGCCCAAGTGGCGGAAGCGTGTGTGGACGCCGGTGCGCAGCTCATCAATGACATCAGCGGCCTGCGGTACGACCCGGAGATGGCTCGGGTGGCGGCGCGGTCCGGCGCGGCGCTCGTGCTGATGCACATGCGGGGACATCACGCCGAGATGTACGCGGAGGCACGCTACGCCTCGGTCGTCGACGAGGTGGCGGCGGAACTGCGCCAGAGCATCGACATGGCCACGAGTGTCGGCGTGGACCGTGCGTCGGTGATCGTCGATCCGGGTATCGGGTTCGCGAAGCGGGCCGCCCACAGCTGGGAGGTGCTGAGTCGTCTCGATGCGCCGGCGCTGCGCGATCTCGACCGGCCCCTGCTCGTGGGGCCCTCCCGCAAATCGTTCCTGCAGACCGCGATTGGCGAGGTGCCCCCGCGCCGCCGCGACCCCGCCACGGCCGCGGCCATCACGGCCGCCATCCTCTTCGGCGCCCACATTGTCCGGGTGCACGAAGTGGAAGGCATGGTGCAGGTCGCCCGCGTGGCGGATATGATCAGCGCCACCCGGACGCCGGCCGAGCCCTGACGCTCCGGCGGGTCCCTCGGTCACTCCGCCATGGACGCCCTTCTTGCGGCATTCAACCGCACGGCCCTGACGATGTGGGATGTCATCGACATCCTGATCGTCGCGGTGGTGATCTATGAGTCGCTGAAGCTCATCCGTGGGACGCGGACGATGCAGATGGCCTTCGGATCGGCGCTCATCGTCGGGCTCTACTTCGCGTCGCTGGCCGCGCCACTGCAGACGGTCAACTGGCTGATCCGCAACATGATCGGCTACCTCGTGTTCGCGTTGATCGTGCTGTTCCAGAACGACATCCGGCGTGCCCTGGCGCATGTGGGCCGCACGCCGTTCCTGCGGGCGTTCTCGCGTGCCGAGAACGACGACGAGTCGATCGAGGAAATTGTGACGGCGGCGCAGCAACTGGCGGAGCGCCGGACGGGCGCCCTCATCGTCATCGAGCGGGAAATCGGGCTGCGGAACTACGTGGAGAGCGGCATTCCGCTGGATGCGATGATCACGCACGACCTGCTCGTGAGCGTTTTCCAGACGAGCGGCCCCCTGCACGACGGCGCCGTGATCATCCAGGAGAACCGCATCGCGGCGGCCGCCTGCTTCCTGCCGCTGACGGTGAACCCGACGGTGGGCACCGACCTCGGCACCCGTCACCGTGCCGCGATTGGCCTGACGGAAGAGAACGACGCCGTGGCGGTGGTGGTGTCGGAAGAGACGGGGCGCATCTCGCTCGTGGCCGACGGGCAAATCACGCGTGGCCTGAGCGCCGAGACCTTGCGTGCGCGGCTGAACACCCAGATCATGCAGCGCAGGACGGGCGCACGCCGCGCGAAGGCGACGCCCTGACGCCATGGCCTTCATCAACCCCTTCCGGATGCCCGGACTCAAGCTGCTGTCGCTCGTGCTGGCGAGCGTGTTGTGGCTGGCCGTGTCTGGGCAAGAGACCGTGGAGCGGAACCTGCGCGTGCCGCTCGAGTTCCAGAACGTGCCCGACGGCATGGAGATCGTAGGCGATCCGCCGCCGTCGGTGGACGTCCGCGTGCGCGGATCGTCTGGCGCCTTGTCGCGTGTGCAGGTGGGTGAGGTGGTGGCGGTGCTCGACCTCGCCTCCGCCAGGCCGGGGTCGCGCCTGTTCCACATGCGTGCCGACGAGGTGCGTGTGCCGTTCGGGGTGGCGGTGGTGCAGGTGGCGCCGGCGACCATCCCGCTCGAGTTCGAGTACTCGGGCACCAAGGTGTTGTCGATCTCCCCGGCGGTCGAAGGGCAGCCCGCGCCGGGCTACGTGCTGGGGCGTGTGTCGGCCTCGCCGTCCACGGTGGAGGTGATTGGGCCGGTCGGCCGGCTCGAGGAGCTCGACGAGGCCACCACCGAGCCCATCGACGTGTCGGGGGCGAGTGCCACGGTGCGCGATCAAGTGACAGTGGGCGTGGTGGACAGCGCGGTCAGGCTGCGCGAGGCTCGTGCGGCGACGGTGACCGTCGAAGTGCTGCCGGCGCCCGTCGAGCGTGCGGTGACCAACGTCGCCGTGGCGTTTGTCGAGCAGCAGCCCATGACGCGGGTCGTGGCCACGCCGAGCCGGGTGACCGTGATGGTGCGGGGCACCCGGGAACAGGTGGCGCGGCTGACTGCCGCCGACCTCGTCGCCGAGGTCGATCTCTCGACGCTCGGTCCGGGCGAATATTCCCTTCCCGTGCGCGTGCGCCCCCGAGACGACGTGGGCATCGACAGGGTCGAGCCGCGCGCGGTGTCGGTGGTCATCAAGTAGGCCACGAGTCGCAGGTCGCGGGTCCGCAGGGAGAACGCCTCGCCGAGGCGTTGGTTTCATCCGCCAGAGAAAGAGGCAGGTTCACGAACATATGGCAAGACTGTTTGGCACGGACGGCGTACGGGGAGTCGCGGGGCAGCCACCGCTCGACGATGGGACGGTGGCGCGCCTGGGGGCGGCCCTCGTGCGGGTGCTGCGGCGGCAGACACCGGTGCGGATTCTGGTGGGGCGCGACACGCGCGAGTCGGGCTTCTGGCTCGAGCGCGCGCTGACGGGCGGCGTGCGCGCGTTGGGCGGCGACGTGCTGTCGGCCGGCATCATCCCGACGCCTGCGGTGGCGGTGCTCACGAGGCAGCACGGCTACGACGCCGGCGTCGTGATCTCGGCGTCGCACAACCCTTACGAAGACAACGGCATCAAGGTGTTCTCTGGACGTGGCGAGAAGTTTGCCGAGTCGCTCGAAGCCGAGATCGAGGCGTTCATCGCCGACGAGCACTTCGTCGTGGATCCGGTGCCGGATCCGGAGGTGACCCAGCTCGATCTGCGGGCCGACTACATGGCGCACGCGCGCGCGGCTCTGCCTGACGGGGCTGGCGTGGCCAGCGGCCTGCGGATTGGCATCGATTGCGCCCACGGCGCGACGGTGACCATTGCGCCCGCGCTGTTCGAGTCGCTGGGGGTGGAACCCGTCGTCATGGGCGCCGACCCCGACGGACGCAACATCAACCTGCACTGCGGTTCGACGCATCCCGAGGCGCTCATGACCCTCGTGCGCGAGAAGGGCCTCGACCTCGGCATCGCGTTCGACGGCGACGGCGACCGCTGCCTGCTGGTGGACCACACAGGCGCCCTGGTGGACGGCGACGCCATCATGCTGATGCTGGCGCTGCACCTGCAGCGGACCGGCGCGCTCGCCGACGACACGGTCGTGGCCACCGTGATGAGCAACATCGGCCTCGAGATTGCCCTGCGCGAGCATGGCATCACGCTGCGGCGGACGGCGGTCGGCGACAAGTACGTGATGGAGGACATGCAGCGCGGCGGCTACACGCTCGGCGGCGAGCAGTCGGGCCACATCATCCTCTCGCGCCATCTCTTCACCGGCGACGGCATCGTCACCGCCCTGAGCGTCCTGCGAGTGATGGCCGAAACAGGCCGCACGCTGCAGGACCTCGCCTCCGACCTGGCGACATACCCGCAGGTGCTGGTCAACGTCAGGGTGGGCCGGAAGGTCCCCGTGCACGAGGTGCCGGCCCTGGCCGCCGTCATGGCCGACGTCGAAGGCCGCCTGGGCGACGACGGCAGGCTGCTCGTGCGCTACTCGGGCACCGAACCGCTGCTCCGCGTGATGATCGAAGGGCGCGACCAGGCCGAAATCGACGCCTGGGCCAACGAAATCGCCGAAATGGCGAAGCAGGCCCTCGGCACGTCCACGGTTCCCTAGCCCCGTCCCTCCTTCGTTTGTTAGCTCCTTAGCTCCTTAGCTCCTTCGTTCCTTAGCTCCTCAATTCCTTCGTTCCTTCGTTCCTTCGCTCCTGATTCCCATGGCTCGTCTCTCCGTCAACATCAACAAGATCGCCACCCTGCGCAACAGCCGTGGGGGCGCGTTGCCGTCGGTCGTGGACGCCGCGCGCGTGTGTCTCGAGGCCGAGGCCACGGGCATCACGGTGCATCCGCGAGCGGACCAGCGGCACATCACGCCGACCGACGTCCGGGAGCTGGCCGAGATGCTGGCGCCGTATCGCCCCAGGGTCGAGTTCAACATCGAGGGCGATCCGCGGCCCGACCTGCTGGCGCTGGTGCACGAGGTGAAGCCGCATCAGTGCACGCTGGTGCCGGTGCGTCCCGGCGAGAAGACGAGCGAAGCCGGATGGCCCGCCGACACGCCGGTGGACGTGCTGCGCGGGCAGGTGGCGGCGCTCAAGGCCGACGGCATCCGCGTGTCGATGTTCATCGACCCCGTCGAGGACGCCGTGCGCTGGGCGGCGGGTCTCGGGGCCGACCGCGTGGAGTTGTACACCGAGCCGTACGCACGCACGTTTGCCACCACGGGAGCCGACCTCCAGGCCTGCCTCGACCGGTACGCGTCCGCGGCGGCGCTGGCCGACAGCCTGGGGCTGGGCGTGAATGCGGGCCACGATCTCGACCTCGAGAACCTCCCGGATTTCGTCCACGCCATGCCGCGGCTCGACGAGGTGTCGATCGGGCATGCCCTCATCAGCTACGCCATCTACGTGGGGCTGCGTCAGGCCGTGCTCGAGTACCTGGAAGCGGTGCAGGTATGATCGCTGGCGCGCGATGAAGGGCGAATCGATGATCTTCGGGGTGGCCGGCGTGGTCTTTGGCGTGCTCGTCGGCTGGCTGCTCGGCGTGCAGCAGGCCGAGCGCATCACCGCGCCGACGCCGACGCCTGCCGCGCAGACCTCCACGGCGGCGCAGGGCGGGAATCAGGGGGGAAGCGGGCAGGCTGGAGGCGGGCAGGGCGGCCGCGCCCCGGCGGCCATCGACCCGGCGCGGGTGCAGGAG
>JAEZDP010000466.1 GCA_023418055.1 Acidobacteriota bacterium
AACGACAGGGCGGCGGCCGCGGTGCCGGCGCGGAGCACCGGGCAGCCATCGGCGGCCACCCAGTTGGCCATCACGTCACACACGTCGGGGTCGTCGTCCACGACGAGGACCGGACCAGGAGCCAGCGACCACAACACGTGGGGTGGCGAGTCGAGTACGGGAGTGGCCATGTCCATGTCGTTCCTCAGGCCGCGCCTTCGCTGCGACGCGCAATCGTGCGGCCCAGGTCGAGGCGCTCGAGGCGACGGTAGAGTGCCCGACGGCTGACACCGAGCATCGTGGCCGCGGCCTTCTTGTTGCCCCCCGACCGCTGAAGGGCCCGGATGATGGCCTCCCGCTCGACATCCGACAACGGCTGCGTGTCGTCCTCATCGGGGTCGTGTGCGGCTCGCGCCGTGTTCGCTGCACGCGGCGGAGGCGGCGCCTCGGCCAGGGTCACCACCCGTGGGCGCCTGGCAGCGGGCAGACTGGCGCGCACCTCGGCCTCGCCGATGACGGCCCCTTCGGCCATCAGGCACGCGCGTTCCATCACGTTGCGCAACTCGCGGACGTTGCCGGGCCAGTCCGCGTCGCGCAGGAGGCGTTCGCCGCCTGCAGACAGCCCGGTGAGCGGCTTGGCAAACCGTGTCGCCATCTCGCGCATGAAGTGGCTCGCCAGGTAGACGATGTCGTCGCGGCGCTCGCGCAGCGGCGGCACCTGGATGTCCACGACGTTCAGCCGGTAGTAGAGGTCGCGCCGGAAGTGCCCGGTCTCGACCTGCTCCGCGAGGTCGCGGTTGGTGGCGGCAAAGATCTGCACGTCGACCTGGCGCGGCTCGAGCGACCCGACACGCAGCACTTCGCCGTATTCGATCGCGCGCAGCAGCTTGGCCTGCACCGCGAGGGGCAACTCGCCCACTTCGTCGAGAAACAGCGTGCCGCCGTCGGCCAGTTCGAACAGGCCAGCCTTGCTCTCGCTGGCGCCGGTGAAGGCGCCGCGCACATGGCCGAACAACTCGCTCTCGAACAGGGTCTCGACCACGGCCGAGCAGTTGATGACGACGAAGCGGCGGTCGGCGCGGGGGCCGAGGCGATGCAGGGCGCGCGCCACCAGTTCCTTCCCCGTGCCGGTCTCGCCGCTGACGACAGCCGTGCGCACGTGGGGAGCCACCTGGCGCAGGAGCCGGAACAGCCGCTGCATGGGCTGTGATCGCCCGATCATCCCGTGGAAGGCGACACCCGGCGAGCGTTCGGCCGGAAACAGGTGGACCCGTCGTCGCAGGGCGGCCGCATGCTGACGGTCGAGCAGGGGGCGCAGCGTCTCGGCCTCGACAGGCGGCCGCAGATAGTCGCGGACACCCAGGCGGATGGCCTCGACCGCACTCTCGAGCGAGGCGTGTTCGGCGACGAGCACGAGTCCGGCCTCCGGCGCCTCCTCGCGCAGGCGGCGGACGAGCGTCAGGCCGTCCATGTCGGGCACGTCGAGGTGGGCGAGCACCACGTCAGGCACCACCGTCCTGAGCAGGGCCAGCGCCGCGGCGCCCGTCTCGGCGGTCTGCACGGCGAACCCTGCCGCGGTGGCGACGGCCCCCATGGCCTGACAGGACGTCTCGTCCGGGGTGAGCAGCAGCAGGGTCGGGTTGTGCGTCGCCATGGCGTCAGTCCACCAATCGACAGCGGCTGGCCCGGCTTGAACCGGGGCGGCACACGGCGTGCGGGAGGGGCACACGGGAGGAACGGAGGAACGAAGGAGCCAAGGAAGGAAGGAGCCAAGGAAGGAAGGAAGGAAGGAGCCAAGGAAGTAGGGAGCGGAGGAACCGAGGAGCCCAGGAAGGTAGGGGGTGTCGGGGGTGGCACGAAGATGGCTTGGGTCGGGGCCATGGCTCGACGGCAGGATCTTGTGGCGCGGTCCCAGGTGTATACGGCACGGGCGCTGCGACTGGTCTGCCACCTGAAGCACCGTGGCGACATTCCCGTGCGGGTCGTGGAGCAGGTGGCGGGGGCCACGACCGGCATCGGGGCGAATCTCAGTGAAACGCGTGCGCCGCTGACCAGGAAGCAGATGGCCCAGTGCTACACCACCGCGCTTCGGGAGGCCCACGAGTCCATCCACTGGCTCCAGGCACTCCGACCGGTCGTCCACGACACCCCTGACGACATTGCCTGGCTCCTCGCCGAAGCCCAGGAGTTTGCGGCCATCCTCACCGTCTCAATCCGCCACCTCCGTTGTCCGCCCAGCGACGAACGTTGACAGCGGTCAACCAGCGGTTCCCTTCCTTGGTTCCTTCATTCCTTCATTCCTTCATTCCTTCGTTCCTTGGTTCCTTGGCTCCTTCCTCCCTTCCTTCCTTCCTCCCTTCCGCGATACGGTGTCGGCGTGTTGCGCCAGGTGATGGCTGCCGGGTTCGTCGTCCTCATGCTGTCGGGCTGCGCCGCGAGGCAGCCTCCGCCGGCGGCACGCGGGCGTCTGCCGGCAGGCCCTCCGGTGGGGGATGGCGGCACGCTGCGCGTGGACGTCGGTCCACCCGGCGCCCGACGCATTGCCCCGGTGACGCTCGACGCGTACGTGCGGGACGTGGTGGTCAGCGAGATTGCCGTCGCGGCGGCCGATGGCGCGCTGGCTGGTGCGGTGTATGAAGCGCAGGCCATCGTCGCCCGTACGTACGCGGTGCGCGGGCGCGGGCGGCATGCCGCCGAAGGGTTCGACCTGTGCGCGACCACGCACTGCCAGGTGTTCCGGCGCGACGCGTGGCGGGCCAGCCGGTGGGCGCAGGTCATCGACCAGGCCGTGGCACGCACGCGGGGCCTGGTGCTCGCGTGGGACGGACGCCCCATCGAGGCCGTGTTCCATGCCCACTGCGGTGGCCACACCAGCGCGGCGGCCGACGTGTGGCGTGGGGGCAGCGCGCCGTATCTGCAGGCCGTGGCCGACCCCTACTGCGTGCGTGAACGTCCGGCACGCTGGTCGTGGCGGACCGCGCTCGACGACCTGCGCCTGACGCTCAACGGGCGTCCCCGGACGTCGGTCGGCACCAGGCTCGACGGCATCCAGGTCGTCCGTCGCGATGCGGGCGGGCGCGCCTCGGACGTGCTGCTGGCCGGCGATCGCGCCCCGGTCGTCAGCGGCGAGGACATGCGCCTGGCCATCCTGGCGCGGCACGGCGCGGCCACCCTCCAGAGCACGCGGTTCGACGTCCGGCGCGCGGGCGCCGCCGTCGTGTTCGACGGGGCGGGTGCCGGGCACGGCGTGGGGCTCTGCCAGACCGGCCTCATCGGCCGCGTTCGGGCCGGCCAGCGAGCCGTGGCGATTCTCGAGAC
>JAEZDP010000025.1 GCA_023418055.1 Acidobacteriota bacterium
CTGCAGGAAGTCGCGCATCTCCTTGAGCAGACCGAAGTCCTTCTGGTCGGCGACGTTCGGCCCCTTCTTCTCGATGAGGAACGGGACGGCGTCCATGCGGAACCCCGCCACGCCCAACTGGAGCCAGCAGCCCATGATTTTCTGGATCTCGGCGCGCACTTCGGGATTCCACGTGTTCAGGTCGGCCTGGTGCTTGTAGAACCGGTGGAAGTAGTACTTCCCCGCCTTCCGGTCGTAGGCCCACGGCGATGTCTGCTGGCCAGGAAAGACGATGCCCTCCTTGTGGATCTTCGGGCGTTCGTCCGACCAGACGTACCAGTCGTGATAGGGCGAGGACGGGCCCAGGCGCGCCGACTGGAACCACGGGTGGTCGATCGACGTGTGGCTCACCACGAGATCGACGATGACGCGCAGACCGAGCGAGCGGGCATGCTCCATGAAGCCGACGAAATCGCCGAGCGACCCGTGTTTCTCGTGCACACCGTAGTAGTGGCTGACGTCGTAGCCGTTGTCCCGATTGGGCGACGGGTAGAAGGGCTGGAGCCACAGACACGTGACGCCGAGCCCGTGCAGGTAGTCGAGACGGCGCTTCAGCCCCTCGAAATCGCCGATGCCGTCGCCGTTGGCATCCTGGAACGTCTCGACGTCGAGACAGTAGATGATGGCGTTTTTGTACCAGAGGTCGTCGATGGCCATGCTGTTCCTCTTGCAGAGACGTGGCCGTCGGTCGGCCGTCGGTTTGGTTAGCGCAGTTGCGGCAGCACGTCGCGGCCGAACACGTCCACGAACTGCTCCTGCCGCGGTCCGACCTCGTGCAGATAGATCCGCTCGAACCCGCGATCGAGTTCCTGCCGCAGACGCGCCGTGAACCACCCGGGGTCGTCCGAGATCCAGACGGCGGCATCCATGTCCTCCGGCCGGACGTGCGAGGCGGCCGCCGAGATCTGTGCGGGGTGGGCCAGCGCGGTCATCACGCTGTTGTCGAGCGTGTTCTGGCCCCACGCCTCGAAGGCCGCGGCCCGCGCTCGTGCGGGGTCGGGGTCGTAGGACAGATGCACCTGGAGGAACATCGGCTTGCCCGCACCGGCCCCGGCGCGAAAGGCCTCGACGACGCGGTCGAGCCGTTCGGCGGGCTGCACGACGGTGACCAGCGCATCGGCCCACTCCGCCACCCAACCAGCCGTCTCGGGCGTCACTGCGGCGCCCACGAGCAGCGGCGGGGTTTCAGGACGCGTCCAGAGCTTCGCCTCGGACACCGTCACATGCCCCTCGTGCGTCACCACCTCGCCTGCCCACAGCCGGCGCATGATGTCGGCCGACTCGCGAAGGCGCGCGTTGCGGTGGGCCTTGGTGGGCCACGCCGCGCCGGTGATGTGTTCGTTCAGGTACTGCCCCGACCCCACCGCAATCCAGAAGCGGTCGGGGAACATCGCGCCCAACGTGGCCGCGGCCTGCGCGATGATGGCCGGATGGTACCGCTGCCCGGGCGCGTTGACGATGCCAAAGGACATCGAGGTGGCCTGCAGCGCCGCACCCAGCCAGGACCAGGCAAAGCCCGACTGGCCCTGCGCCTCGCTCCAGGGGGCCCAGTGATCGGAGCACATGCCGGCCGCGAAGCCCGCGCTCTCGGCCTGCTGCATCAATCGCAGCAGCCGCCCCGGCTCGAACTGCTCGTGGCTAGCGTGGATGCCGATGATGGGCGGACGGTCCCCGCCACGCGGCGTGGGGTGTGAAGCCGTGGTCATCCTCCCACTCCTTGCAGAGACCGTACCGTTTCCGGACGGCGAACCGACGGTACAATGCGGCCACATCCGCTCATCTGGAGACTCCGCGTGCGACATCCCTGGCCGCTGGCCGTCCTTGTGTGTGTTCCTCTCATGGCCAACAGTGGTTGCTCAGCTCCCACCGAACACGCCGCGCCGACGCCGTCCCCGTCCGCGAGAGACGTGCGGCAGTACGACGCCCGCACCTTCTTCTCCACCACCTCGTACGGGCTGGCCTCTGGCCATGCGTGGTCGTCCGACGACTCGACGCTGCTGGCCCATGCCGACAGCACGGGCATCTTCAACGCGTACGGCCTGCCGGTGGACGCCTCGGCCCCCCGGCCCTTGACCACGTCCACCGCCGACTCCACCTTCGCCGTCTCGTGGTTCCCGGCCGATGATCGGGCCCTGGTGACCTCGGACCGCGGCGGCAACGAGATCAACCATCTCTACGTCCGCGACGCGTCGGGCGCCCTGCGCGACCTCACGCCCGGCGACCGCACCAAGGCGCAGTTCGCTGGTTGGAGCGCCGACGGCCGCTCGTTTCACGTGTTGACCAACGAACGCGACGAGCGCGCCTTCGATCTCTACCGGTATGCGGTGGACGACTACGCCCGCACGCTGATCTTCAGGAACGACGAGGCGCTGCAGGTGAGCGCCGTCGCTCCCGATGGCCGGCACGTGGCCCTCGTCAAGCCCCGAACGAGCGCAGATGCGGACATCTACCTGCTCGCGCTCGACTCGCCCGGTGCGACGCCCACGCTCATCACCGCCCACGAAGGCAACGTGCAGCACGACGTGTACGAGTTCACGCGCGATGGCGCCTCGCTGGTCTACGCCACCGACGAACACGGCGAGTTCCAGCAGGCCTGGACCTACGAGATCGCCACCGGGAACAAGTCGCCGCTCGTGACCGCCGACTGGGACGTGCAGTTTGTGACCTTCTCACATTCCGGCCGCTACCGGGTGAGCGGCATCAACGCCGACGCCAGGACGCAGGTGCAGATCGTCGACACGCGCA
>JAEZDP010000224.1 GCA_023418055.1 Acidobacteriota bacterium
CAGGTGGGGATGTACCTCAACGGCTTCCACGTGGACCGCGCCGACCCGGCGATGCAGATGGAAGCCCACCACTACTGCGACCAGGCCAACGAAGACTTCGCGCAGTGCGTGCTCTTCGACGGCAACACCGCGGACGCCAGGATGATGGGCATCGAGTACATCATCTCGGCAAAGCTCTACGACACGCTGCCGGCCGACGAGAAGGTGTTCTGGCACCCTCACAACTACGAGATCCTCTCCGGGCAGTTGCGCATGCCCGGCCTGCCCGATGTCGCCGAGACGGAAGCGCTCGAGCGGAAGATGAACAGCTACGGCAAGACGTGGCACACGTGGATGACCGGCATGCACGGCCGGCAGGCCGACGCGTTGCCGCTCGGCCCCGCCCGGCTGCAGTGGAGCTTCAACCGCGACGGTGAGGCCGACCCGGCGATGGCGGCAGCCCGCGACGAACGATTCGGTCTGGACACGGCCGAGGCGCGCGGCGACCGACGGGCCTTCGTGGCAGCGGCACGTCCGCAGGGCGGCGTGGACGCGATGGTGGGCGCCTTCCCGAACGCACGCCCGATCGAGGGCGTCGAGGACAACGGCGACACGTCGGTCAGGCGCGTACCGACGTTGACGCTCGAGGACGCGCCTCCACGGTAGGGGCGCCACGCGCACGACGGCCCCGCTCCACCTACTGCTGTTGCTGCTGCTGTTCCTGCTCCTGGTCGCTGTCGATGACGAGCGGGTCGAGGTCGACTTCCGGAGCCGTCCAGTACAGCGCGGGCATGACGTCCGACGGCTCGATGGGCGCGTCGGTCGTCTGCACGCGAACGGCCACGGCGAGTTCGCTGCGAGCCTTGCCCTTGAACACGCCTCGCGTGGGCGGGACGTCGGAGTAGTCGCGACCAACGGCCACGCGGATGTGACGATCGGCCGCAAGCGTGTCGTTGGTCGGATCGAAGCCGACCCATCCAAGCTCCGGCAGCCACGCCTCGACCCAGGCATGCGACGCGCTCTCGACGGACCGTTCATGCGCGCCGCCCTTGTGGAACAGGTACCCGCTCACGTACCGGCACGGGATGCCGAGGCCACGCACGAGCGTGATCATCACGTGCGCGAAGTCCTGGCAGACCCCCCGGCGCGCGGCCAGCGCCTCGTCGATCGGCGAGTCCACGCGCGTGGACTTCGGGGCGTACTCGAAGGCGTCGAACAGGCACGCATTGAGCGTCCGCAGGGTGGTGAGTGGGTCGGCCGATCGGTCGACCACGCCAAGTTCGGCGCGGAAGGCCTCGAGCGCGTCCGTCGGCGCGGCATATTTCGACGGCTGCAGGTAGTCCACGTGCCGGTCCTGGAACGCCGGCAGGTCGATCGCACTCCACGCCGACGTCGCCAGCGCGTCCGGCACCTCGAGCGACGAGACGAACTCCACCACCGCCTCGGCCGTGATGGTCAGCTCCCGATGACGCGCGGGGATGTCGAAGTGATGCACGACGTTCCCGAGCGGGTCCTGGTACGCGAACACGCGTGCCCTCGGTGAGGTCGACAGCTCGAACCGCAGGCACCGTTGCCCACCCTCGGTCCGCGGCTGCATGCGCACCTCCATCACGCTCTCGCTGACGGGCGTGTCGTACCGGAACCGTGTGAGGTGATGGACGGTGAAGAACATTACGCGGGACGCTCCTCGACCTGATAACTGATGTAGCTCTGATAGGTGCCGTGATGGATCTGCCGGCACTGCCGTCGCAGGCCTTCGAGCATCTGCAGCAGGCCGCTGCCGAGCACTTCGTCCATCTGCGCATATTGCAACGACGATCGCAACCGTCCCGCGAGCCGCTCGATGCGCTCCGGGGTCGTGCGCCCGGCCAGGCGTGCGAGAGCGCGGTGCGAGTCTTCGATGCGGTCGGCCGCAAAGCGCAGCGACCGCGGAAACTCCCCGTTGAGGATGAGGAACTGCAGGACGTGCAGCGGACGGATCGCGGCCGTGAACGAGCGCGTGTACGCCTCGAACGACGCGCAGCATCGCAACAGGCTGAGCCACTCGACGAAGTCGCCAGGGTCGATGGGCGCATCGAGGTTCGCGCCGAACTCCCGCAGGTGCGTGTCGAGCAGCATCGACGTGTTGAGCGACCGCTCGAGGAACCGGCCGAGTTCCATGTACTGCCACGCCTCGCCACGCAGCATCGTCGAGCTCGTCATGCCCTTGAAGAGATAGACCGAGTGCCGGACGTCCCTGAACAGATCTTCGGGCTGCTCCTGCCACGACGTGTCGGTGCGTGCCTGGAGGAGCCTCAGGTACACGCGGTTCAGCTCTTCCCACATGTCCACGCTGATCTGCTCGCGCACCTGCCGTGCGTTCTCGCGCGCCGCGGACACGCACGCCAGAATCGAGTCGTCGCGGCCGCCGATGGCCAGTTCCACCGCCAGCAGCGGGAAGTCCATCTGCCCCGTCCGCTGCGCGTCGAGCGATTGCAGCGCAGTCATGATGCGGACACCCTGACGAGCGGCCGACTCGGGGGTGCGATCGGCCGCAAGCGAGAGCCCGATCTCGAGCAGCCTGGCCGTGTGTTCGGCCCGCTCGAGATAGCGGCTCAGCCAGTACATGTGATCGGCAACGCGTGACAGCATGGGGGTTCAGGGTTCAGGCTTCAGGCTTCAGGCTATGGGCTACCAGGGGACGGGCGTGTGACGTCAGGCATCGAGCACGAGGCATCAGGCATCAGGCATTAGCCACTGCGTCCACCACCCACGTGTCCTTGCTGCCGCCACCCTGCGAGGAGTTCACCACGAGCGAGCCCTTCCTGAGCGCAACCCTGGTGAGGCCGCCGGGCACGATGGTCACGCGCTCGCCAGCCAGGATGTACGGGCGCAGGTCGACATGCCGAGGCTCGATGCGGCCGTCGATGAAACACGGCGCGCACGACAGGTCCAGCGTCGGCTGCGCGATGTAGTTGCGCGGGTTCTGGAGGATTCGTGCCCTGAACTCGTCACGCTCCTCCGCCGTGCTGTGTGGCCCAATCAACATGCCGTACCCGCCAGACTCGCCGACCGCCTTCACCACGAGCGTGTCGAGGTGCTGCAGCACGTGCTGCCGCTGTGTCTCGTCGTCGAGCAGATAGGTCTCGACGTTCTGGAGGATGGGGTCTTCCGATAGGTAGAACTTGATGATCGCCGGCACGTACGCGTACACCGCCTTGTCGTCGGCCACGCCGGTGCCGATGGCGTTGGCGAGCGCGACGTTGCCAGCCCGATACGCGTTGAACAGGCCCGGGACGCCAAGCTGCGAGCCGATGCGGAAGGCCAGCGGATCGACGAAGTCGTCGTCCACGCGCCGGTAGATCACGTCCACCCGCTGCGGCCCGGAGGTCGTCCGCATGTAGACGACGTTGTCGTGGACGAACAGGTCGCGGCCTTCGACCAGTTCGACGCCCATCTGCCGGGCCAGGAACGCGTGCTCGAAGTAGGCCGAGTTGAACACGCCGGGCGTCAGCAACACCACCGTGGGCGACGGGTTGTTGGGCGAGGCGAGTTCCCGCAGCGTCCTGAGCAGGTCGAGTGCGTAGTGGTCGATGGGCCGCACGTTGTAGCGAGCCAGCAGGCGCGAGAAGGTGCGCTTGGTGACCGCGCGGTTGGCGAGCATGTACGACACGCCGCTCGGCACGCGCAGGTTGTCTTCGAGCACGGCGAAGTGCCCCGTCGGCAACCGTACGAGATCGATGCCCGCCACCGAGACATAGCGGTCGCCCGCCACACGAAGCCCGCGCATCTGCCGGCGGTAGTGTGGGCAGCTGTACACCAGGTCGCGCGGCACCACGCCCTCACGGAGGATGCGCCCTTCGTGATAGATGTCGCGCAGGAAGAGGTTGAGCGCGGTGATGCGCTGCCGCAGCCCACGCTCCACCTCGTCCCAATCGGCGGCGGGAATGATGCGGGGGAGCAGGTCGAAGGGAAAGATCCGTTCGGTGCCCTGCTTGTCGCCGTAGACGGTGAAGGTGATGCCCTGATGGAGGAAGGCACGGTCGGCCACCTGCTGCCGACGATCCAGTTCCTCGACGGGCAGGGCACACAGTTGCTGGTACAGCGTCTCGTAGTGCGGCCGTGGCTGACACTGGCCGGCGAACATCTCGTCGTACGACGCACCCAGCGGGTAGTGGTCGAACGATGGCGACAGGAGGGCCTGCCCGTCAGGGTCGGCTGGCGGCATGCGACAGTATAGGGCCTGCGGAGAACGTGCATGCGGATAGCAGTGGCTGGCGGCAGCGGACTACTCGGAGGTGCTCTGGCTCGCGCGTGTGTCGCTGCGGGCGACGACGTCGTGGTCTTGAGTCGCCGCGCGCACGCGTCGCGCGACGGCGTCACGTACGCCGTGTGGGACCCTGCAGGCGACCCGGCGTCGTGGGCTGGCGCCCTCGAAGCATCCGACGCGCTCGTGAACCTCGCCGGGGCCTCGATTGCGGAGGGCCGCTGGTCGAACAGGCGGAAGGTGACGTTGTGGGACAGCCGCCTGCAGGCCACACGTGCGCTTGCCGCTGCCCTCCCCCTGCTGGCGCACCCGCCCGCGCGCGTCGTCAGCGGGTCGGCCGTCGGCTACTACGGCTCGCGCGGCGACGAGGTGCTCACCGAGGCCTCGGCGCCTGGCCACGACTTCCTCGCGCGGCTCTGTGTCGCCTGGGAACAGGCGGCGCACGCGATGGCGAGCGAACGTACGTCGGTGTCGTGCATCCGCACCGGCCTGGTGCTTGCACGCGACGGCGGCGCACTGCCGCGCATGGCGCTGCCCTTCAAGCTCGGCGCCGGCGGCGTCCTCGGCGACGGCACGCAGTTCATGTCGTGGATCCACGTCGATGACTGGGTCGCGCTCGTCCGTCGTCTGCTCCATCCGGCGGCCGATGGCGCGTGGAACCTCACCGCGCCGGCACCTGTCACGAACGACGAGTTCACGCGGACGCTGGCGCGTGTCCTGCGTCGTCCGGCATTGCTTCCAGCGCCGGCGTTTGCACTACGCCTGGCGCTCGGCGAGATGGCCGACGCGCTGCTGCTTTCCAGCCAGCCCGTCGAACCCGCCCGCGCCGCCGCCGACGGGTACACCTTTCGTTACGCGACGCTGGACGCCGCCCTACAGGCCGTCTACCGCTGACAGACGCTCGGGCCTGGGCCCGCCACCGTCACTTCTTGCCGAGGTGGAGGAGGTTGGCCATCAGCGTGTATGCCCCCTCCGTCCCCGCCGGAAGCTGGCGCCACAGGTTGAGGCCCACGTAGATCCATCGGCCCTCCCCGACCCGGGCCTCCACGAGTGCGCCGCGCTTGGCGCCCGGGTTGTTCGGAAACGGGTCGCTCATCTCGAGCAGGTCGACGTACCGCTCGTCGGCGTTCGCGGTGTCGAAGAAGTAGAGCCCACGCTCCTGTACCCAGTTGGCCCAGGTGGCCTCGCTCACGCGGTTGGGCGAGGTGAAGATCGGATGGTCGGGTACGAGCACGGTCACCGGTGCATTCTCGTCGGTGACGCGGTTGCTGCTGACCTGCGCCGGGTAAGGGCCGTATTGCGCCTGGTTGAACTCGAACTTGTTGTACTGGACGATGACCACGCCGCCAGCCGCGGCGTACTCGAGCAGTCGCGCGTTCGACGCGCGGAGGTCGGCACGCCGCTCGTAGGCGCGCACACCGGTCATCACCACGTCGTACTTCGACAGGTCGCCGTACGCGACCTGATCGGGCGTCAACAGATCCACGGTGGCCCCGAGTTGTACCAGCGCCGGCGGGACCTGGTCGCCGACGCCCATCACGTAGCCGACGGTGATGCCACTCACGGGCGGCAGGTCGAGCACGCGCAGCGACCCGACGGCATCGGCCACGAGATGCCGACGCTGGATGTGCGGGTACTCGATGGTCTCGTACCCCTTGTCGAACCGCTGCGATCCTGCCGTGGCCACAGCCCGCACTTCGTGACGGCCGGCCTTGGCGCCAGCCGCCGGCGTGACCTGGAAGCGCACGGTGAGCGCTTCGTCCTCGCGGGCGAGCGACACCGGATGCGTCGCGGGCTCGCTCGTCCAGCCCTCGGGCAGTTCGAGTGACACCGTCGCCGTCGCGGCGGACTTCGCGTGGTTGGTCACGGTCACGCGTAGTTCCCGGGGCTCGCTGCCACTCGGAAACGCCACGACGTCGCTGCCCATCCGGACCGCGAGTGACGGCACCACCAGCAGTTCGTGCCGCTTCTCCCCGCTGAACAGGTTGCCCTCGTTGCGGAACTGGACCGGCACATCGAGTACCTGGTCATGGCCTGCGATGGCCAGCGTGACCCTGGCGCGGAACGGCGTCGGCGCAAACGGCAGTCCGAAGGGCGCCGCGGGGTCGAAGTCGTAGTAGTCGCGGTCGGCGACACGGGTCCAGTAGGCCGTGGTGAGGGCGGCAGCCGCCGGCACACGAGCCGTGACCTCACACGTGAAGGGACGCGGGCGCGCGATTGCCGCGCCCTCGCAGGCAACCGGCCCCTCCACCCCCGTGAACTCCACCTGCTTGACGACGACATCGTCGCCGGCGCCCGCGTAGGCGCGAAGCGCGATGCCCACGTCCTGACCGGCGACCACGAGGCCATCGTCGGCCAGCAGATCGACGCGGAGCCCGGACGCAATCCGCAGCGCTTCTTCGGCGTCACGCTCCTTGCGCTCGAGGCGTACGTCGATTTCGTAACGCTGTGCCTCGTCGGGCTGCATGTTGGGCAGCTGCTCGCGCAAGGCGCGCACGGTGGTGAGCACCTGCCCCAGCACGGGCAGCGTCGCGTCCACGCCCTTGGTCTCGAAGAGGAACTGGGCGTTGCGCACCTGGCCCTCGAGCGCCTCGAGCGCCAGGGGCAGGGCGGGTGACCCGCCGACCCCGAAGCGCGAGAGGCTGCGGATGCGGGTGTCGACACCCGCCATCACGTCCACGTTCAGCTCGGCGGCCGGCGCATCGAGCACCGAGTCCTGCAGCACGTATTGGCGCGGCTGCGGCCCAGGGAGGCTGTAGAGCTGCGACATGCCCTGGCACTTGTGCATGCTGCGGGCCTCGGACCCGAGTTCGTTGTACGTCGCGCCGATGAGCGGGTCGAAGTGGTTGGCGTCCGTCGTGCAGATCTGCTCGGCTGGTGCCGACACGGTCATGCCACCGAAGAAGCTGCCCGTGTAGTAGAACTTCGCGGCCTGCCAGGGGCGAAGGCCCTCGGCCAACTGCTGGGGGAACTTCGAGGGATCGGCCGCCGCACGGAACGCCTCGGCGGTGATGTGCGCCGATGCCTGATGGTGCTGCCCGCCACCCCGCGTGTGGTCCCACAGGAAGCCGATGACCACGTCCGGGCGGATGACGCGCAGCCATCGCACGTAGTCTTCGAGAATCTTCTCGCGGTCCCACCGTTCGTAGGTCTCGTCGATGCTGAACGAGTAGCCGAAGTCGACCGCCCTCGTGAAGTACTGCTCGGCGCCGTCCACCCGGTGGGCGGCCAGCAGTTCTTCGGTGCGCAGCACGGCGAGCGCCTCGAAGAGCTCGGGGCCGATCTCGTTCTGTCCCCCGTTGCCGCGCGTTGCGGTGACGAGCGTCGTCCGCATGCCGTCGCGGTGGCGATACATCGCCAGCAGCGCATTGTTCTCGTCGTCGGGGTGTGCCGTCGTCATCATCAAC
>JAEZDP010000190.1 GCA_023418055.1 Acidobacteriota bacterium
CCCCCCCCCCCCCCCCCCGCCCCCCTCCCGGCCCCCCGGTTCCGGCTCACTCCTGCAAGGCCGTGGGGCGCGTCCCCGGTGCCGGATAACCCGCAGCCGCCGCGTCGAGCACCAGCACCCAGTCGAGCATCTCTCCGGCGTCGGGCGGGGTGAAGGTCCGCTCCCCGTCCCCCGCGAACGTGCCGATCAGGCGGGCGTCGCCCGAGCGTGGGTCGTACCACCAGGCGATGACCTCCGCGTCGGCGATGACGTCCATCCGCACCCGGAATGCCCGGCCGACCGGAGCGTACACCATCGCGAACGTCCCCGCGCTGTCGCGTGTCGCCACGAAGCGGTACCTCCCCGCACCGGGCACGCTCGTCGGCACCTCGCTGGCGACGATGATGGAGTCGTCCGGCACGCGCGTGGCAACGGGGCGTGACTCCACGAGCCGGCGCCCGTGCTGCATCTGGCCGGCTCCGGGTTGGTCGATCGCCTCGAACCACGGCATGAGCGGTCCATTGACCGGCGTCCTGCCCGGTTGCCACATCTGCCAGACGGAGTGGTGCCCATAGGTGTGGCCGAACGCGCCGCTGAACAGGTTCCAGTAGAGCGGCGGCCGGACGTCGGCCGCGATCGAGTGCCCGAGGTCCATGGCCTTGAACGAGACCGGATGGTCTTCGTAGAGAGGCTCGCCGTCGAGCACGGGCTTGACGGGGGTGCGGTCGTAGTCGACGCGCGTCTGGTGATACCCCTCGCCGAATCCGGCGTGATGCCCGTTCTGGCGCATGTTGAAGTCGAGCCACGGCTCGTCGTGGAAGTACTGGGCCGAGCCCTGTCCGCCCGTCGGATGGAAGGTGATGAGATGCCGCCCCCCGTCGCCCGCGCGGAGGCCGCGCGCCATCGCCCCCACGATCGCCCGGTGCGCCTCGCTCTCGATGGGCCGGTCACCGCCGACGACCCAGATCACCGCCCGGTCGCGGTACCGGTGCCCGAGCCACCTGCCGAAGGCGGCGGCGTTGGCCTCGGTGAACACCTCGGGGCCGACCCCCCACTTCTGGTTCCACTTGTCGCCCCACGTCGGCAGCAGCGCAACGTACAAGCCGAGGGAGTTCGCGTCGGCGATGACGTGGTCGACGTGGTCCCAGTAGTCGTTGTCCGGGCCCTCTCGCACGTCGGGGCGTGTCGGGTCTCGGTCGATGAGCGGACGATGCCCGTAGGCGTTGGGATCGTCGAGGCCCGACAGTTCCGCGAGTGCGACGGCCTGGATGACGGTGAACCCCTTCGCGGCGCGATCTCGCAGGTACCGGGAGGCTTCTTCACGAGTGAGGCGGTGGAACAGTTCCCAGGCGGTGTCCCCGAGCCAGAAGAACGGCGCCCCGTCGGTTCGCTCCAGCATCCGCCTGTCGTCGCTGACGCGCAGGGGCGGCAGTTGCGCCGATGCGGTCGACGCGGCACAAGCGAGGGCCAGCAGGCACGCGATGGCGGGTCGTCTCATGGTGGCTCCCTGTTTCGAGGACAGCATGGATCAGGTCTGACCCCACGACCATCGTCCCGCAGGTCTGACCCCAGGAGCGACCCCAGGAGCGACGTCTGGCAGGTCTGACCCCAACGGTCGCCCAACGGTCGCCCGGCCGATTAGCGGCGCAGCGCCAGCAGCGAGCCGGCCGCCAGGGTCAACATCGTCCCCATCACGACGTGCCACGGCCACGCGATCGAGCCGATGACACGCAGGACCGAGGCCAGGCCGTCGAGTCCGATCCAGGTCGCGAGCGACGCATACGCACCAGCGAACACCACGGTGCTCATCGCAACGATGCCGAACGCGATGGCGGCGATCGCGTCGCGCTCCCGTGCGCGCGGGTTGAGCAACCCGAGCGAGAACCCGCCGAGCAGTCCGCCGTAGGTGAACGACTGGATCGCCAGTCCGAGTTCCACGACGGGCGTGTCGCGCGAGCGGAAGAGCAGCGCCCCGCCGATGAGAATCACACCCCACACCAGGGTGAAGACCCGTCCCATGCGCAGCAGGTCGTCCTCGGTGCGCGGCCGGAGCGCTGCGTAGAAGTCGTAGGTACTGGCCGAGGCCAGCGAGTTCAGCGATGACGACAGCGACGACATGGCGGCGGCGAAGATCGACGCGATGACGATGCCGGTGACCCCCGGCGGCAGCTGCTCGATGATGAACGTCACGAAGATCTCGTCGCTGCGTGGGAACGCGCGCGCCTCGTAGAACTGCCACAGCCCGAGCCCGATGACGAGAAACAGCGCAAACTGCGCCATCACCACGAACCCCGACCCGATGAGCGCCCACTGGCTGCGTCGCAGATCACGGCAGGTCAGCAAACGCTGCACGATCAACTGGTCGGTGCCGTGCGAGGCCATCGAGAGGAAGCAGCCGCCGAGGACGCCCGCCCACAGCGTGTAGGGCTCCGACAGGTCGAACGACAGGTCGACGATGCCGAGTTTGCCTGCATCGCCAGCCGCGGCCAGGACGCCTGTCAGCCCGCCGGGGATGGCTCCCACGAGGACATAGAGCGCGCCGAGCGCGCCGCCGAGGTAGATCACCATCTGCAGCGCGTCCACCCAGACGACCGATCGGATGCCGCCGTAGTACGTGTAGGCCAGCGTGAAGATGCCGATGACGAGGATCGACGTCGGATAGTCCCACCCCGTGATGAGCGCGAGCGGGATGGCCGTGGCAAACAACCGGACGCCGTCGGCGAGGGCGCGGGTGAACATGAAGATGCCCGAGGCGAAGCGGCGCGTCGCACGCCCGAACCGCGTCTCGAGGAGGGCATACGCGGTGCCGATCTCGCCGCGGTAGTAGGCCGGCAGCAACACGATGGCGACCAGCGTGCGTCCGAGCAGGTAGCCGATGGTCAGTTGCAGGAAGCCGAGATTCGTCGCATAGGCGACGCCGGGAATGCTGAGAAAGGTGAGGGTGCTCGTTTCGGTGGCGACCACCGAGAACAGCACGGCGCCCCAGGGCAGGTCGCGTCCGCCGAGAAAGTAGTCGCGCGCGCCGGTCTGGCCGCGCCCCAGCCACATCCCCCAGCCGGTGACGGCCACCACGTAGACGATGAGGACGATGACGTCGAGTAGGGTGAAATGCCCGCTCACGCGTCGCGTCCCTGCCGTCGATGTCCGCGCACTGCCCCGCCGTTGATGCCCATGTCGTCTCCGGGTGAGTGGCCGCGGGGTGCAGCGCCCCGCGGCCGTCGTGGTAGGTGCTCAGGCGAGGGACCAGCCGTCCCGGTACGACGGGCGGGCCAGGAACGGTTCGGCCTCGGGGGCGTTGGCCGCGCGCATCGCGGCGGCATCCCATTCCAGCTTCTTGCCCACCCGGTACGCGACGTTGCCGAGGTGATTGGCTTCGGTCAGCCAGCCGGCGTACTCGAAGTTGCAGGTCGTAGGCGCGCCGGTCTTGGCCGCGTGGATCCACTCCTGATAGTGCCCGGGCGAGGGCGGGATGGACTGGGCCGGCCGCTCGAAGCGCTCCTGTTTGCCGTCGAGCAGCACCACGTGCTTCGAGTAGTCCGACAGCAGCATCGCCTTGCTCCCCACAAACAGCACGCCGCTGTTGTAGCCGGGGATGAGCCCCTTGGCGAGCAGGTCTGGCTTGCGTGTGCCCTGATACCACGTCAGGGTGACGGCCGGCTGGTCGCCTGACGCGCGGTACTCGTAGGTCGCCTGCATCGACGCCGGCGCCAGTTCGGCGTGAGGCGGCGGTCCGCTGGCCTCGATGGTCGCCGGCGCCTTCAGCTTGAGGGCCCAGAACGGGAGGTCGATCCAGTGGCTGCCGAGGTCGCTCATCGTGCCGTTGCCGAAGTCCCACCACCGGTACCACTTGGGGCCCGGGTAGTAGACGTCGCTGAAAGGCCGTGCAGGAGCCGGGCCGAGCCAGAGGTCCCAGTCGAGATGCGCCGGCACGGGGTCCACCTTCGTGGGCCGCTCCTGCACGAAGACGATGTCGCCGTGCTGTTTGGACTCGGCTTCGGAGTCGTGGCGACCCCAGGCGCGCCCCACCCACACGTGCACCTCACTCACGTCGCCGATCGCGCCGCTCTGCACGATCTCGACGACGCGGCGGTAGTTGTCGCCGGCGTGAATCTGCGTGCCCATCTGCGTGGCGACGCCGGCCGCGGCAGCGGCTTCGCGGATGACGCGCGTCTCGTGGACGTTGTAGGCAAGCGGCTTCTCGCAGTAGACGTGTTTCTTGAGCTGCAGCGCCGGCAGCGTGGCAAACGCGTGCGTGTGCTCGCACGTGCTCACGACCACCGCGTCGAACTCGTTGGCGCGGTCGAAGACGCGCCGGAAGTCTGTCTCCTTGCGGGCCTTGGGATGCTGCGCGGCGGCCTTGTCGAGGTTGTTGCGATCGACGTCGCAGAGCACGGCGATGTGCTCCGAGGACACGCCGCGAAGGTTGGCGCCACCGCGCCCGCCGCAGCCGATGACGGCGATGCGGAGCTTGTCGGAGGTCTGGGAAGCGGAGGAGGGAAGCCCCGACAGCAGGACGGCAGCCGCCGCCCCGGAGGAGGACTTCAGGAACGTTCGTCGATTCGCGCCGATGGTCATGCGGGCCATTATGTGGGGGTCAGGTCTCGAGATCGAGCATCTTGCGTGGTTTCGAGACCTGACCCCGCTGTCGACGCCATTCAGGTCTGACCCCGCGAGCGGAGCGCGGCCGGTGTGAGGGCGTGCTGCAGCGCGCCCAGCAGCACGTCGACGACCAGCGCCAGGAGCGCCGCCGGCAACGCACCCGAGAGGATCATTCGCGTGTCGGCGAGAGCGAGCCCGGCCACGATGGGGTCGCCGAGGCCTCCGGCTCCGACGAGCGCTGCCAGCGTCGCCGTCCCCACGGTGAGCACGGCGGCCGTCCGCACGCCGGCCATGATGACCGGCGCCGCCAGCGGCAGACGGACATGCCACAGCACTTGCCGGGGCGTCATGCCCAGCGCCGTCGCCGCCGCGACAGCCGCGGGATCCGCCCCCCGCACGCCCGTGTACGTGTTGCGGAGGATCGGGTACAGCGCGTACAGGAACAGCGCCACGACCGCCGGCACCATCCCGATGCCGAGCAGCGGAATCATGAACGCGAGCAGGGCGAGGCCCGGAATCGTCTGCAGCACGCCGACCGCGCGGATCACACCCTCCGCCCGGCGGGTACGCTCGAGCAACAGGCCGAGTGGCAGGGCCACCAGCACGGCAAGCGTCAGCGAGAGCCCGGCCAGCACGACATGCCGACCCGTCAGGCGTGCCAGCGTGTGACGCTGCGAGGCGAAGTACGCGGGGAGCGACGGCGCAGGCGGAACCGCTCCCCCGCTGGCGCTGGGTCCGGCGCTGCCGCCGGGGCTGACGTCGGTGGCAGGACCACTGGCTGACGTGCGGCTCCCGGCCCCGGTCCCGAACGTCGACGAGGGCGTCCCGGCGACGAGCCCCAGCGCTCGCAGCGCGTCGCGCGCCACGTCCGCCACGGCTGCCCCCTGCACCTCGACCTGCTCATTGGCCGCACGCATGAACCCGACGTCGAGCCGGCCACTGAGTTCGGTGAGCGCGGCCACCACCGCTGGACGCTCGCGAGCGACCACGCCGCGCACGACGGCTGCGGCGTCGTAGGGCGGAAACGCCTGGCGGTCGTCCTCGAGCACCGTGAGGAGGTGGCGCGCCAACAGGCCGTCGGTGGAATAGGCGTCGATGATGTCCACGGCACCCGCGGCCAGCGCCTGGTACTTCACGGCGGGGGCGAGCGCCTGCACCTCGCGCGGCTCCAGACCGTACCGCGCACGCAGGAGCGGCAACCCGTCGGGCAGGCCGATGAAGTCGGCCGTGAAGCCGGCACGTAAGGTATGGCTGACGCGTGCCGCGTCGCTCAGCGTCCGCAGGCCAAGGCGTTCGGCCATCTCGGTCCGGACGGAAATGGCATACGTGTTCTCGAAGCCGAGCGGCGGCAGCCACCGCAGGTCGAACTGCTCGCTGAAGGCTCGCGAGACGATGTCGAACACCTGCGCGGGGTCTTCCCAGGTGGTGCGGGCCAGGATGACGCGGAAGCCGCTACCCGTGTATTCGGGATAGACGTCGAGGTCCCCACGCACGAGCGCTGGAAAGAGGATGGACGTGCCGCCCAGGCCCGGACGCCTGGTGACGGCGATGCCACGTGCCTCGAGCAGTTGGGCAAAGAGCTCCGCCAGGAGATAGCTCTCGCCAAAGGGTTTCGACCCGACGACGATCGGGCGGGCCACGGCGTCAGGCGAGCGGGTGGCAGCGTCTGGGGGGAGGGTGGCAGCGTCTGGGGGGGGCGTGCCCGTCGCAGTAAGAGGAATGGCCGCCGGAGCCTGAGCCACGGGTTGGGCCGCGACGTCCGGGAGCCCCCCGAGCGGCAGAGTCAGGCCCGGCGCCAGGGCCAGGCCCAGGGCCAGCGACAGGCTCAGAGCCAGGGTCAGGCGGAGGGTCAAGGCGGCTGTGACCGCTCTGACGCCCAGCCAACTGGGCCCGTCTGTACCCCTG
>JAEZDP010000278.1 GCA_023418055.1 Acidobacteriota bacterium
GGGCGGGGCGGGGCTCACCCGGGCCCGGCGCCGGCGCCCGGCTCTCTGCCGCGCCGCGCTCCAGGCCCGTTCGCGCGGGGCGCCTGCCGTTGCAGAAACCGCAGCCTCCACCCCTCAGGCACCGCGCGGATTGTGCACATCCTCCTGGCGCACCCCGTGAATTCCTGCCCTTTTCGTGCGGGCCGCCCCTGGCACGCCTCGTGATACTGCAGGGCGGCATGTCCCGTCCCCTTCGTCTCGACGCGCCCGGCCTCGCCTACCACGTCATGGCCCGCGGCAATGCCCGCATGACGCTGTTCACTGACGACACCGAGTACCAGTACTTCCTGAAGCTGTGGAGCCGCGTCGTGACGAGCGAGGGCCTCGCGTGCTGGACGTACTGCCTGATGCCGAACCACGTGCACCTGGTCGTGCAGCCGTCGCGCGGGAACCTGTCGCGGGCGATGGCGCGCCTGAACGGTGCGTACGCGCAGTGGTTCAACCGCCGGCACCGCCGCGTGGGCCACGTCACACAGGGACGCTTCAAGGCCCAGGTGGTGCAGCATCATCGCTACCTGCTCGCGGTGTGTCGCTACGTGCTGCTCAATCCCGTGCGCGCAGGGCTGACCGATGATGCGATGGATTGGCCGTGGAGTAGTTGCGCAGCCACGCTGGGACTGGCGGTAGCACCGGCCTGTCTCGACGTCCGCCTACTGCTCGAGGCCACCGGTCCGGCTCCCGTGTCGGTCCAGCGCGCCCGGGTCGCGCGCCTGCTGCAGCGCCCCGACACGCTGGGCGTCGGCGCGGCCGTGCGGGAGGACCATCGCGTCATCGGCGAGCCGGGGTTCGTCGAGTGCTTCCGCGAGGAGGCCGAAGCTGCCGTCGGCGATGTGTCGCGCCGCGAGCGACGGTTGGCGCGTCCGCCGCTCGAGTCGCTGCTCCTCTCCGGCATCGGCGGGACACTGGCCACGCGGGTGCAGCACGCAGCCACGCAGGGCTATTCGGTGGCGGCGATCGCCGGGGCGCTCGGCCTCGGACAGGTCTCGGTCCGCCGGATGTTGGCGCGGGCCGCAGACCTGACCCCGCCACCATCGCCGCGCAGGTCTGACCCCAGGACCGACGTGCCGCAGGTCTGACCCCACAGGATCGCGCCGCGGGTCTGACCCCACACGCCGTCACCCGGTCAGCGCCCCCGCGCCACCCCCTCCCGCCGCGGGTCCGCGCCGCCGAACCACCCCGTCGCGGTGCGCGCGATCCCCTGCAGACCCGAGGTCTGCGGCAACACCCGCACCCGGTGGCCTCGCGCCTCGAGCGCCGGCGCGAGCGCCGCATCCACACGGCCCGCCTCGAGTTCCGTCGGCCCGTTGCGGCTCCCGACGTTGGGCAGCGCAATCGCCTCCTGCACGGTCAGCCCCCAATCGATCGTCGCCACCAGCACCTTTCCGACGTAGTTGATGATGGCCGACCCGCCCGGTGACCCGAGGCTCATCAACAACGCGCCGCTGGCCGCGTCGAAGACGAGCACAGGCGCCATCGACGACCGCGGACGCTTGCCGGCTTCCACGCGGTTCGGCACCGGCTGCCCGTCCGTGCCCGCCGGCGTGAGCGAGAAGTCGGTCAGCTGGTTGTTCAGCAGGAAGCCACGCACCATCTGTCGCGACCCGAAGGCGTCCTCTATCGTGGTCGTCATCGAGACGGCGCGCCCGTCGGCGTCCACCACGGAGATGTGCGAGGTGGACGGCCTCTCGGCGGTACGGTCGGCCCCGGCCATCGGAGCGCCGCGAGGCACGCCCGGTGCCGCGGTGCCCATGGACCGCTCACCGATGCGCCCGGCACGCTCGCGCAAGTAGGCGCCGTCGATGAGACCAGCCACCGGGACGTCCACGAAATCGGCGTCACCGACGTAGGCGTCGCGGTCAGCGAAGGCCAGTCGTGCGGCCTCGG
This sequence comes from Acidobacteriota bacterium, assembly GCA_023418055.1. Taxonomy (GTDB): domain Bacteria; phylum Acidobacteriota; class Vicinamibacteria; order Vicinamibacterales; family Vicinamibacteraceae; genus JAEZDP01. The sequence continues at coordinate 1,924 of JAEZDP010000278.1, forward strand.
CGTACAGATGCACGGCCTGCGGATGCCATTGCCACCGCCCCTCGTCGCGGCGGGTCGGACGCAGGCTCGCCAGGTCGAACTGCTCGAGAATGCCGAGGATCTGGGCCAGGGCCAGCGTCCCGGAGCCCGGAGGGGGCGCCCCGCAGATGCGCACGTGGCGGTAGGGAAAACAGAGGGGCGTCCGCTCGACAGGTGCATAGCCGGCCAGGTCGGCCTCGGTCAGCAGCCCCGGGTTGGTGGGATGGCTGCGCACCTTCGCGACAATCGCCTGGGCAATCGCGCCGGTGTAGAACGCATCGGCGCCCTGGTCGGCCACGGCACGCAGCACCTCGGCCAGCGCGGGATTGCGCAGCAGCGTGCCCTCCGGCTTCGGACGTCCCGCCTCGTCGTAGAAGTGCGCGCGCGCCTCGGGGTCGCGCGCCAGGTGCGACTCCTGTCGGAGGAGGGTCGCGAGGCGGGGGCTCACCGCAAACCCCTCTTCAGCCAGCGCTATCGCCGGACCGAAGAGATCCCGCCAGGGCAGCCGTCCGAAGCGTTGATGTGCCAGCTCCAGCATCCGCAGCACGCCCGGCGCGCCGACCGAACGTCCGCCGACGATGGCCTCTGGGAGCGGCAGGGGCTGGCCCTGGCTGTCGAGGAACAACGCCTCCGTGGCGGCCGCAGGCGCGGTTTCCCGGCCGTCGAGCACCGTCGCCGACGAGCCGTCCCAGTGAACGAGGAAGGCGCCGCCGCCGATGCCGCTCGACTGCGGTTCGACGAGCGTGAGCACCATCTGTACCGCGATGGTAGCGTCCACGGCGGTCCCGCCGGCGGCGAGCACCTGGAAGCCGGCGTCGGCGGCGAGGGGATTGGCCGCCGCAACCATCCACGAGGCCGCGGACCAGCCGGGCTTGTCGGTCCAGCCGGACGCGCCCTCCGGGGCACGGCGTGCCGACTCGGGCATCTGATAGACAAACGACCCTGCCGGCGTGCTCGAGCAGCCGGTCAGGGTCGCCAGGGTGGTCACGATGACGAGGGTGGCGAGGGACGCCACCGGGAGCACTGGGGGCCGGCGCATGCGCGGCAGCATAGCGAACCGGCGGTGCTGGAGCGAGCCCGCGCGTAAGGGGTCTGACCCCACGGCCTCACGCGGCAGGTCTGACCCCATGAGGCGCAGCCGGCAGGTCTGACCCCGCATCGTGACGCCGCAGGTCTGACCCCGCAATGTCACGCGGCAGGTCTGACCCCACCCCTCAGGCCGGGGCCGCCTGCAGCGAGAGGCTCACCTTCACGTCGTCGCCCACGAGGAAGCTCCCGGTCTCGAGGACCGCATTCCATGTGAGGCCGAAGTCCTTCCGGTTGAGCGTGATCTCGGCCTCGAAGCCCAACTTCTCGTTGCCCCACGGGTCCTTGGCGGCGCCGAGGAACGTCACGGGCAGCGCGATGCGCTTGGTGACGTCGCGGATGGTGAGGTCGCCGTGCACGATGTACGCGTTGTCGCCTGCCGCCTCGATGCTGGCGCTCGTGAACGTCATCGTCGGATAGGTCTCGACCTCGAAGAAATCGGCGGACCGGAGATGCGTGTCGCGCTGCGGCTCGTTGGTGTCGATGCTCGCGGTCTGCACGGTGAAGGTGACCGTCGAGGACGTCGGTGCGGCAGGGTCGTAGGTGAAGGTGCCGTCGAAATCCGAGAACCGGCCCCGCACCTTCGTGACGAGATGGCGCACCTGGAAGAGGACTTCGGAGTGTGACTTGTCGATGGCGAACGTACGGCTGGTGGCGGCGGCGGGAGCGGTCGTGGTGGCAGGGGCGGTAGTCATGGTCTGTCTCTCCTTCTGGTCGGGGGTCCGGATGGACCGGTTGGTATTCATCAATGAATCAGTGTGCAAACACGCATATGGACGCCAAAGACGTGCAAAAGGTGCCGGCGGGCGTCAGCTCACCGGTGCGCCTCTCTCACCGACGCCAGAAGCGTCACGAGTTGATGCAGCCGCTCGGGCGGTACGTGGCCGATCAGCCGTTCGTGCAGCGCCGAGACCTGCGGGTCGACCTGCTCCAGCAGTGCACGACCCTTCGGGGTGATCCGTGTCGTGACGTAGCGGCGGTCGCGGCCTTCGCGATCGCGAGCGACGAGCCCGGCGTCCTCGAGCCGGTCCAGGAGGCGGGTGACGTCGGGCACCCTGCGGATCATGCGCTCGCCGATCTCGGCCCGGCACAACCCGTCCGCGCCCGCGCCGCGGAGGATGCGCAACACGTTGAACTGCGTGGCGGTGATGGGCTGGTCCCGAAACACCTCGTCCACGGCGTGTTCGAGCAGTGCCGCCGTGCGGGCGATGCTCAGGTGCGCTTCGTGGGCGATGCTTTCGAAGGGCCGCGTCATCTTGAGTTCGTCTTGCAGGGCGGCCATGGACTGATAATACGTGTTTAAACATTAATTGTCAAGACACATATCCGTGCTGTCCGGCTATAGTGCTTCGATGGACCCGATCACTCCACACGCTGCCCCGACCGACGAGCACGCCGCCTCCGGGCGTCGCCTGCTCACGGTCACTGTCTCCACACGCCCGGGTCGCAAGGGTCCCCTCGTGGCGCGCTGGTTCGAGGGCGGCGCACGCAGCCGCGGGGCCTTTCAGGTTGCCCCGGTGGACCTGGCCGAGATGGACCTCCCGTTGTTCAACGAGCCCGAGCATCCGCGCCTCGCCAGGTACCAGCACGCGCACACCAAGGCGTGGAGCGCTCGTGTGCAGGCGGCCGATGCGTTCGTGTTCGTGACGCCCGAGTACAACTTCACTACGCCGCCCTCGCTCGTGAACGCGCTCGACTATCTGGTCGGCGAGTGGGCCTACAAGCCTGCGGCGTTTGTCACCTACGGCGGGGTCTCGGGCGGCCTGCGTGCCCTGCAGACCGCGCGTCTACTCGTGTCGAACCTGCGGATGGTGCCGGTCGTGGAGTCGGTGTCGATTCCCTTCTTCACCACGTTCATCGACGCCGAGACGACCACCTTCACGCCCGACGCTCGCGCGGACACGGCCGCCGCCGCGATGCTTGGGGAGCTGCGACGCTGGAGCGACGCGCTGCGCGTGCTGCGGGCCCCGGCATGACGTCGGCTGGGGTCAGGTCTCGAAACCACGCGTTCTGCACGGTCCGACCCCTGCAGAACGCGTGGT
>JAEZDP010000279.1 GCA_023418055.1 Acidobacteriota bacterium
CCCCCTTCCCCACGTCGCCAGCAGCAACCAGCCGACGATCCACGTCACGCCGCCGAGCGGCGTCACCGCGCCCAACCCGCGTACGCCCGTGACGGCCAGGACGTAGAGGCTGCCCGAGAACAACACGATACCGGCGAGGAACAGCCACCCCGCCGTTCTCGCCCGACCCCCAGCGCGAGCGGACCCGAGGACGCCTGCAACCAGCGCCGCCAGCCCGTGCACGAGGTGATACAGCACGCCTGTCTGGTACACGGCGAGCACGTCCGGCGCCAGCCGGTCGCGCAGGGCATGGGCGCCAAAGGCCCCGAGGACGACGGCCGCGGCCATCGATACCGAGGCGCTGGCCAGCAGCAGGCGGGCGGATGCGCGATCAGGCGTCATGAATGCCTCCAGGACGGCTCAGAAACCACAGCGCGGCCGCGCAGAGCAGGCTGCCGTTGATGGTCAGCACCGCGGTGATGCCGAGCGTGGAGATGAGCGCGCCGCTCACGAGGCTGCCGAGCGGCATGCCGCCCCGGAAGGCCATCATGTAGATGCTCATCACCCGACCCCGCAGGTGATCCGGCGCGACAAACTGCACGAGCGACGTCAGCAGCGACGTCGTCATGATGCCGGCCACGCCCGACAGCACCAGCAGCGTATAGGTAAGTGGTAGCGAACGCGACCAGGCCACGCAGACGATGAGCACGGCGAAGGCGGCCTGCAGCAGCAGCACCATCCGACCCATGCCCGGGTACCGGCCCATCCACGCCACCACCAGCGCGCCCAGCACGGCCCCGCCGCCCGACCACGCCATCATCGTGCTGTAGAGGCCGACGCCCTGGCCGAACACCTGCTGCGCCAGCACCGGGAGGAAGGTCTGCATCGGCAGGCCCAGGAACGTCGAGAGAAACGCCACCAGGATGAGCGACCTGAGCGCAGGGTCGGCGCGCACGTGTTGCAGGCCGCCTCGGAGTTCGGTCGTCAGCGACTGCGCGCCCGCCGGCCGCACGTGGGGCACCGAAATGGCGAGCAGCGCCGCCACGACGGCCAGATACGACAACGCGTTGACACCGAAACAGACGGCCGTGCCGTACGCGGCCAGTACCACACCCGCCAGCACGGGACCGATGAGACGCGACAGGTTGAACTGAATCGAGTTGAGCGCGATGGCATTCGGCAGGTCGCGCCGAGGCACGAGCGAGGGCAGCAGCGACTGATTGGCCGGGCCGCCGAAGGCCTGGGCAGACCCCGTGGCAAACGACAGCAGCAGGACGTGCCAGACCTGCACCGTGCCTGTGACCACGAGGACGAACAGCGCCGTCGCCGACAGCATCTGCAGCACCTGCGACCCGATGAGCAGCCGGCGCCGGTCGTAGCGGTCCGCCACGACGCCCCCGATGAGCGTGAAGAGCAGCAGCGGCAGTTCGCCGAGGAACGCGTCGAGGCCGAGGTACCACGCCGATCCCGTCAGCGACAGGACCAGCCAGTTCTGCGCCACCTTCTGCATCCACGTGCCGACGGTGGAAAGAAAGGCGCCGCCCCAGAGGAGCCGGAAGTTGCGCGATCGCAGCGCCGCGCCCAGCCGATGGCCCACGCCGCCGGAGGCGGGCGGCACAGGCATGTCGGGGGCGTCGGGAGGAGGCGTGACCGCGCGGCTAGGCAAGCGACAGGCCAGTATATCCGTCAGTCGCCGGGCCGGCGTCGCGATGCCGACGCTATCGACGCTCGAGACCGCGGATGCGGCGTTCGAGCAGCGTGTCGCGTGCGCGCGACTCGACGTCGATCGACACGGCCAGGTCGCGGACGCTCGTGATCTGGTCCATGAGCGCCAGGAACCAGGTGCGCTGCTCCTCGAACAGGACGCGCATCTCGTTGCGGAGGTCTGCCGTGGACTTCTGCACCACCTCCAGGACGAACGCCCGCATCGCCGCAGCTTCGCGCTCGCCGAACGCCTCGAGATCCGTCTTCGTCACGAAGCCCTTGGGGTCGTCCACCGTGGGCATGCCCTTCAGGTCATCCTTCGTGGCGAAGGTCTTCGCATCCTCCTTCGTCACAAACGCCTTCAGGTCCTCCTTCGTCGCCAGCGTTGGCAGAATCTGCTCTACCCGCTCCAGGCGCTGATCGATGTTTCTGACATGCCCTTCGAGACGATCGAGCCGTTCCCCTGCATGCCGGTCGTTCATCGATGCCGTCCTCCTCACCGAGCCTGAACAGGTGCAGGGCCCCTGCCACCGACGACGATGCCATCGTCTTGCCGTCACGGCAAGAGGGCGGCGGGCGGCGGGCGGCGGGCGGTGGGCGTGAGGCGTGAGGCGTAAGGCGTACGGCGTACGGCGTCAGATGCCTCCCGTCCTGCTACAATCCTCGCGTTTCCGGAACCTGCCTCGAAAGGACCAGACCAGAGATGGCTGAAGACACCACTCGCCGCGACTTCATTCGACAAGTAGGCGCGGGCGCCGTTGCCGCGGCCACCACCGTGGCGGCGGGGTCGGCGGCCGATGCCGCTCCGCGCCGCGTCTCCTCGAAGGCCCAGAGCCGTGTGCTCGGCGCCAACGACCGCATCAACGTCGGCTTTGTCGGCTGCGGCGGGCGCATGAACGCGCACATCACGCGCATCGTCAACCGCGCCAAGGACAAAGGCGACGTGCAGGCGGTGGCCGTCAACGACATCTGGGACAAGCGCAAGGAAGCCGCGCGCGAGAAGACCGGCGTCGACGAGAAGTCGGTCTACCACGACTACCGTGAGCTCTGTGCGCGCCCCGACATCGACGCCATCGTCATCTCGTCGCCTGACCACTGGCACTACGCCCATGCGATGGCCGCGCTCGAGAACGGCAAGGATGTCTATCTCGAGAAGCCGATGACCTACACAGTCGACGAGGCGAAGAAGATCGCCGAGTACGTGCAGAGCAGCGGCCGCATCATGCAGGTGGGCAGCCAGTACACCTCGCTCGACCACTTCCACCAGGCCCGCAAGGTCATCGAAGACGGGCTCATCGGCGAGGTCGTGTGGGCCTCGGGCGGGTTCGGCCGCAACAGCACCAAGCGCGGCAACGAGTGGAACTACCGCATCGATCCCGAGGCCAACGAGTCGAACCTCGACTGGAAGGCGTTTCTGGGCCCCGCGCCGAAGCGCGCGTTCGACCCGGCGCGCTACTTCCGCTGGCGCAAGTACTGGGACTACTCGGGCGGCATCGCCACCGACCTCTTCTACCACACGGTCTCGCCGATCCTCATGGCCGTCGGACCGGAGTTCCCGCTGCGCGTCGTCTCGAGCGGCGGCATCTATGTGCAGAAGGACCGCGAGGTGCCCGACACGTTCTTCATGAACGTCGACTACCCGTCGTGGACGATGCAACTGGCCTGCTCGGTGACGAGCGGCAAGGGCGCGCCGCTGGTGTTCCACGGCTCCGAGGGCACGCTCATCGTCGCCGAAGACAGCGAGGCCTTCTCGAACACCGAGATGGTGGTCATTCCCGACCGCGACTACAAGGACGACTTCGTCAAGAAGACGGGGAAGGAAGAGCTGAAGATTGCGGTGAAGCCGTTCGTGCGTGGGGAGCACCCCCACATGGACAACTTCCTCGACTCGATGCGCTCGCGCGAGAAGCCCAACCTCGACGCCGACCTCGGCTACCGCGCGATGGCCGCCATCGGCATGGGCGTGACCGCCTACCGCAAGGGCAAGGTCATGCAGATGGACCCGCGCACCCAGAAGTTGACGTAAGGGTCGGTCGGAGGCCCCCCGCCTCGGCGAGGCGGGGGCCACCACCATGCGCGAGGCGAGCGTCACCTCCCGTCGCGAGTCGCGGGCGACCCACCCGCGCCGCTACCAGCGCAACGCGACCCGCCGCCCGTCACAGAATCCCACCGTGGGCCCGGGCGAGGGCCGTACATGGAGCCGCGTCCCTGGCGCGGGCGGAGGCCACTGCATCGGCAGATCGGCCACGAAGTGCACCTCGCCGCAATCGAGTGATACATGCCAGTGGCTGCCCGTGAAGACCACGTCGTCCACGGTGGCAGCCACGCCCGCCAGCAACTGCCCGCGGACGTCGAGGGCCCACGGGCGCAGCAGCACGTCCACCACACATCCGTCGGCAAGGCCAGCGTCGGGCTCATCCGGCGGTGCTGACGCGTCACCGAGCGGGGTGCGCACGCGCCCCCCTTCCCAGCGCCCGCGCAGCAGCGTACCGGCGCCGACAAACTGCGCCACAAAGGGCGTCTGCGGCGCGGCCACGAGTTCGGCGGGCGTGCCCAGCTGCTCCACGCGGCCGTCGTGCATGATCGCCACCCGGTCGGCCATCTCGAAGGCTTCTTCGTGGTCGTGCGTGACGAGGACCGCGGTCGTCCCGGCCGCCCGCAGGATGCGGCGCATCTCGGCGCGCAGGGTCCGGCGCAGCGAGGCGTCCAGCGCGCCAAGCGGCTCGTCGAGCAGCACCAGAGGCGTGGCGGGGGCGAGCGCCCTGGCCAGCGCCACTCGCTGCTGCTGCCCACCCGACAACTCGTGGGGGTAGCGGTTGCCCAATTCCTCCAGTCCGCACAACTGCAGCACCTGTGCCACGCGCTCGGCTCTCGCCGCACGCGTCCCCTCGCGGACGCCGAATGCGAGGTTCTTGCGGACGGTCAGGTGCGGGAAGAGCGCAAAGTCCTGGAACACGAAGCCGATGTGCCGCGCTTCGGGCGGCACGGATCGGCCCTGCTGGTGCATCGCCTGCCCGTCGAGGACGATCTCGCCGGCGTCTGGGGCCTCGAACCCGGCCACGAGCCGTAACGTCGTCGTCTTGCCACAGCCGCTCGGGCCCAACAAGGCGAGGATGGTGCCGCGCTCGACGTCGAGCGACAACGCGTCCACGGCTGGGGCACGGTTGCCCGCGAAATGGCGCGTGACGGCACGCAGCGAGAGCAGGGGCGCCGCCGCCGGGGTGACGGGGCGGCTCATCGGGCCTCCCGCTCGCGCAGCGCGGTCAGCAGGAACACCGGCACCAGTCCGGCCGCGACGATGGACAGCGCAGGCACGGCGGCCTCCACCCACAGGCCTTCGGTCGTCCGCTGCCAGACCTCCACCGCCAGGGTGTCCCACCCCAGGGGCCGGATGAGCAGGGTCGCCGGCATCTCCTTCATCGTGTCGAGAAAGACGAGCAATGCCGCGGTGAAGAGCGACCGGCGGAGCAGCGGCACGTGGACCTGCGTCAGCAGGCGCGCCGAGCGCGCCCCGAGGCTGCGCGCCGCGTCGTCGATGGCGTGGGTGATGCGCGCCAGCCCCGCATCCACCGAGAAGCGCGCGACCGCCGCGAAGCGCACGACGTACGCAAACAGCAACCCGCCCACCGACCCGATGACGAGGAGGTCTGGCAGGGTGCCTGTGGCGGCCTGCCATCCGCGCGAGAGCCCCTCGTCCAGCCAGGCGAGCGTGACGAGCACGCCGACGGCGACGACCGACCCCGGCACCGCGTAGCCCATCGTCGCGAGGTCCACCACGCGACGCAGCCAGCGCGACGTGCCACGCCGCACCGCGTAGGCGAGCACGAGCGCCAGGCTCACCGACACGGCCGCCGCGGCCACCGCCAGCACGAGCGTCGTCGAGACGAGCGCAGGGTAGGTGGAGGCGACGCGTCCTTCCTCCCAGGCCTGCAGCGACCAGGTGACAAGCACGCCGAGCGGCAGCAGGAACGCGAGTGCGACGATCAGCGCGCAGTAGATGACGGCCCCCGCCGCGCGCCAGCCGGTGAGTGGAGGCAGGGCCGCGTCCACCGGACGTCCCCGCCTCTGGGTGAACCGTGCTCGTCCACGGGCCCGCCGCTCGAGCAGGATGAGCAGCAGCGCGGTGACGAGCAGCAGCGACGCCAGCTGGCTGCCGGCCTCGCGGTCGAACATGCCGAACCACACCCGGTAGATGGCCGTGGTGAAGGTGGTGACGTTGAAGAGCGACACCGTGCCGAAGTCTGCCAGCGCCTCCATCAGCGCCAGCGCGACGCCGGTGGCGATGGCCGGTCGCGCCGAGGGCACCGCCACGCGCCAGAACAGCCGTCGCGACGAGCAGCCCAGGCTGCGCCCCGCGTCGAGCAGCGACGCGCTCATGTCGGCAAAGGCGGCACGCGCCAGCAGGTAGACGTACGGATAGAGCACCAGGCACATGGTGGCGATGACGCCCCAGCGGCTCTTGATGTCGGGCAGCCTGGCCTCAGGGCCCAGCCAGCCGCGCCACGCCGTCTGCAATGGACCGGTGAACTCCAGTTGGGCGACGACGACGAAGCCCACGACGTAGGCGGGCATCGCGAGAGGCAGGACGAGCAGCCGGTCGAAGAGGCGGCGGCCGGGAAATCGGTGGGCCGTGACGACCCAGGCGAGTGTGGTGCCGAGGAGCGCCGTGCCCAGCCCGACGCCCACGAGCAGCAGGAGGGTGTTGACGACCAGTTCGCCGAGCAGCGTGTTCCAGAGATGCTGCCAGAGGTCGCCCCGCGGGATGGCCAGCGTGGAGGCGACCACCAGCAGCGGCACGAGCAGCGCCGCGGCGATGGCCCACGCCGAGAGCGACAGTCCCGTCGCGCCCCAGCCGTGTGAGCGGGACGCCGACGCACCGGCCTCGAGCCGTACGTTCATCGGGGCAATCGGCCCCCGGCTAGCGGTAGCCTGCGCGGTCGGCAAGCTTGACGGCCTCGGCCTGATGTTGGCCGGCGGCCGACACGCCAGACGTCTGCGGCGTGAAGGTGCCCCAGCCAGACAGCAGGGCGACGGGCTTGACGGCCGGGTTGACGGGGTATTCGAAGCTGGCCCCTGCGAGTCGGGCCTGGACCTCGGGCCGCGTCAGGTACTCGATGAGCTGAACTGCCTGCGCGCGCTTCGTGGTGTGGGCGGTGACGCCGGCGCCCGAGATGTTGACGTGCACGCCGTTGGCCTGCTGGTCCGCCCAGAACGGCTTCACGGGGAAGGTGGCGTCCTTGGCGGCGATGCGGGCGAGGTAGTACGTGTTGGTGATGCCGACGTCGCACTGCCCGGCCGCGATTGCCTGCAGGACGGCCGTGTCGTTGTTCAACGTGGCCGCCAGGTTCGACACCCAGCCCCGCACCATCTTCTCGGTGCGTTCCGCGCCGTACTCCGCGATGAGCGACGCCATCAGCGACTGGTTGTAGATGGCCGACGAGGAGCGGAGGCAGAGGCGTCCCTTCCATTTCGGGTCGGCCAGGGCCTCGTAGGTGGACAACTCGGCGGGCTGCACCTTGCCCGGGTGATACATGATCGTCCGGGCCCTGACGGCCACGCCGTACCACCGGCCCTCGGGGTCTCGCAGGTGGGCGGGGACGTTGGCGTCGAGCGTCGCCGACTGCACAGGCTGCAGCAGGCCGGCACGGGCCGCGTTCCAGAGGTTGCCCGCATCCACCGTCAGCAGGACGTCGGCACGCGTGCGGGCGCCTTCGTTGCGGAGCCGCTCGAACACCTCGTTGTTGTTGCCCTCGAAGAAGGTGATCTTGATGCCCGTGTCGCGGGTGAAGTCGGCAAACACCTGCTCGGCGCCGTAGTGGCTGCGCGACGAATACACCAGCAGGTCGCCGCCGCCCTGGGCACGCAGCGGGGGCGCGAGGACGAGCGTCGCAAGCGTCGCGACGGGAAGGACGAGCAGGCGGAGGATGTGGCGGGACACGGGCAGGCTCCTCGGGAGTGGGCGCAATAGGTTCTGCGATCCGGTCGCAAGATCGCTCCAGCGTACCACGTTCGACCTGCGATACACTGCCGCGTTCAACGGGCGTTCCAGGCCCTGCGGCGCATCCCCGCGCCTTCGCCGCTCGACACCGAGGACCGATTGTCATGACCCCCGGACCCATCTCGCAGTTCATCGACCGTCACTTCCTGCATTTCAACGCCGCGGCGTTGAAGGACGCGGCCGACACCTATCGGCAGCATGTCGAGGCCGGCGGCTCGATGCTGGTCACCCTTGCGGGCGCGATGAGCACGGCCGAACTCGGCAAGTCGTTGGCAGAGATGATTCGGCAGGGAAAGGTGCACGGCATCTGCTGTACAGGTGCCAACCTCGAAGAGGACGTGTTCAACCTGGTGGCGCACGACCACTACGAGCGCATTCCGCACTACCGCGACCTGACGCCGGCGGATGAACAAGCGCTGCTCGACCGCCATCTCAACCGCGTCACAGACACCTGCATCCCCGAAGGCGAGGCGATGCGGCGCATCGAGGCCGGTGTGCTCGAGTTGTGGCAGAAGCACGATGGCGCCGGCACCCGCCGCTTCCCGCACGAGTTCATGTACGAATTGCTGCGCAGCGGCCGCTTCGCCGAGTCGTATCAGATCGACCCGGCCGACAGCTGGCTGATGGCCGCCGCCGAGCGCGACCTGCCGATGTTCGTGCCGGGGTGGGAAGACTCCACCCTCGGGAACATGTACACCGGCCACTGCATCGAAGGGCATGTGCGCAACGTGCACACGGTGCGGACCGGCATCGAATACATGATGGCGCTGGCCGAGTGGTACCAGCGCGTCAGCCCCTCCTCGTCCATCGGGTTCTTCCAGGTGGGCGGCGGCATTGCCGGCGACTTCCCGATCTGCGTCGTCCCGATGCTGCACCAGGACCTGCAGCGCACCGACGTGCCGTTGTGGGGCTACTTCTGCCAGATCAGCGACTCGACGACGAGTTACGGGTCGTACTCGGGCGCCGTCCCCAACGAGAAGATCACGTGGGGCAAGCTCGGCGTGGACACGCCCAAGTTCATCATCGAGTCGGATGCCACCATCGTGGCGCCGCTGATGTTCGCCCGTATCCTCGGCTGGTAGGATCGCTCGCGTGACCGTTCGTCCGACGCCCCTTCTGCGGTCGCCCGCCGCACGGCTCTTTCTCGTCTCGTTCCTGGTGCTGTTCCTGGAGGTGGCTCTCATCCGCTGGATGCCGGCCTACGTCCGGCTGCTCGCCTACTTCTCGAACTTCATCCTGCTGGCGAGCTTCCTCGGCATCGGTGTCGGCTGCCTGCTGGCGCCCGTCCGCGCGCGACTGCTGCCGTGGTTTCCGCCGGTGCTGGCGGCGCTGCTCGGCGTCGTGGCGCTCGTGCGCATCGACATCTCGGTGCCGCAGACCTCCACCAGCATCTACTTCTCGAGCGGCACGGCCGAGCAGGTGGTGGCCGTCGAGAGCACGTGGTTCCTGCCGGTGCTGTTTGGCGCCGTCGCGCTGCTCTTCGTGCTGCTGTCGCAGCGGATGGGGCAGGAGATGGCCGATCAGCCTGCGCCGCTGCGCGCCTACCTCTGGAACCTGGCCGGCAGCCTGCTCGGCGTCGCAGCCTTCGGCTTGATGTCGGCGCTGCAATTGCCGCCCACCGTGTGGTTCGGCATTGCGGCGCTGGCCGCCCTGCCCTTCGTCCTCGAGGAGCGTTGGCCGCTGGCCGTCACGGGCGTCGTCATGCTGGCGGTGTCGGTCGGCGTCGTCCACCGCCTCGCGGCGGGGACGATGTGGTCGCCGTACTACAAGATCACCGCCTTCACCGAGGCGGAGGAGACGGTGGTGGAGGTCAACAACATCTTCCACCAGTCGATGGCGCCGGTCGAAGAGAAGGAGTACTTCTACCAGTGGCCGTACACGGTGTTCGGCGACACGTTCGAGCGCGTGCTGATCCTGGGGGCCGGCTCGGGCACCGACGTCGCTGCGGCATTGCTGCACGGCGCCGACCACGTGGACGCGGTGGAGATCGATCCGGTCATCGTGCAACTGGGCCGGGAGCATCATCCCGACAGGCCGTTCCACGATCCCCGCGTCAACATCGTCACCGACGATGCCCGGCACTTCCTGCGGACGTCCACGGAGCAGTACGACCTGGTGGTGTTCGCGCTCATCGACTCGCTGACGCTGCAATCGAGCTTCTCGGCCGTGCGGCTCGAGAGTTTCATGTTCACCGAGGAGGCCTTCCGCGCGGTCAAGGCACGGCTGAAGCCGGACGGCGTGCTGGTCATCTACAACTACTTCCGCGAGCAGTGGCTGGTGGACCGGCTGGCCAACACGGCGGCGCGCGTGTTCGGAGAGGACCCGCGCGTGCACATTCACGAGGAGCACGGGTATCTGGGCGTGATGCTCGCGGGGCCAGGCATCTCGCGTGTGCCCGACTGGCCGGCGCCCCCCGACAGGGTCGCCGCGTACAACCATCCGGACGTCGTGAGCCCGGGGCGCGCGCACGTTCGTGACGAGTCGATTGCGCCCGCCACAGACGACTGGCCGTTTCTGTACATGCGCGGGCCGCATCTGCCGAGCCACTACGCGTGGGCGCTGCTGGGCGTGCTGGTCGTCTCGGCGGTCACGGTGACCGCGACGCTGATCGGCGTCGGCGCGCGACAGGGCGGCACCCTGCTGTTCGGGCGCTTCATGTTGTTCTTCCTGCTGGGCGCGGGATTCATGATGCTCGAGACCAAGGGCATCACGCAGTTCGCGCTCATCTGGGGCTCCACGTGGGTCGTGGCCTCGTTCACGATTGCCGCGGTGCTGTCGATGGCGGTGCTCAGCGCGATCGTGGCGCAGCGGGTGCCGGTCATCCGGCCATGGATCGTGGCGGTGCCGCTGTTCGTGCTGTTGCTGGTGGCCTACCTGCTGCCGGTCGGCAGTGTGACGTTTCCGACCCTGACCGCCGAGACGCTGTTCTACTCGCTGCTCACGTTCAGCCCGGTGTTCTTCGCGGGCCTGCTGTTCAGCGGCAGCCTGAAGCAGACGGGCAACGTGGCGTTTGCCTACGGCGCGAACCTCCTCGGCTCGATGCTGGGCGGCCTGGCCGAGTACATGGCGCTCGTGACCGGCTACCAGGCGCTGCTGCTGGTGGTCGCGGCGTGTTACCTCGG
>JAEZDP010000368.1 GCA_023418055.1 Acidobacteriota bacterium
GCGTCACGTGGTCCACGGTCCGCCCGCCGAACTGGTAAGGGGTCCGGTACGTGTGCTCCTCGAATTCGTGCTGCACCTCGACGACGCGGATGTCGGTAGGGCGCGTCGCGGCCACGGCGGGCGCCTCGCCCTGACGGCAGCCGGCAAGGGGCACGATGGCGGCGCTTCCCGCCAGGCGCAGCCACGCGCGGCGAGACAGTGCGGTGTCGCGACTCATGGCTGCAGCCCCTCACGCCACACCGGTCGCTCGTCGCCGTCCACCAACCAGCGCAGCGGCGCCACGAGCGACGCAACCGCATCGGTCATGTGCGACAGGTTGATGAGCCGCAGTTCGTCGGACGCCTGGTGGTACTCGCGGTGCAGGCCATAACTCGAGATCGTGTGCGCCACGACGCCCCGCCGCGCGAACTGGATGTTGTCGGAGCGCTCGAAGAAGCGCTGCTCGGGGTGCGGGTCCTGCACCAGCCGGGCACCATGGCCGGCCAGTCCCGGGCCAAGCGTCGAGCGTTCGTACCCGGTGAGCCAGAGCGTGCCGGGCGCCACCTTCGGGTCGGGACGCCCGATCATCTCGAACTGCAGGTTGGCGACGATGTCGGTGAGGGGAACGACGGGGCGGTCCACGAAGTACCGCGAGCCGAAGCCGCCGCTCTCTTCGCTGCCGAAGAAGGCCACCACCACGCTCCGGCGCGGAGTTGGCCCGTCCGCCAGCGCCCGCGTGAGTTCGAGGACCGCCGCCACGCCCGATGCGTCGTCGTCGGCGCCGTTGAAGATGACGTCGGCCCCGGGGTTGTCGGCCGGGGCCTCGCGTGCGCCCACGTGATCCAGGTGCGCCGACAGCACGACCACCTCCGACGCGCCGGCGGCCTCACGGCCCGGCAGACGGCCGATGGTGTTCCACGTGCGGGTGCGCTCGGCGGGCGTGACCGTGGCGGTGAAGGTCACCGGCGTACCGGCGGGTGCGGACTTGGCCGCGTCGTGGCTGGCCGCGTCCAGCACGATCCACATCGGTCCGGCGGGAGCACCGGCAGGCACGCCCATCACCCGCGCGGTCACGGGCACCGGTCGCTCGGCAGAGGCCGCCCATCGGTCGCGCGTGGCGGTCGTCTCGCGCTGCAGCAGGATCGCGGCGCGGGCGAGGGTGCCGAGGTCGCCCGTCGGCATCTCGTCGGGCAGCACCACGACGCTGCCGGGGTCGATGCTGGCCCGGTCCGTGTACTGAACGAGGCGCCCCTCGACGCGGCTCGTGACAATCGACCGCACGAGCATGTCCGAACCGTGCGTCATCTCGCGGTCCCCCACCTGCAACGTGGTGGTCCCCGACGACTCGAAGCGCTGGACGTCCACCTGCTGCACGAACCAGCCGTCGTCGCCGAGCGGTTCGAGCCCGAAGCGGTGCAACTGCGCCCCGAGGTAGGTGGCCGTGATCCATTCGTCCCGCGTGCCGCTTCCGCGGCCGTTCATCGCGTCGCTGGCCAGGAAGCGGAGATGGGCGTGCAGGGCCTGCTGCAGGTCGGAGCGCGCGGCGGACGGCGCGGGCGACACCGCTGACGCGGCGGTGGGTTGGTGTGCGGCACACGCGCCGCTGACGGCGATGGACGCGACGACGAGAAGCGCTCTGCGCACGCCGGAGAGCCTAACATGCGCCCGCGCGAGCCCGGTGCTAGGGCTGCAGGTGCTCGGCGGGGAAATCGAAGGCCACCACCGGCGTGGCGACGGTGCGGCAGTGCACCCCCTGCCGGGTCACGCGCAGCAGCCAGTTGCCCGCCAGCCGCGGCTTCGATCGGAACGCCGCGGGGTCGAAGACGGCCCAACAGATACCCGCGGGCCTGTCGCGCACCGACGGGTAGCGGATGCCCTGGCTGCCGCTGGCGCGCACCTCGCGCGCCCACACCTGCGCGGCGGCGTAGTCGCGGGGGTCGAGAATGGATGACTGGCGCGTTACCGGCAGCGCCGCGACATCGACAATCGTGGCCTCGACGTTCACGGCAAACATCGTCTGCGCGGCCGGCTCGAGCGCCGTCACCTCGATGGCGTCGAGCAGCAGCTTGAGGCGCCAGTGTGCGACTTCGGCCAGCGCGGTTCGCTGCGCCTCGGCGGCATAGAACACGCCGGGATCGGTGGGGCCCCGGAAACGTGACGGCCACGGGTTGGGGGGATAGCGGAACGGCGTCGACAGCAGGTAGTGCAGCCCGCGGCAGGCGGGCGGCACCGGCGGCTTGCTGGTCTCGAGCGCGTCCTCGAGCACGGCCTGCGCCTCGGCGCTGTCCACCAGGCGCATGGTGGCCGCGGCGTATTGCGTCTCGACCACGCGGTACAGGCTGGCCCGCAACGGAAGGGCGACGGAGCCGGGGGACGCCGTCACAGCATGGCGCGGTGCGCGTCGAGGTACTGCACCACACGTACCAGGCCTTCGACGTCCGCGATGAGATCGCCGGGGCGGTGGCCGGCAAAGGCCGTGTTCGGGCTCGTCAGCCACGCGCGTGCCGTGGCGTCCTGACCGCCGACGACGGCGTGGAGGCCACGGAAGAGCCGTATCCACAGGAGCGCTGTCTGATACTCGCGCGATCCTTCGTCGAGGCCGCGCCGGCCCGCGAGCCGGCGCGACAACGTAGAGGGGTCCATGCCGAGCACACGCGCGAGGCGCGCCTGGCTCAGCCCGAGCAGGTCGGCCGCGCGCACCGCCGCGTCGAGGACCACCTGTCCCCTGTCGAGCGCGTCCGGGTCGAGCGCCTGACGGCTGGCTGCAATGCTCATGACATTTGCAATGATGCAGGAACTTCATTGCATATGCAAGACAGAGCCAGCCTTGCGGGCTAGAGGCCGCCCGCGATGTCTGCCCACTCGACGACCTTGCTGCCCGTGATGGCCTGGTGGCCCATGATGGCGGTCAAGGCGGTGGTCGCTCCCACCGTCACGTCAGCCGGATTCGGTCCGCGTCCGCGGATGCACTCGTAGAAGGCCAGGACGTGCGCGTGCGGTGCCTCGTCCACCTTCTCGGCCAGCTGGCGCGGGGGGGTCTTGCCGTCGAGCGCGTAGACGCTGGTGTCGCCCATCAGGTCGCAGGCGCCCTTCTGCCCGTACACGTGGACGAACTGCCCGCCGCCCGGCAATCCCTTGGGGTGGAACACCATCTGGGTGAAATACAACTTCACGCCCGAGGGGTAGTCGTAGCTGAGCGTGTAGCCGTCCATGATCGAGCGTCCCGGCGGGTCGTCCTTGTAGAGCAGGATGCCGCCGAACCCTGCCGCGCGCACCGGCGTGGCGCCGATGGCCCAGTTGCACAGGTCGAGGTTGTGCACCGACATCTCGATCAGGTACCCCCCCGACTTCTCGACGTCGAAGAACCACTCGGCCGATGTGCCCGTGTGGCTGAGGTCGGACTCGGCATGACGCTGCGCCTTGACCATCAACACGTCGCCGATGGCGCCCGCGCGGATCTGCTCGACGGCAGCGCTCAGCCGACGGTACGAGCGCAACTGCTGCCCAGAGACGAACACGCGGTCGGAGGCCCGCGCCGCCTTCACCACCTGCTGGACCGAGGCTGGCGTGATGGCCACCGGTTTCTCGCAGTACACGTGTTTGCCCGCCTGGAGGGCGGCCACGGCCATGTCGGCATGCAGGTAGGGCGGCGTGGCGATGACCACGGCCTCGATGTCCTTGCGGTCGAGCAGCCGGCGGTAGTCGGCAAAGGTGTCCGGCGTGTCACGCGCGGCCAGTTCGGCGGCCTTCTGCATCCGTTCGGCGTTGGTGTCGCAGACGGCTGCGACCTTGCCATGCGCCAGCACGCCGCGCATCACCGTCGTCCCGCGCCCACCCGTGCCGATGACGCCCGTCGGGATGGCGCCGGGCACCGGGGCGGCCGGCGGCTCCTGCGCCGCGTGGGCCAGCGCGGGGCCGTGAAGGGCGGTGCCCGCCGCCAGAGCCGTGCCGGTGCCGAGAAACGCTCGCCTGCTGATGCCGTTCATGTTGGTCTGCTGTCCCTTCGTTGATTGTCGCGTCAGGCCCGCGCCTGCAGCCCGCGGACGACGCTGTCCACGTATTCCCTGGCACGCCGCGCCAGGACGTCCACGCCGTCGGGCGTCGCTGGACGCGGCACGAGCGGCTCGAAGATGTTCTCGCAGGCCAGCGGCATGGTCAGCCCTGTCTGCATCACCGGCTGGAGCAGCCGGTAGTGGTCGATCTCGCCGAACCCGGGCCCGCAGTCTTCGTCTTTCGGCCAGTCGCGATGGTCCTTGATGGCAAAGGCCCGGATGTCGTCCACGCAGGTGGCGATATCCGCGATGGGGTCATGGCTCTCGTAGTCGAGCACGTTGCCGGCGTCGTAGCACATCCGGACACCGTCATCGCCCACCTCGCGGATGATGGCCGCGCACTGCGCGCCCGTGGCGGTGTTGCCGCCATGCTGCTTGATGACGACCGTGACGCCCGCGTCGCGGGCCGCCGGGCCGATCGCCTTCAGGCACGAGATCACGCGTTCGTATTCGCCCGGGCGCGTGCGGCCGAAGGTGAGCAGGAACGGGATGCCCGCGGCAGCGGCCTGCGCGATGCGCTTGCGGTGGCCGTCCGCGGCATCGGGCTCCTCGAGAAACACCGTCGAGAACATCATCACGGGCGTCAGCCCGCGGTCACGGCAGCGGCGTGCGAGCGTGGCAGCCTCCGAGGGAGGCGCGTCGAGATCCATGGCGGGACGGCTGCGGCCAGCCTCGTCCCGGTGTGTCACGCCCCACGCGACGTGGTCGTACCCGGCCGTCCTGATGCCGTCGAGCGCGCGCTCGAGCGGGAAGGCCGCCCACGGCAGGGTCATGCACGCCAGTTGGAACCGTGTCGGCCCGGTCGATGGCTCCTGCAGCGGCGCCGACGCAACAGCCGCGACAGGTCGGGCCACCGCGCCGACCTCGTGGGTCGCGGCGACACCCGCAGCCGCCAGCGTGCCGAGAAACGTACGTCGATGCATGGCCCAGAGCTTACAACTTCGCGACGAGCTTCTTCAGCATGGTGGTGTTACGCATGGTCGTGACCCGCGGGCCGAGCGCGCGTCCGAAGGCCGCCGGGGGAATCTGCGACTCGCTCAACTTCCCGCCGCACCACCAGTACAGCTCGCGGCAGCGTGGCCGCAGCCGATCCACGGGCGTGTCGAGCGCCAGCAGGCCCGGTTCCTCGTGCGGCGCGATGGGGTCGCGCAAGAAGAGGACATGCACGGCGTGCGCCGACGCGAGTTCGTCGGGCGTGAAGGGCGGTGCGGCGAGTACGGCGTCGAGTTCGGCAGGCGTGCGCAGCAGCGTCGGCACGGCGTATCCGAGCGAGGCCGCCAGGTGCGACTCGATGCGCGTCTCGAGCGCCGCGGGCGTTCGCGACGGGCTGTCGAAGATCACGTTCCCGCTGGCGATGAACGTCTCGGCCGGGCCCAACCCCATCTCCGCAAAGGCCTCGCGCAGGCGGGACATCTGCACGCGGTGACCGCCGACGTTGATTCCCCGAAGAAACGCGACATAGCGAGGCATCGGGATGTGGTCACTCCACGAACGGACGGGTCAGGGTCGTCCACAACTCGTAACCCTTCGGTGACAGGTGCAGACCGTCGGCCACGAAGAGGTCGGCGCGAGGGCGGCCGTCGTAGCCCAGCATCGGCCCGTCCACGTCGATGAAGCCCAGGCGGTCGTCCTTGTCGCACATCGCGCGAATCAGCGTGTTGGCCTCACGCACCGCCTCCACCATCTTCCAGCGGGCA
>JAEZDP010000387.1 GCA_023418055.1 Acidobacteriota bacterium
AGTTCGAATGGGCACGACGGGTGGCCGAAGGCGCTGACCTCGAGGCGCTGTGGCAGGCGTGGACTCGGGTGCATGCCCCGGTCGAGGCCACCGATCTCGCCGGCAGGCCGACGACGACGTCTGCGCCGCTGCTGGCGTTCAGGGACTGGCTGGTGTCGCATGCGGGACGCAGCGGGCGGCGGGTGGTCAACGCCACGGGCGCAGGCATGTTCTTCGGCGAGGGCGTCGAGCAGATGACGCTGGCCGAGGTGCTGCGCGACGCACCCGTCGGAGATCCGCCCGTCGTGCCGCGTGGGCCCGTGCTCGCAACGCGGACGCGCAGTCGGACCGACGTGCACGCCGCGGTTGGCGACGTGCGTCGGGCGCTCACCTCGGGGGAGCGTGAGGCCACCATCGAGCGGTTCGTGGCGTTCAGTGGCGGGGGATGGGACGCGACCGCCACGGCGGCTGCACTCGCCGACGCCCTCGCGCAACTCGAAGGCCCTGGCGGCGCTGAGGAGGAGCACCAGGCCGCGCACCCTTTGCCTCTGCTGCGCCAGCTTCCAGAAGCGGTTCGGCGCTGGCGCCACGCGCTGAGAGGCACGCTCGAGGATCAGAGTGGTGAGGTCGCCATCGGCGAGGCGTCAGCACTGCTCGCGATGGCTGCAACCCGCATTCATGACCTGGGCACGAACACGGTCCGACACGGCGACTCGTTTCCCGTGCTCGGCGACCCGGAAGACGTCGCGCCCCTCAGCGCGCGTGCCCCGTGGCCTCCGTCCGCGCTCTGGCCGCTCCTGGCTGTCGAGGCGACGCTCGGCCATGTCGTGACGCGTCCGTGGAAGGCCACCGGCTTCTCGACCCGCCCCGTGCTGCCGCGTGAGGTGGCCGACGAGACGCGCCTGCCGTTCGCGACCGACCTCCCGCCCGCCGACAGCCCGGGGGCTGCCCACCTCTGTGCCCTGCTGGCGCTGCAGTGGGCGGCGGTCGTCGTAGACATGCAGGCGACAGACGAGTCTGTTGCCGCGTGTCAGCGGCACGCACTCGACGTGACGGCGGCGTCACTGGTGCCAGCCGACAACGCCGACGCCACCTTCCGGGGATCGCTCGTCGTCGACCGTATGCCCGACCGCGCGGCGCCAGCTGTCCTTCGCGTCGCTCTAGATTCGCGGCGTGCGGCGCGGGTCGAGACCGGCACGCTCGTCGAGGGGGATAGCATCCGTGTTCCGCCTGTGCCTGTCGCCGCGGAGCTCGAAGGGCAGGCGCGTGTGTCCCTCAGTCTCGACTCCACACCCGACGTCGCCGACGGACCATCGTGGTGGGTCAGCCCGCGGGTGCTCACTGACGAAGGGATGCCGCGTGCGAGCATCGCCTACGTGTCCGGAGACGAGGTGACGTGCGTGGGACAACTCACCCACGCGCACAGCCTGCGCGTCCGCGCCGATGGCTCATGGGCGGCCGGACATGCCTGGCCTCGCCGGGTCTTCAACGAGCAGCCCCTCGCCGAGCGGGGCCTCCTGGCCTGGGGCTGGACACATCCGGGTCCTGGCTACGTGATGTACCGCGATACTCCGGAGGCTGAGGCCGTCGTCGAGTCTGTGCCGTTCGTGCCTGTGTGGTCGGCTCGGTGGAATGAGCGCTGGTACTTCACCACCACGACGACCGGCCTTGGCTCCTGGGCACCCGCCGTCGAGGGCGCGCTGCACTTCAGCGACGTCACGTTGCTCGACGTGCGCGCCACGCCAGAGGGTTTGCGTCTCGGCCTGTGTACGCGCGACGCGCAGGGAGGCCTGGTGCGACGCAGGGCGCGTCACTACCTGGTGTGGGACGGCACCTCAACTCCGACCGAGGCGCCGACCGGGCCTTTCGGGGGCGATACGGCACGCGCCCGCGGGGACCATGGCTGGACCGCTACCGTCTATCCCGAAAGCGACATCGTCATGCTCGACTCCGACCTGGGGCGGCGGGTGACGATGCGCTGCTACTACCCCTTCAAGTGTGCCTGGCTCGGCACGTCACTGCTCGTCAGCACGATCGACAGCGAGGTCCTGCTGTTCGAGCAGTTGACGGTGGTGCTCGAGGCTGGGGCATGAGCATGCCAGTTGCTGACCGTGCGATGGTCGTCACGGTCTGCTGCCTCACCTACAACCAGCGCCGCTTCGTAGAGGACACGCTCGACGGCTTCGTGCGTCAGCGGGTCACGGTCCCCGTCGAGATCATCATTCACGACGATGCGTCCGACGACGGAACGGCCGACGTGGTCAGTGCCTTTGCGCGCGCCCATCCGGGGACGGTACGGGCGGTGCTGCAGTCGCGCAACCAGATGTCGCAGGGCGTCAACCCGTTCGTGCACTACATCTGGCCGCTCATCCGGGGCAGGTACGTGGCGATCTGCGAGGGCGACGACTACTGGACCGATCCGCTCAAGCTGCAGAAGCAGGTGGACCACCTCGACGCGCATCCGGATCAGCACGGATGCTTCCATCCGGTGCGGGTGGTGCACGACGACGGGGCAGCTCTGCCTTTTACGTGGCCCACGCGCGATGCGCTGCCTGCGGCCTTCGACGGCCAGGGCGTCGACCTGCAGCAGCTGCTGAAGGCCAATGTCGTCCACACGCCGTCGGTGATGTATCGCTGGCGCTTCCACGACGAGGCGTATCCCGGCGGCACGCCGCCACATCTCGTGCCCTTCGACTGGTTCCTCCACCTGTTGCACGCCGCGAAAGGACCGCTCGGACTGTTGCCCGACGTCATGGCCGTCTATCGGCGGCACACGGGCGGCATGTGGTGGGACGCCGGCCACGACATGGATGCCATCTACCGGCGCCACGGGGTGGCGTATGCGCGGTTCGTCGCGGAGTGCGCTCGGGTGCTGGGCCAGACGCTTGCCGAGCCCCGTCTTCGCCAGACCCTCGGAGGGATCGTCCGGGCGCTTGCGCACGCGGGCGACGTGCCGTCGCTCGAGCAGATCGCGGCCATGTCGCCCCGTCACTTCGACCTCGGCGTGGCAGCGATGGTGGAGACGGCGCACGCGAGTGCGCTCGCATCGGGATGTGAGGCAGATGCCCCTGTGCCGGCGTCACCGCGCTGAGGGGTACGCGGTCGAAATCAGATGGTCGTGGAAGCTTCCGTGGCGGGGCGCGTGTGCGTCCAGCTTGTAGGTGAGCTTGTGAACGGGCGACGCGTCGAGCACCTCCCGCCACTGACCCTCGTCGCCTGGGCTGAGCCAGCAGCCCTGCAACCGGTGGGCGGCATACGCGTCGAGCGGGAACGTCCGGTCCCATGCCTCCCTGAAGGGCGCGTGCCGTGCGTGCAGGGCCTCGAAGAGGAAGTGCAGCAGGAAGTAGTGCACCAGGGTGGTTCGGTGCGTCCAGTAGACGTACAACGCGTTCCTCAGCAGCGTGGGGATGACGTGACCGGGCCGGGACGCCATGAACCAACTCGAGAGCATGTAGGTATCGGTGTAGTTCCTGGCAAAGGCGAGGAAGCCCGAGTCGAGGCGCGCGGATGCGAACGACGGCAGGTGCACCATGCAATAGCAGGTGGCGTCCATCCACGTCCCGCCATGACGGCTCAGCAGGGCCACGCGGAGGATGTCCGAGAAGTGGGTGCGGTTGTGCGCGACCCGCTCCTGCACGACCGGAGGGATGATCACGTGTTCCCGAAGCGTCTCGTCGTCGAGCAGATGGAGTTCATCCTGGCGGTGCAGGCGGCGAAGGTGTGAGAGGCAGGCGTCGACGACGGGGGGCCTGTCCGCGAGGCCCTGTCCCCAGTACGCCCACACAGGCGTGGCCAGGGGCCGCGGGGCGGGCGCCGCCGTGTCCACCGCGCGCGTCAGGATGTCGTCGAGGTGGGCATCGACAAACGCGTGCACGTCCAGCCTGGCGGCAAGATGTTCGTGGCTGCGGCGCTGGAGCGCCGCCGCGGTCACCCCCGGGTCGAGGTCCGGCGCAGAGCCGTTCCGCTCGTCGATCACGGCAGCGGATCCGAGGACGACGTGATGTCGTCTGCGAGCGCCGCCGGGTCCTCCGTGAGGATGCGGTGGAGAATCGATGCGGACGACCCCTGATAGTCTGGCAGGAACCTGAGGCGCATGCCAGCGGCAGCAAAGGCCACGGAGTCGTAGAGAGCCCGGCCGCCTGGCGCATTCACGTAGCACGAGGCGTCGAAATGACGTGCGATGGCGAGGACGCGTTGCTGGCCGCGCAGACTCTCTGGAAGCGCCAGCGTGCTCGACCTGACGACGCGCCACGGTAGCCCGAGGTGGTCGGCGACCGCGTGGAGCAGGCGCTCGAGGTAGTCGACCGGGCTTCCGCCGACGTCACGAAGGGCCCTCATCACCGTACGCGCACGATCGGGCACGGCGCGCAGCAGCGGAAAGCGCCGCAGCCGTGCGGCAAGCACCTCGTGTGCGTTGGCCTGAAACGTCAGCCCGTCGATGCGCACCGATTGCGGCGCGGGTGCCAGCGGCAGCGTGAGCCATTGCGGCTGCCCGGAGGCGTCGGGCAGTCGGTTGCGATGCACCCAGCCGCGCCTCGGAAACTGCACGCAGTCGTAGAGCACGAAGAGGTCGGTCGTTGCCAGCAGCCTGAAGTACCCGGCGTACGGGATGAAGTACGGCTGCATGATGGCCACGCGGGGCCCCTGACTCGACGCCGGTGAAGGGGTCACGGCTTCACGCGGAAGCTGGGCGCCCTGCGGACGGCCGCGCTCTCGGCCGCATACACGCCATCGGGACGCGTGTCGGACGTCACAACCGCGCCTGCACCAATCAGGCACCTGGGTGCGATGGTGATGCCGTCGCGCAACGTGGCGTTGATGCCGATGAAGCACTCGTCGCGCACGGTCACATTCCCCGAGATGGCCGCCCGCGGCGCGACGAAGCAGTGGTCGCCGATACGCGAGTGGTGCCCCACGTGGCTGCCCGTCCAGATGAACGAGTTCGAGCCGATCGACGCAAACGGCTGCACGATCGCGCCTTCCATGACGAAGGAGTTGTCGCCCGGCGTGAAGCCTTCAGGCGTGTACGCCCTGGCGCTCACGTACTGGGCCAGCCGGTATCCGAGCGCTCGCGCGTGCACGTACTTGCGCTTGCGCACCTGGTTCATCTGGCGATAGCTGACCGCGACGAACATCTCGTGCGACGACGGCGGGTAGGCCCGCACCACCTCTTCGGCCGGGACCACGGGACGGCCCATCATCCGCGACTGCTCGATGTAGGCGCCGTCCACCGTGAAGGCCACCACCTCGTACGCCCGGTCGCGATCGAAGTAGTGCGCGCAGACCTCCGCCATCTGTCGTGCGCCGAAGACCACGAGCTTGCGTCTCATGACTGCCACCATTCGCCCTCGAGGGGGCTCGGCCGTTGGGGATGGCGATGAACGAACACGGCATATTCGTACAGCCCGTAGTCTGCGCGGAAGGTGTAGTGGCGGCTGATCTCTGCCGTCAGGAACGCCGCCAGATCGTCGTGCGCCCAATGGAACAGGTCGGCACGTTGCCGGTCCACGTGCCGGCTCATCACGTTGAAGGCGATGCCGACACGCGCCGATGCGAACGCTGCGCGGATGAGCGTGCGGGCAAGCGACGCCATCGCGTCATGATCCAGGTCGACCTTCTCGGTCAGCACGCCGTTCATCACGACGACGTCCACGCTGCCGTCGGGAAGCGGCTGCGAGACGACGTCGCGGACGCTGAAGGCGTGGGCCGGCCACCGCGCCCGCGCGGCGGCAATCATGGCGGGCGAGCGGTCGACGCCCTGGTAGTCGACGTCCGCCTCGCGGCGAGTGGCGTGGAGGTAGTCGAGCAGCAGGCCTGGTCCGCAGCCGAGGTCGAGGACGACGGGGCGCGGGTCGTGCGGCAGCGAGTCCAGCAGCGAGAGGAGCGTCGAGAAGCGCACCTCGAGGTCGCGGGCGTTCGGCCAGTCCACACCGCGCGGGGTGCGGCCGTGCGCCGCGAGGCAGGATTCGTAGTGCGCGATGAGAGGGCTCCAATCGTCGGACATGCGCGTGGTGGTGCGGTCGGCGATCCGGCTGACGGGTGTGTTATGTTCCAGCCTCGGCAACGACACGGGCCGGCAGCCAACGGCCTGCGGTGCCTGGCCCTCGACGATATCACCGCCAGTCATCCACACGCGCCCTGCGCGCGGGAGCGCGACGTGCCGAGTGCGATGCCAGAACTTCCCGTGATGCGGCCGCAACTGCCCGACGAAGCGGCGCTGCGTCCCTATCTCCGGCGTCTCGACGCCGCTCGCATCTACAGCAATCACGGTCCGCTGCACGAGGAACTCGAGCGACGACTCGCCGCACACGTCGCGCGGCCGGCCGGCACGGTGTGCCTGGTAGCCAACGCGACGCTGGGCTTGACGCTGGCCCTGGCGGCACGGGGCGCGGCCCCTGGTACGTTGTGCGTGATGCCCGCGTGGACGTTCGTCGCCACGGCCCAGGCAGCCGTTCTGGCGGGGCTGGTGCCGTACTTCGTGGATGTCGACCCCGAGACGTGGGCACTCGACCCGGACGCGGTGGCAGAGGTCTGCAGGCGCGCGCCAGCCGCGGTCGGCGCGGTGC
>JAEZDP010000410.1 GCA_023418055.1 Acidobacteriota bacterium
TACTTCGCCCGTACCGACACGGCGCGCCGTCTGGTGGCCGCGCTGACGGGCACGAGCACGCAGTTCCACACGTTGCATGCGCCGCCGTCCGCGGTGACCTCCGCCGACTACCGCAAGCGTGCGGTGATGACGCGGCCAATCGTGGTGGTGCTGCCCGGGATCATGGGGTCTGAGCTGCGCGTGGCCGATCGACCAGTCTGGGTCGACGTCAAGGCGCTGGCGCGCGGCGGCCTGACGTCGCTGGCCATCGACGCCGCTGACGTCGTGCCCGCGGGTCTGCTGGGCAGCGGCTATGCGGCGCTCTGTACCCACCTGACGCAGACGCACGAGGTCGTCGCCTTCCCCTACGACTGGCGTCGATCTCTCACGCACGCGGCCGACGCGCTCTGCGACGAACTCGACGCCCTGCTGCCGATGGCGGACGCCGCCAGTCAGCCCATACGCCTGCTCGCGCATTCCATGGGCGGGCTCGTCGTACGCCAGATGCTCACGACCGACAGGGGCCGCGCCATCTGGGAGCGCATCTGCCGGCACGCCGGCGCGCGCGTCGTCATGCTCGGCACGCCCAACCGGGGCTCGTTCGCGATTCCGGCGATGCTCATGGGGCGCGATGCCCTGGTGAAGAAGCTCGCGCTCGTGGATCTGCGCAACTCGCACGCCAGCATCCTCTCGACAATCGCCGCGTTCGAAGGCGTGCTGCACCTGCTGCCATACGAGGCCGACGGCTCGTCGCCCTGGTTCGACCGTGCCTGGTGGGCCGAGGTGCTTGCCGCCGACGCACCGGAGGAGCGAGGGCTGTTCGGCTCTGGCGTGGCGTCGGAGAAGTCGGCCGGTTTCCGCTGGACGATTCCGAGCAAGACCACGCTCGACGAAGCGGCGAGGGTCGCACGTGAGCTGCGACGGCTCACGCTGGATCCTGCGCGCGTGGTGTACGTCGCGGGCGTGGCACCGGAGACCGCGTCGGAGGTCGTGATCGATCCCGACGCGCCGCAAGGCCGCCGGGTGCGGGTGTTCGCGTCGCGTCGCGGCGACGGACGCGTGCTGTGGGACACCGGCATCCCCTCCAATGTGTCCGCGTACTTCATGCCCACGGTTCACGGCGACATGGCCAACGACCGCCGGCACTTTCAGGCGATCGTCGACCTGCTGGAATCGGGCGCCACGGTGCGCCTCTCGACGACCCCACCCGTGTCCCGCGCCGCGGACACCGAACGCGTGGAACTCGTGGACCGGTCGCCCGGCATGGTGCCCGATGAAGAGGAGCTCATCGCCGACGCTCTTGGCGGGCGACGGCAGGGGCCCGTGGACGAGACCACGCCCACGCGTGTCCGCGTGAGCGTCAGGCACGACAACCTGACAAACGCGCGCCATCCCGTGCTCGTGAGCCACTACGAGCAGGACGTGATCGTCGCGGCAGAGAAGTACCTCGACCTGCAACTGGGCGGACGGCTGTCGGAGTTGTTGCGACTCGACCTGTATCCGGGCCCCGTGAACACGGCCGTGGTGGTGCTCAACGACCGCCAGACCGGTGAAGCAGCCGTGCACCCTGGTGCCATCGTGGCTGGTCTGGGCATGGTGGGCGAGCTGACGCCGGGCCGTCTGACGTCGACACTCACGCATGCCCTGACCCTCTATGGATCCGACTGCGTGGGGCAGGAACGACGCAGGCGGCAGCGGCTCCGCACCGATGCGCTGGGCGCCGCGACGGTGCCCGTGGCGGTCACCGCCATCCTCATCGGCTCGGGCGAGGGCGGCGTGCCGCTGAGTGACAGCGTGCGTGCGCTGCTGCGCGCCACGCTGCAGGCCAACCAGCGCCTGCGGCAGGCCGTGCGTCAGGCACCGGGCCGCGCCGACGCGGGTATCGTGGCGCAGATCGACACGCTCGACCTGATCGAGTTGTACGAAGACCGGGCCGTGGATGCCCTCCACGCGCTCGTCGCGCTGGCCGAGACGCCGGAGTTCGCGCCCTTCGAGGTCATGCGACACCTGATCGCCGGCGGGGAAGGCCTGCGGCGGGTGAGGGGGGGCCAGCCGGGCGGCTGGTGGCAACGCATCCGCATCAGCGAGCCCAGGGCCACGCCCGGGGCCCTGTCGTTCGAAGCGGTCACCCAGACGGCGCGCGCGCCGTCGCGCCTGCAGCGCACGCAGCGCGATCTGGTGGACGGTTTCCTGCAGCAGGCCTTTGCCACCACGCGGAGCGACGACCGTCTCGGCCACACCCTGTTCCAGATGCTCGTGCCGAACGACTTCAAGGCGTACGCGCCCGACCAGCAGAAGCTCGCCCTGCTGCTCGACAAGACGGCGGCCGGTTATCCGTGGGAGCTGCTGCAGGATGGCTTCGACCGCCGCCTGGAACCGCTGGCGGTGGCTGGCGGCATGGTGCGACAACTGCTCGAGGACGCCGGGCGCCACGAGGTGCTGCGCCCCACCAGCAACACCGCACTTGTGGTCGGCAACCCCATCGTGCACGACCGGCGGTTTCCGCCACTGAAGGGCGCACGCGACGAAGCAGTGGCCGTGGCCGCGATGCTCGAAGGCACGGGGGGGTACGCCGTCACGCGCCTGCTCGATGCCGAGGCCTCGCCCAGGGCCCTGCTGACGGCGCTGCACGACAGGCCGTGGCGCATCCTGCACCTCGCCGCACACGGCGTGTTCGAGCACATGGTGGACGGCCGGGCGGTCACCGGACTCGTGCTCGACAACGGGTTGTTCCTGACGGTCGACGAGGTGGACCAATTGCGGTACGTGCCCGACGTCGTCTTCATCAACTGTTGCCATCTTGGACAGACGCGAGGCGACGCCCGTGAGGCCGTGGCGTTCCATCGACTGGCAGCCAACGTGGCGACGCAGTTCATCAGGATGGGCGCCCGTGCGGTCGTCGCGGCAGGCTGGGCGGTGGACGACCTTGCCGCGAAGACCTTCGCCCTGGCGTTCTATCGCAGTCTGCTCGGTGGCAGCCTCTACGGAGATGCCGTCCTCAACGCCCGACGCGAGACGTACCAACGGCATGGCGACACGAATACCTGGGGGGCCTACCAGTGTTACGGCGACCCGTCGTTCTCGCTGTCGGTGAGTGCGGCTGGCGGCGTACGCCAGACGTTCGTGTCCGAACGTGAACTGGCATTGTGGCTGGGCGAGATCGCCACGCGTGCCCGCGAAGGGGCAGACCCGCAGGACCTGCTCCGGGACGTCGAGGCGCGGCTGCAGGAGTCGCCGGAGCCTTGGCTGATGTCGGCAGAGGTGTGCGGGCTGGCGGCCAGCGCGCTGATGGCGCTTGGGCAGTACGCGCCGGCCCTTCCCTATTTCACCAAGCTGGTGCAACTGGAGCGCGCGGACGCGCCGGTGACCGCCGTGGAGCAGTTCGTCAACTGCCGCGTGCGATACGCCGACGCGTTGGGCAAGGCGGAGGACACCCGGGCAGAGGCGGTGCGCCAGCTCGAGCTGGCCGAGCC
>JAEZDP010000492.1 GCA_023418055.1 Acidobacteriota bacterium
ACTCCACATCGATGAAAGCCGACGTCCACCTTCACCAGCACGGGCAGCGCCGCGCCTCGCCGCGACAGCGTCTCGGACCATGCGGTCGCCACCTCGAGGCTGTCGACGATGATCGACACGCGTGCCCGTTCGGTCAGCGCAAGCAGGCGGTCGGCGTGGACGGGTGACACCGGGTAGGCCAGCCTGATGTCCTCGACCCCTCCCTCTACGAAGACCTCGGCTTCACCCGGCTTGGCGCAGCACAGCCCCACGGCGCCGGCGTCGACCTGCATGGCGGCGACCACCGGGCTCTTGTGGGTCTTGCCGTGCGGCCGCAGGCGCTTTCCTCCCGCCGTGGCGCGGTCCTGCATGCGCCTGACGTTGGCGCGCAGGACCCCCTGATCGAGAACGACGGCCGGTGTGACGAGGTCGGACAGGCTTGGCATCCGTAGACGGTATCAGTGATTATGCGTCCATGCGATCGCTGTTCTCAGCGGCAATCCTGGTGTTGCTCTGCCTGTGCGCATGGCCCGTCGAGTCGCCGCGAGCCCAGACGCCGGCCCAGACGCTGGCCGCTCCCGTCGACCCCGGACACGTACCCAGTCGTGTCCTCCTGACGTGGCGCGACGATCCCTCCCGATCGCAGGCGGTGACCTGGCGCACGGAGAGCCGTGTCGACGAGGCGTTTGCGGAGATCGCCGAAGCGAGCGCCAACCCCGGGTTCGGGGCGCTGGCCCGCCGGTCGCCGGCGCGAACGACGCCGGTCACCGTCGACGACCGCACGGTGTACTACCATGAAGCGCGCTTCACGCTGCTGCGGCCGGGCACCCAGTATGCCTACCGCGTCGGCGACGGCACCACCTGGAGCGAGTGGTTTCACTTTCGGACCGCCTCGGCCGAGCCCGAGCCCTTCGAGTTCATCTACCTCGGCGACGCGCAGAACGATCTCCGCTCGTTGTGGTCGCGGGCCATCCGGGCCGCCTTCATCGACGCACCCCGTGCGCGGTTCGTGCTGCACGCCGGCGATCTCGTGAACGTCGGCGAGGCCGACCGCGAGTGGGCCGACTGGTTTGGGGCAGGCGGCTGGCTGAACGCGATGGTGCCGCAGGTCCCCGCCGTCGGCAACCACGAGTACGGCCGCCTGATGCGCGAGGATCCGCGCGAGTTGTCCAAGTTCTGGCGCCCGCAGTTCGCCTTGCCCGAGGATGGGCCGGAGGGGCTGGCCGAGACCGTCTACTCGTTCGACTTCCAGGGCATGCGGGTCATCGTGCTCAACTCGCAGCGCAGCGACCTGCTGGCGGAGCAGGCCGCGTGGCTCGAGGCGCGCCTCAAGGACAACCGCAACAGGTGGACGGTGGTCGCGTTCCACCACCCGGTGTTCTCGCTGGCCAACGAACGCGACAACCCGGAGATCCGGGCTGCCTGGAAACCTCTGTTCGACAAGTATCGGGTGGACCTCGTGCTGCAGGGCCACGACCACACCTACGGCCGCGGCGAGAACGCCGGCGAAGGCGCGCCACGGCGCGACGATGCCGGGACGGTCTATGTCGTGTCGGTGAGCGGACCGAAGATGTACGAGATCGGCGCAGGACGCGAGTGGGCCACGCGTGCCGGGGCCAACCTGCAGCTGTACCAGGTCATCTCGGTCGCGGGCGAGACGCTGCGCTACGAAGCGCGTACCGTGACCGGCCGGCTCTTCGATGCCTTCGACATCATCAAGACCGCCAAGGGCGATCGCCGGTTCGTGGACCGCAAGCCGGACAAGCCGGCGACGCAGTAACCCCTCCCCGATGCGCCCCCCTGCGTTCCCCCATCACGCCGCCGCAGCGCTGCTGCTCGGTTGCAGCCTGTGCCTGTCGGCGGCTTGCACGGTCGCGACGCAGGACGCGCCCGCGCCGGACGTCCAGGCGCTGGCCGAAACCTGGACGCGCGAACGGCGACCTCTGCCGCCGCCGCCGCTCGTCACGCACGCCCTGGTGGAGGCCGAAGTTGCGCGCCTGGTGCGCGAGGGGGGCGCCCTTATCCGTGACGAGGTCGCCGGCCATTCGGTGCAGGGCCGCGCCATCCATCACCTCACCGTGGGGAACGGGCGCACGCCCATCCTGCTGTGGTCGCAGATGCACGGCGACGAGCCCACCGCGACCAGCGCGCTGTTCGACCTGTGTCAGTGGCTGCTGACGCATCGCGACGAGCCTGTGGCCGCCCGCATCCTCGGCCAGCTCACCCTGCACGTCGTGCCCATGCTCAATCCGGACGGCGCCGAGCAGTTCACCCGGCGCAACGCGCAGGGCATCGACATCAACCGTGACGCGCTGCTGCTGCAGACGCCCGAGGGACGGACGCTCAAGGCGATCCGCGACACACACGAGCCGATCGTGGGCTTCAACCTGCACAACCAGAACTGGCGGACGTCGGTCGGCCGGCCGGCCAGGCCCGCGGTGATCTCGCTGCTGGCCGTCGCGTACGACGAAGCCCGCTCCGACAACGACGTGCGCCGCCTCACCAAGAAGACCAGCAGCGTGATCGTCGAGGCCCTGCAGCCGTTTGTCGCGGGCCACATCGGCCGCTACGACGACGAGTTCGAGCCCCGGGCCTTCGGCGACAACATCACGAAGTGGGGCACGGGGGTGGTGCTAATCGAGACAGGGCCCTGGTCGGGCCCCGAGCCCGATACCCGGCTCGTGCAGCTCAACTTCGTGGCGCTCGTGTCCGCACTCGACGCCCTGGCGAGCGGTCGCGTGGAGCGCGCCGATCCCGCCGTGTACGAGGCGTTGCCAGAGAACGAGGGCCGCCTGCTGCACACGGTCGTGCGCAACGCGACGATCGCGCCAGGCACCGGCGTGGAGCCGTTCCTCGGCGACGTCGGACTCGCAGGCTCGCGCGTGGTCCGGCAACGCCGGGACGGCCGGGCCGTGGCGTGGCAGGGCACCATCGCCGACCTCGGCGACCTGCGCGGCTACGGGGCCCTCGTCGAGGTGGACGGCTCCGGTCTCGTCGTGGCGCCGGCCTACACGCCCGGACGCACGGCGGGAGACGTCGTCACCCTGCCGACCAGCCCCGCCGGAGACGGGCCGCGCATTGCCGTCGGGCAGCCGGCCGCGCTGTGGCTGCTGCGTCCGCGCGAGGACGGCAGGCACGAGATCGTGCGGGTCGTCCGGCTCGAGTGAGGCCGTCTCTGTATACTGCGCGGCGTGACTGCGAACCCATCCTCCGACGCCCGGTGGGACGTCGTCGGGCTCGGCGCCAACGCGGTGGATTTCGTCTACCGCCTTCCGGCCTCCCCCCAGCCCAGCGGCAACCTCTCCAAGATGCGCATCCGCCAGCAGACGATCAGCTGCGGCGGCCAGATGACCACGGCCCTCGTGGCATGCGCCCGCTTCGGCCTGCGCGCCAAGTACATCGGTGCCACCGGCACCGACGACAACGGTCGGCGTATCCGCGCCGAGTTGACCCATCACAACGTGGACATGGCCGACGCGGTCATCCACGACGCACCCAACCAGTACGCCGTCATCATGGTGGACGAGACGACGGGCGAGCGGATGGTGTTGTGGGACCGCGACGACAGGCTCCGCCTGCGCGACCACGAGATTCCTGACAAGGCGCTCATGTCGGCACGCCTGCTGCACGTGGACGACGTGGATCAGGAGGCGGCGATCGTCGCCGCGACCCGTGCCCGGGCGGCGGGCCTCACGGTGACGAGCGACATCGACCGGCTGACGGGCCGCACGAGCGACCTCGTGCAGGCCGTCACGGTGCCGATTTTCGCCGAGCACATCCCCACGCACCTGACCGGTGCCCGCGATCCCGAAAGCGGACTGCGTCAGCTGCGTCAGGTGCACGACGGGTTGTTGTGCGTGACGCTCGGCGCGGAAGGCGCCCTGGCGCTCGACGGTGACGACGCGGTGTACTCGCCGGGGTTCAAGATCACCGCGGTGGACACCACGGGCGCCGGCGACGTGTTTCGTGCCGGCTTCATTTACGGCTCGCTGCAGGGTTGGGAGACGGCGCGGATTCTGCGTTTTGCCAATGCGGCCGCCGGGCTCAGCTGCACGCGGCCCGGCGCGATCGGGGGCGTGCCGTCGCTCGAGGAGATCGAGCGGTTCCTGATGAGCGGCGTTTGAACACCGGTGGTGCCGGGACGGCACGCTGTATCGAACAAAGGTGCCGTCCCGGGATTGCGTCCCGAACGTTGACTACCGGCGACGACCCCGGAGCCGCAGAGCCATGAGGCCACTCCCGACGAGGAGCAGCACGCCGGGCTCTGGAACGTCGGCGGCGACTTCAGTGATGTTCAAGCGGGCGGCACCAGCACCCAGTCCGTTGCCACCCCATACCCCCTGCGCCGTGAAGTACGCTCCGCTCGTCAAGGCAGTGCCCACGGCGACCTTCTGCTCGGCAAGCAGCGCCGCGTTGTACTGCGCGACGAACGCGTTACTCAGCTCGACCGTGATCTCCGGCATCGAGCCACTCTGGCCAGTGATGGTGTACTGGCCGAGAAGGCCAGCGCCGAGATCGTTGAATGCCCCATCGCCGAAGGGATTGGTGACGGTCGAACCCGCAACGAGGCTGGCGACCGACCCCGTGTAGTCGTTGACGCTGAACGACTCGGACCCGGCGTCGGTCAGGAAGCTTCCCCTGGCGAAGAAGGTGATGGAGATCGCTGACGCGACGGGGGCGCCTGTCAGATCGAACGCGTAGAACCCACGGTGCTCATAGGCTGCCGGAAACGGCACTCCCCCAAAGGCAGTGAAACCCGTAAAGGTACTCGTGTTGCCCCCGCTGTGGAGTCCATCGTTGCGGTACCAGCCGTTGTCGTAGCTCAGGATAGTGGCCGCGCCGGCTTGTGCCGCGGTGGCAACCACGAGGCCCAGCCCCACAATGGCCATGTTCACGAAGCGCTTCATTGCTCGCCTCCGATACAACGAGCACGATACGGATGCTGCCGCGGGGCCCGTCATTGGCGCCTCCGCCCACCATCCCTTCGTATGTGCTCCGAACTCGACGTTAGCTCAGCAATAATCCAGCCAAGTCCTCGGGACACTACACGCCAGCGCGCTCGTGCCTCGAGAGGACGGCTTGCCAGGAGAAGGTAGCCCGACGCCAGAACTAGTTCAGCTTCATTTCGACCAAGTGGTAACCGGTCGACCGATGGGTACAATGACGCGGCATGCGCAGGCTGAACGTGGCCGTCATCGGGGCGGGAGCCGTGGGCGGGTACTACGGCGCGAAGCTTGCCCTCGCGGGTCACGACGTCCATCTCGTCGCCCGTGGCGCACACCTCCTCGCCATCGCCCAACGAGGCCTGATGGTGTGGTCGCCTCTCGGCGACCTCCTCGTACGTCCGCACGTGACCGACGATCCGGCCGCAATCGGCCCCGTGGACCTCGTGCTCTACGCCGTGAAGACCTACGACAACGCCACGGCCTTGCCGCTGCTGCCGCCGCTCGTCGGTCCCGACACGATGGTGCTGACCCTGCAGAACGGCGTGGGCAGCATGCGCGAGGTGGGAGAGGTGGTGCGGGAAGAGGCGGTACTCGCCGGGCCCACCTACATCGCCACCGCTCTTGCCGGACCAGGCTTCATCGAGCAGACCGGCACCCATCGCCGCATCGTCTTCGGTGAGGCGTCGGTCGTGTCCGACCAGCCCTCTCGGCGCGTGCAGGCGCTGGCCGAGGTGCTGCGCGCAGCCGACATCGAGGCCGAGCCGGTCGGCGATGCCCGACGACCGCTGTGGGAGAAGTTCGTCTACCTCGCGCCGTTTGCGTCGGTGACCGGTGCGGCCAGGCGCCCAGCCGGCCCGGTGTGGCACGACCCCGCACTCCGCGAAACGTTCCGACGCGCCGTGGGCGAAGTGGCGGCACTGGCCGAGGCCGAGCAGGTGCCGATCGCCGACGACACGCTGACGAGGATCGACGCCTACATGGAGGCGCTGCCGCCTTCCACCAGGTCGTCGCTGCTCATCGACCTCTCGACCGGCCGCCGAATCGAGAACGAGGCCCTGGCCGGCGAGGTCAGCCGGCGCGCGCGGGCCCTCGGCGTGCCGACGCCCGTGATGGACACGCTGTACGCCGTGCTGAAGCCCGTCGACGCCGCATCGCGCGCCGCGCACGAGGGAGCGGCCCGCTGATGTCGCTGGCCGTCATCGCCGGCGTTGCCGCCCTCGGCGCCGTCGGCGGCCTCCTCGGCGCGCTGCTCGGCCTCGGCGGCGGCGTGTTCCTCGTGCCGTTCCTGTCGCTCTTCATCGGCCTGCCGTTCAGGCAGGCGGCGGCGATCGGCCTGATGACGGTGATTGCCACCTCCAGCGTCGTCTCGGCCCAACGGTCGGGGGACGGCGTCATCAACATCCGCCTCGGCATCGTCCTCGAGATCGCGACGACCCTTGGCGGGCTGGCCGGGGGCCTGACCGCCCTGAGCCTGTCGCAGCGGACGCTCAGCGTGATCTTCGGGCTCGTGGCGCTGGCCATCTCGGTGGTGATGTTCCGGCAGATCGACAAGCGCACCAGCATGGCCGATCCCCCGCGCGTCACCGGCTGGCTGGGCGGTCAGTACTACTCACCCGACCACGGGGCGGTGGTGTCCTACCAGGTCAAGCGCGTGCCCGTGGCACTCGGCATGTCGTTTGTCGCCGGCAACGTCTCGGGGCTGCTCGGCATCGGCGGCGGCATTCTCAAGGTGCCCACCCTGAACGCCTGGTGCGGGGTGCCGTTGCGCGTGGCTGCGGCGACCAGTTCCCTCATGCTCGGCGTGACGGCAGTGGCCTCCGTGCCCATCTACTACGCCGCAGGCGAGGTCATTCCCGAACTGGCGGCCGCCGCGGTCGTCGGCGTGATGATCGGATCGCGCGGCGGTTTCTGGGTGGGCGATCGGGTCAAGGCCCGCTGGCTGAAGATGCTGCTGTCGTTCATCCTGCTGGGCGTGGCCGTCCTCATGCTGGTGCGCGGATGAACTCGTCGCTCACGTTCGAACGCCTGATCGGACGGTTGCTCGGCCTCGGTGTGGCCGTGAGCACGGGTCTGCTGGCCCTCGGCCTCCTGCTGACCTTCATCGCCCCGGGTGACGCCGCGGCCGCGCTGCTCAACTGGGGCATGCTCGTGCTGATGGCCACGCCAGCCACGCGTGTGGTGCTGGCCTGTGCCGAGTTCACGCGCAGCCGTGAGTGGTTCTTCGCGCTCGCGTCACTGGGCGTGCTCGCCGTCCTGGCCATGACCGTCTGGATCGCGGTCGGCGGCAAGTGACCCCGTCTCGTACCCGCACATGATGCGTGCGCGCGTCTCGGCTGGTATCTGCGGAAAGGTCGAGACGATGGCGGCCAGGAGGTCCGGCGCGAGGCCGTACAGCCTGGCGACGGCCACCTGAAGCCCCACGTACGCCTCTTCACGGACGCCGGCGTCCGCGTGCACGTGCCGTAGACGCCCACTCAGCCGCATCACCCGGCGCGCCACCGCCCCATTCGTCTCAGGCAGGGGGACGGGCAGGCGGGCCAGCAGCGCGCTGGTGACGTGGGTGCCCATGTACAGCCGGACATACCAGTTTGCGACGAGGCTGTTGAGCACCCCACACAGGTAGAGGAGTCGACGGACGGGCAGCGCCTGCTGCGTCACAAACACCGTGTGCGTCGTCACGACCCCTGGCGGGATGAGCGCGGCGATGAGCGACACGCGGTTCGACGCCGAGGCGATGTCGCGATACCCCACACGCCACCGCGC
>JAEZDP010000048.1 GCA_023418055.1 Acidobacteriota bacterium
ACGTCACGCAGGGCTATGTGGGCGGCGGGGCGGACGCCGGGCGGGCCTTCGAAGACGGCTGGCTGCCCCCCGGTGACATCGGCGAGCTCGACGATCAGGGCCGGCTGTCGATCAAGGGCCGGAAGAAGGAGATGATCGTCACGCCCGAGGGGCTCAACGTGTTCCCCGAAGACGTGGAGCGGGTGCTGCTGGAACTGCCCGGCGTCCGCGATGCGGGCGTCGTCGGACGGACGTGGCAGGGCGAAGAACGCGTGCACGCCGTTCTGCTGCTCGAGGCGGGCCAGCCGGTGGACCCCGTCGTGACGCGGGCCAACGCGGTCCTGGCCGATCACCAGCGCATCCGCAGTGCGTCGGTCTGGCCGGGCACGGAACTGCCCCGGACGGCCGGGACGCGAAAGCTGCAGCGCCAGCGGCTGAAGGCGTGGGTCGCCGAGGGCGGCTCGCCCGACGCAGCATCCACCGCGGCGGCTGATCCGCTGCAGGCGACTCTCGCCCGCTTCGTGCCTGGCCGCGACGACATCGACGATGCCACGACGCTCGAGGCGCTGGGGCTCAGCTCGCTCGAACGCGTGGAACTGCTGATGGCCCTCGAGCAGCGCTTCGAGACGACGATCGACGAGATGGGGTTCGCGCAGGCGCACACGGTGGGTGATCTCCGCGCCCTCGTGGAGCATCAGGCTCAGCATCACGCCGAGCCGACCGAGGGCCCAGACGCGTCAACGGCTCCGTCCTCCCGTCCTCCCGTCCTCTCCTCCTCCCGTGCTCCCCTCCTCCCCTCCTCCCCGCCCGCGCTCGTCTTCCCTCGGTGGAACCGGCGGCGGTGGGCCTCGTGGATCCGTCGGCTCAGCCTGGCGACGTGGATTCTGCCGCCGGCGCGGTTCTTCGCGCGGGTCCAGGTGCACGGGCTCGAGCACCTGGCGCGCCTGGACGGGCCCGTGGTGTTTGCGGCCAACCATCAGAGTCACATCGACACGCCGGCGATCCTGATGGCGCTGCCGCCGCGATGGCGCTATCGCACGACCGTGGCGATGGCCAAGGAGTTCTTTGCGGCGCACTTCTTTCCTGACGGACACGGGCGGCTGGCGCGGACGACGAACTCACTCAACTACTACCTCGCGTCGCTGTTCTTCAACGCCTTCCCGCTGCCGCAGCGCGAAGCCGGCACCCGCCAGACGCTGCGCTACATCGGGGCGCTGCTCGAGGAGGGCCAGTCGCTGCTCATCTTTCCGGAGGGCAAGCGCACGATGGCCGGCGAGATCAACCCGTTCCGCGGCGGTATCGGCATGATTGGCGCGCGGCTCGGCGTGCCGGTGGTGCCGGTGCGCATCGAGGGGGCCGACCACGTGTTGCACCAGCATGCGCGCATGGCCACGCCCGGGCCCGTGCACGTGACGTTCGGGCCGCCCCTCCGGCTCGAAGGCGACGACTACGCGGCGCTGGCACGCCAGGTCGAAGCCGCCGTGCGCGCGCTGGGCGTACGTCCCGACGGCGTCCCACCCTCGGGCTGATCCGAAGCCCGACGTTTGCGCCACCCGTCCGGTACGTGTGACAATTACGGGTTGGGAGCGCTATTTGAGCAAAGACGATCTGATTGACGTGCAGGGAACGGTGAGCGCCGTCCACAGCGGTGGGCTCTATCGCGTGCAGTGCGACTCGGGCCAGGAAGTGCTGGCGCAGCTGAGCGGCCGCATGCGCCGGTTCCGCATCAAGGTGGTGCCGGGCGACCGGGTCACCGTCGGCGTGTCCCCCTACGACCCTTCCCGCGGCATCATCACCTTCCGCGTCCGCTGAGGCCGTCCACCCGGCCCGGCCCGCAGGCCGAGGCGACGCGTCACTCGCTGAACTCACGGGCCAGCGCGGCCCACTCGCCGTCTGGCGCCAGGCGCAGGTACTGCTGCCAGTGCGGACGGGCATGCGACGAGGCGCCGAGTTTCTCGTAGGCCACCGCCAGATAGAAACACGCATCGGCGTACTCGGGTGCGATGGCCAGCGCCCGCTGATAACACGCCACGGCCTCCTCGCACCGGCCGAGGTCGTGATGCACGTTCCCCAGGTTGAACCATGCTTCGAACGCGTCGCTGTCGAGCACGACGGCGCGGTCGTAGAGCGCGTGGGCTTCGGGCAGGTGGCCCTCTGCGTAGTGCAGGTTGCCGAGGTTGATGAGCGCTGGCACCAGGCCAGGGTCGAGTGTCAGCGCCTCGCGGTAGAGGGCCATGGACAGGGCGGTATCGGCCTGCGGGCCCGTCTCGTGCGCGGTGGCCTCGGCAAAGACGGCCTCGGCACGCGCGCGATCGGCCGTGCCGGCACCAGGCGACGGTGCGGTGGCCACCGCCCGTTCGGCCAGCCGGACCACGCGGGACGGCACCACCTGGTCGGCGGTCAGGTTCCTCGCGCCGAACAGCGACAACTGGCCCTGGCGCTCCGCGAGGATGCCGCGCACGATCGAGCGGAAGGTGCGTCCTTCGGCCAAGGCCTCCTGCACGTCGCGAAGCACGGGCAGGTCGGCAAACGAGTAGCCGGGTTCGCCGCCTTCGCGTCGCAATTCGACGAGTCCCCACTGCGCCAGTGAGCGCAAATGGTCGTCGCGAAGCGCCGGGAAGCGCGCGCGGACCACGCGTGCCGGCACGCGTTGGTCAACCATGGGGGCAGCCTACCAGATCATGTATCCTCTCGCGCATGCTGCTGGCCGGAGACCTGGGCGGAACCAAGACGCTGCTCGGCCTGTTCCGGCCCACGAGCGGACGACCCGACCTGCTCGACGTCCGTGAGTACACGACGCTCGACTTCCCTGGCCTGTCGGCGATGCTCTCGGCATTCCTCGGGGCCACGGGCATCCTGCCGGCCGAAGTCCAGGCGGCCTGCGTCGGCGTGGCGGGCCCCATCCTCAAGCAGGTCGTGCATCTGACCAACGTGCCGTGGGTGGTCGACGCGCGCGAGTTGATGGCCAGCACGGGCCTGCGGCGCGTGTGGCTGCTCAACGACGTCGAGGCGATGGCCCACGCCGTGCCGGTGTTGCGACCCGACGAGGTCCACGTCCTGCAGAAGGGCACGTTCAACCCCGACGGCAACGCTTGCCTGCTCGCCGCCGGCACGGGGCTCGGCCAGGCCATCCTGACCCGGCAGCACGGGCGCCTCGTGCCGTCCGCCTCCGAAGGCGGGCATGCCGACTTCGCGGCCCGCACGCCGCGCGACATCGAACTGCTGCAGTTCCTCACGCGCCGCTACGGACGCGCGTCGAACGAACACGTGGTGTCCGGCCCCGGCATCATCAATCTTCTCCGCTTCACCAGCGATGAGACGTCGCCGCTGCTGGCTGGCCACCCCAAGGACGTGCCTGCCGCGGTCACCGCCCGGGGTCTCGCCCGAACCGACCCGCACTGTGTCGAGGCCCTCGACCTGTTCCTGCAAGGCTACGGCAGTGCGGCGGGCAACCTCGCGCTCCAGTGTGTCGCCACAGGCGGCGTCTACCTGGGCGGAGGCATCCCGGCCAAGATCCTCGACGCGTTCGACCGGCCACCGTTCCTCGAGGCCTTCTGCGCCAAGTCGCCCATGGACGACCTGCTGCGGTCGATGCCGGTGCAGGTGGTGCTGAACAGCGACGCCGGCCTCCTCGGCGCCGCCGCCTACGGCGCGAGCCTCGTGAAGGCGTAGGCCAACGCTACCCGCATCGCCGGCGCCAGGACCATTGACGTCAGCGGGCGACGATGGCATCGTCGTCGTCGTCGCGTTGCAGATTCCCCACTCCACACGCCGCGGGCAGATCGCGACGACTGCACCGTGAACGGCGACCCCCACGTCATGGTGGCGTGAATCGGGCGACAGACACATGGCATGCGGCTGGCACGACCGGGGGTCGTGCACCTGTCGCTTCGCAGGAGAGTACGAGGAGGACCGCGATGTCCGGTACGACCGGCGCAGACCGTAAGTGGACGTACGCCGACCTCCAGCGGCTGCCCGAGGACGGCACGCGACACGAAATCGTCTCGGGGGAGCACGTCGTGATGGCCTCGCCGGTGCGTCTGCACCAGGAGGTCGTCGGGCGGTTGTACCTCGCGATGGGCAACTACGCAGCACGCCACCCCGAATCGGGCCAGGTCTTCCTGGGCCCATTCGACGTCGTCTTCACGATGTTCGACGTCGTCGTGCCCGACCTGCTGTTTGTGACGGCCGACCAGGCCGACATCGTCACCGACAAACATGTGCGAGGGGCGCCGGCGCTGGTGGTCGAAGTCCTGTCGGCAAGTACCCGGCGACACGACGAGCGGACGAAGCGGCGGCTGTACCAGCGGGCGGGCGTGCAGGAGTACTGGATCGTCGACCCCGACCGACGGATGGTGGTGGTGCATCGTCTCATGCCGCGCGGCATGTTGTGCCGGGTGGCCAACCTCCATGCCGCCACGGGAGCTTGCCTCACCTCTCCGCTCCTGCCGGGGTTCGAGGTGCTGGTGGCCGAGTTGCTGCCCTAGCCATCAGCGCAGGACCTCGTCTCTGGAGAGGTCACAGGCCGACGCGAAGTGGCTTGACCACTTCGCGTCCTCCCATTAACATCCGCGTCACACCTTCTCGCGCCGGATGCCCTCCACTCCGTCCCGCGGGTGCGTACTCAACCATCTCTTGTCCTTTCCGACGTGAGGAGAGTTGCGATGACGTGGAAGCGCTGGCTCCCATGCATGCTGGGCGTCCTGCTGTGCGCAGCGACCGCGCGAGCCGCCGATACTGGTTCGATCTCGGGGGTCGTCTTCGACGTGGGCGGCACGGTGGTCGAAGGCGCGGTGGTGACGCTCACCGGCGCGTCGCTGCCAGGCGACCGTTCGACCACCACCGACCAGAACGGCGCGTACCGGTTCCCCCTGCTGCTGCCGGGACCGTATGAAGTGGCCGTCAGCAAGGACGGCGTGGGCAGCGCACGACGCGCCGTGGTGGTGCAGGTCGACAGGGACGCGCAGACCGATGTCGTCCTCGGCGTCACCCTCGATGAGACGGTGCAGGTGAGCGCGGCAAACCCGACCGTCGATCTCAAGAGCACCGAGGTGAACTTCAACTACGACGCGGCCCTCATCAAGGAACTGCCGCTGCAGCGCACCTACGCGGGCCTGTTTCAGCTGATACCCGGAGTGGCCGAGAACAACAGCTTCGCGCCCAACGGCGGTGCGAGCCGCCAGGACAACACCTATCTCATCGACCGTCTGAACATCACCAACCCGCGCTTCGGTTACCTGAGCACCGAGGTGAACGAGTACGACATCGCCGAGTTCAACGTGAAGC
>JAEZDP010000078.1 GCA_023418055.1 Acidobacteriota bacterium
GCGTCACGCACCGCGACCTGCGCGACGCCGGCACGTCCATCCTGCTGGCCAACACCTATCATCTGTACTTGCGGCCTGGCGACGACCTCATTGCCGAACGCGGCGGGCTCCACCAGTTCATCGGCTGGTCCGGCCCGATGTTGACCGACAGCGGCGGGTACCAGGTCTTCAGCCTGGGGCCGCTCGTCAAAATCACCGAGGAGGGGGCGCGGTTCCGCTCGCACATCGACGGCAGCCAGCACCACCTCACCCCCGAAAAGGTCGTCGACATCCAGGCCCAACTGGGCTCGGACATCGCCATGGTGCTCGACGAGTGCCTCGCCGCCCCGGCCACCGAGGCGCAGAGTGCGGCGTCGCTCGACCTCACGCTGCGCTGGGCGCGCCGGGCGCGCGACCGTTTCCTGGCCCTGCAGGCCGGCGGAGCCGAC
Organism: Acidobacteriota bacterium; assembly: GCA_023418055.1. GTDB lineage: Bacteria > Acidobacteriota > Vicinamibacteria > Vicinamibacterales > Vicinamibacteraceae > JAEZDP01. The sequence continues at coordinate 429 of JAEZDP010000078.1, forward strand.
GGCGTGGTCGTCACCAACCCCGGGCAGGCGCAGTTTGGCATCATCCAGGGCGGCACCTTCCCCCATCTCCGGGCCCGCAGTGTCGAGGCCATGACGGCCATCGGCTTCGAGTCGTACGCCATCGGTGGCCTGTCGGTCGGCGAGCCGGTGGACGTGATGTACGACGTGGTGGGCCACACGGCCCCGCTGCTGCCCGAGGACCGGCCCCGCTATCTCATGGGCACCGGCATGCCAGACGAACTCGTGGAGTGCGTGGCGCGCGGCATCGACATGTTCGACTGCGTGCTGCCCACCCGCAACGGCCGCAACGGCCAGGTGTTCACGCCCGATGGTCCGAGGAACCTGCGCAACGCGCGGTTCGCCCGCGACGACCGGCCGATCGACGCCGATTGTCGCTGCTACACCTGCCGAACCCATTCGCGCGCGTACCTGCGGCATCTGTTCCAGGTGCAGGAGATGAATGCCGGCACCCTCGCGAGCCTCCACAACCTCGTCTTTTACCTTGACACCCTCGAACGAATTCGACAGGCTATCGGTTTCGGGGTTTTCGAGGCGTTCAGACAGGACTTCCATCGACGCTTCTCCCGCACACCTCCTCCTCCATGATGCCGTTCGATTCCGTCGCTTCGCTGCTGGCCATGGCCGCGCCCGCCGATCCCAATGCGAGCCCGTGGCTGTCGCTGCTGCCCTTCGCCTTCATCCTCGGCATCTTCTACTTCATGGTGCTGCTGCCCATGCGGCGGCGCCAGAAGAAGGTGGCCGATTTCCAGTCGTCCCTGAAGGTCGGTGACAAGGTCATCACGACGGGCGGCATCTACGGTTCGGTGGCCCGCCTCACCGACGGCACCGTGCACCTGCAGATCGCGCCGCAGGTGCGCATCGAGGTCGCCCGCGCGTCCATCGGGGGCTATCAGGGGCAGGAGCCCGTGGTGCCCGAATCAGGAACAACCTGAACGCCATGAACAAGAACTTTCGCTGGAAGCTGATCACCATCGTCGCGGTGGTCGCCCTGGCCGTGCTGGCCTTCTATCCCCCGGGCGAGAAGATCAAGCTGGGCCTCGACCTGAAGGGCGGCGTCCACCTCGTCCTCCGCGTGCAGACCGACGATGCGCTGCGGGTGGAGACCGAGACGACATCCGAGCGGCTGCGCGAGGAACTGTCGCGGCAGGGCCTGAGTATCGGCGGGGTGACGATCGACGGGCTCACGGCCTTCCGGGTGGAGGGCGTGCCGTCCGACCGCGACGCCGATTTCCGGCGGATTGCCGACGACTGGGTGGGCGCCGTCTACGAGCGTTCCGGCGGGTCGGGCACCTACACGTTCACGATGCGGAACGCCGAAGCCACTCGCCTGCGACAGGATTCGGTCGCCCAGGCGCTGCAGACCATCGAGCGGCGCGTCAACGAACTGGGCGTGGCCGAACCGACCATCGCAGCCCATGGTGATGGCGACCAGATTCTCGTGCAGCTGCCGGGCGTCACCGACGTGAACCGGGCCAAGGAGATCATCCGCTCCACGGCCCTGCTCGAGTTGAAGATCGTCGAGGACGGGCCCGCGCCGACGCGCGAGGCGCTGCTGGCGGGACGGGGCGGCGTCGAGCCACCCGACATGGAGGTCATCCAGGGCGTGACGCCGCCAGGCGGCAGTGGCCCCTCCTTCTATCTGGTGCGTCGCGTGGCCGGCATCACCGGCCGCGACCTCCGCAACGCCCGCCCCACGCTCGACGAGAACAACCAGCCCGCGGTGAGCTTCTCGCTCAACTCGGCCGGGGCCGACAAGTTCGGACGGCTCACCTCGCAGAACATCGGACGGCAACTCGCCATCGTCCTCGACGGGCGCATCGAGTCGGCGCCCGTCATCGAAGGGCGCATCTACGACGAGGGCCGCATCTCGGGGTCGTTCACGCAGCAGGAAGTGCAGGACCTCTCCCTGACGCTGCGTTCGGGCGCGCTCCCGGCCAGCCTCACCTATCTCGAAGAGCGAACGGTCGGGCCGACGCTGGGGGCCGACTCGATTCGCGCCGGCATCACCGCGTCGCTCGTGGGGCTGTCGCTCGTCACGCTGTTCATGCTGGTGTACTACAAGCTCGCTGGCATCAACGCCGTGCTGTCGATCGCGCTGAACCTCCTGATCCTGCTGGGCTTCATGGCCTACATCGGCGCGGTGATGACGCTGCCGGGCATTGCCGGCTTCATTCTCACGATCGGCATGGGCGTCGACTCGAACGTGCTCATCTTCGAACGCATCAAGGAGGAGATGGCGGCGGGCAAGAATGCGAGAGGCGCGATCTCCGCGGGCTTCGACCGCGTCTTCCTGACCATTCTCGACACCCACGTGGCGTCGCTCATCGCGGCTGCGTTCCTGTTCCAGTTCGGCACGGGCCCGATCCGGGGCTTCGCCACCACGCTGTTCTTCGGTCTGCTCTCCAACGTGTTCACGGCCGTGTTCGTGTCGCGGACGTTGTTCGAGCTGATCCTGTCGCGCCGGCCCCAGGCCGCCCGCCTGAGCATCTGAGGCCGTCATGAGTGTCAACACGCCGAACTACGACTTCCTCCGCTGGCGCTGGCATGCCGTCATCTTCTCGGTGGTGCTGCTCATCGCCGGCGGCATCCAGATCGCGCGGACCGGGCTGCCCCTGGGCATCGACTTCTCGGGCGGCACGATCGTCGTCCTGAAGTTCGAACAGCAGGTGGCCGAAGACGCCATTCGGGATGCCCTCGAGCCGCTGCCCGGCGAGAAGGTCGTCCAGCAATACGGCCAGCCGGAAGACCACGAGATTCTGGTCCGCCTGCCGCAGTCCGACGAGCAGTCCACCAATCTCGAGCAGGACGCCCGGCGGGTCGTGGATGCCGTCTCGGGTGCCAACCTGGGCGAGTTCGACGTGGTGAGCACCGAGATCGTCGGGCCGGTCGTCGGCCGCGACCTGCAGCGCAAAGGCATCTTCGCCACGGTTTCGTCGCTGCTCGGCATTGCGCTCTACATCGCGTTCCGCTTCCGGGCCTCGTTTGCCATCGGCGCCATCGCGGCTTCGGCGCACGACATCATCATCACGGTCGTGGTGATTACGGCGCTCGGCTACGAGCTGTCGCTCAACACCATCGCCGCCATCCTGACGATCGCGGGCTATTCGGTCAACGACACGATCGTCATCTTCGATCGCGTGCGTGAGAACGCCCGCACGCTGCGCACCGCCACGCTCTCCGAGCAGGTGAACCTCGCGGTGAACCAGACGCTCGCGCGTACGATCATCACCTCGGGCACTACTTTCCTGTCGGTGCTGGCGCTGTTCATCTTCGGCGGCGACGTGCTCGAAGGGTTCGCCGCGACGATGCTCGTGGGCATCATCACGGGCACCTACTCGACGGTGTTCATCGCGTCGTCGCTGGCCATCGCGCTCAGCAAGAACACGCAGCTCAAGGCGCCGGCGGCCGGTACGCGGCCGGCCGATGCCGAAGCGCGTGCCCGACGCCGTGAACGCCGGAATGCCTGACCGGCGTGCGTGACCTCGTCTACGCGGCCCTGCTCGGCATCGTGCAGGGCATCACGGAGTTCCTGCCGGTCTCGAGTTCGGCCCACCTGATCCTCGCGCGGGCGTTCTTCGGCTGGGACGGCGAGGCGTTCGGCCTGGCCTTCGACGTGGCGACCCACGTCGGGACCCTCGGGGCCATCTTCGTGTACTTCCGCCGCGACCTCCTCGAGATGCTGCGCGCGGTGCCCGTCGTCGTGAGCGGCACGGCGGTGGGCGCGCGACGGCTCAGGCTCATCGCCATCGGCACCATCCCGGTCGTCATCGTAGGCGGTCTGTTGGGTGGCTGGCTCGAGGAGACGGTGCGGACGCCGGGTGTCACGGCCTGGACCCTGGCCATCGGCGGCATCCTGTTTCTCGTCATCGAGCGGATCGGACCGCGCCAACGAAACTCGGACGCCGACCTCGGTGTCGGCGAGGCATTGGCGTTCGGCGTCGCCCAGTCGCTGGCCCTGGTGCCGGGCGTGTCGCGATCGGGCGCCACCATCACGGCCGGCATGGCAATGGGCTTCACGCGCGAGGCTGCCGCGCGGTTCGGGTTCCTGCTGGGCATTCCCGCCATCCTCGCTGCTGCGGCCAAGGCCACGCTCGACGCCGTGCGCGACGGCACGCCGGTCGACGCGGGCGTGTTCGCGGTGGGCATCCTGACCTCGTTTGCCGTGGGCTATCTGACGGTCGCGTTCTTCATGCGCTTCCTCGGCCGGTCGCGCCTCGACGTGTTTGCCGTGTACCGGCTGCTGCTGGCGGCCGCGGTGGTTCTCTGGATCGCCCGCTGACCCACAACGGATGGTCCGCATGTTGAACTTCCTTCGACGCAGTTTCATCGCAGGGTTCTTCGTGGCGGTGCCGCTCGTCATCAGCGTGCTCGCGCTGGTCTGGGCGTTCCAGATGGTGGATGGCCTGACGGCGCCGCTCGTGGAGCGGCTGCTCGGGCGGCAGATTCCCGGCGTCGGGCTGGTCCTGACCGCGCTCGGCATCCTGCTGGTCGGCATGTTCGCGGCCAACGTGCTTGGCCGTCGACTGCTGCAGCGCACCGAGTACCTGTTGATGCTCGTGCCACTGTTCCGGTCGATCTACGCGCCGGTGAAGCAGTTGGTGTGGGCATTCAACCCGCAGAACGAATCGGGCTTCAAGCGGGTGGTGACGGTGGACGACCCGCAGCGGGGTCTGGTGCTCGGCTTCTTGACGCGTGAGTTCACGATGACGCGTGACGGCCGGGAAGAGTCGATGGTGGCCGTCTACGTGCCCACCAATCACCTGTACCTGGGCGACGTCTTCCTCTACCCGCGCCACCGCGTGGCGTATCCCGACCTGACGGTGGAGGAGGGCGTACGCATCGTGCTGACCGGTGGCATGTCGATGCCTTCAGCCGTCACGCATCGCGGGCAGGACACCGTTTGACAGCGTACAGGCGGCCAGCTAGGATGCCGTGTTTCGTGCAGGGTGTCGACGCCTGACCGTGCGGGGTCGACCTTCGAAAGGATCGCGCGTTTCCGATGACTCGCCAATTGTTCCTGGCGTTCGGCCTGGGCGCCCCCGTGGCGGCTGCGGCCTTTGCCGTCTACCTCGCGTCGCGTATCACCGCGCGCGATCCGGGCACCGAGCGCATGGTGCGCATCGCCGCGCTGATTCGCGCCGGCGCGATGGCATTCCTGCGCGTCGAGTACACGGTGCTGGCGGTGTTTTCCGCCGTGATGTTCCTCGTGCTCGCCTTGTTGCTGCCCGTCAACGGGCTGCAGACCGCCATCTGCTTCCTCGCCGGGGCGGTCCTGTCGGCAATGGCAGGTTTCGTGGGCATGCGCACGGCTACCAGTGCCGCCGTACGCACGGCGCAGGCGGCCCGCACGAGCCTGGCGGGCGCCCTGACGGTCGCCTTCTCGTCCGGCGCGGTCATGGGACTCACCGTCGTCGCCCTCGGGACGCTCGGCATTTCGGGGCTGTACTTGCTGTATGGCGGGCTCGACGGGTCGGGCCCGCTGGCGGCCGAGTATCTCTTCGGGTTCTCGCTGGGCGCCTCGTCGATTGCGCTCTTCGCGCGCGTGGGCGGCGGCATCTTCACCAAGGCCGCCGACGTGGCAGGCGACCTGTCGGGCAAGGTCGAAGCGGGCATTCCTGAAGACGACGCCCGGAACCCCGCGACGATCGCCGACAGCGTGGGCGACAACGTGGGCGACGTGGCCGGGATGGGCGCCGACCTGTTCGAGAGCTACGTGGGCAGCATCATCTCGGCCGTGGCGCTGGCCTGGGGGCTGAGCGCGGCGACGGCGGCCAGCCTCTGGAGGACGACCGACGCGGAGTTCGTAGGGGTGCAGGCCTCGCTGGTGCTCTATCCCATCCTGCTGTCGGGCGTGGGCATCCTGTGTTCGATGCTGGGCACGTTTGCCGTCCGCACCAACGACGAGTCGAAGATCCACAGCGCGCTGTTCCGCGGGATGCTCGTGGCCTCGGCGCTCGTCCTGGCCGCCGGCTGGGTCCTGACGAGTGCGCTCGCGGTGCCGATGCCCGTCTACTACGCCGTCCTGACGGGGCTGGCGGCCGGCGTAGCGATCGGCAAGCTGACCGAGTACTACACGTCGAAGGACATGGGCCCGGTGCAGCGCATCGCGAAACAGTCGCTGACGGGCCCGGCGACCACGCTCATCTCTGGGCTCAGCGTGGGCATGATGTCGGTGGGGCTGCCAGTGCTCGTCATTGCCCTGGCGATTTTCCTGGCGTTCGAATGGGCCGGGCTCTACGGCATCGCGATTGCCGCGGTCGGGATGTTGTCCACGCTTGGGATCAGCCTGGGGGTGGATGCCTACGGACCGGTGGCCGACAATGCCGGAGGCATCGCCGAGATGAGCCACTGCGAGCCCGAGACGCGGACGCGCACCGACGCACTCGACTCGGTGGGCAACACGACAGCCGCCATCGGCAAGGGCTTCGCGATTGGATCGGCAGCGCTGACGGCGCTGGCGCTCTTCAGCACGTTCCGCACGGCGACCGACGCGGCCGTCGCGCGCCTCGGCGGCGTCACGGCGTTCGACACCACCTACCTGACGCTGTCGCTCGACAACCCCAATGTCCTCATCGGGATGCTCATCGGGGGCATGTTGCCCTTCATCTTCGCGGCGCTGACGATGGATGCGGTGGGCCGTTCGGCCAACCTCATGATAGAAGAGGTGCGCCGGCAGTTCCGGGAGATTCAGGGGTTGTTGCAGGGCACGGCGGAGCCCGATTCGGCGCGGTGCGTGGCGATTTCGACGCACGCGGCAATCAGGGAGATGCTCGTCCCTGGAGTGCTTGCAGTGGCGGCGCCCGTGGTGACGGGCTATGTGCTCGGGGTGTCGGGGCTCGGCGGGCTCCTGGCGGGGTCGCTCGTGACCGGCATCGTGCTGGCCTTGATGATGGCCAACTCGGGCGGCGCCTGGGACAACGCCAAGAAGTACATCGAGGAGGGGCACTACGGCGGCAAGGGGTCGGAGCCGCACAAGGCCGCGGTGATTGGCGACACGGTGGGCGATCCGTTCAAGGACACGTCGGGGCCGAGCTTGAACATCCTCATCAAGCTCATGTCCATCGTGGCGGTGATCTTCGCGCCGCTCGTGGTGCAGTGGTTGTTGTAGGGGAGTTTTGCCGGAGGTTCGCCCCGTGTCGAGGGGCGGTGGCCGACGTCTGAAAAAATCTGTGTGCAGCCGTGTGCCGAATCGCGCACACTGGTGTCTAACCGTTACATCAGCGTTCGTTGACAGCGATTTTTTGCAGTCGCTATAATCGCCGCCTCGCATCGGCTCCCATCAACAGGCCTGCGGAGGTAGGAGGACAGACCAGTGCCAAAGGACATGTTTGGCGATGTCGTCGAGTCATCAATCAAGCTGGGATCGCAGAAGTGGTACACGGTACCGCTGTCGATCCTGGTGCATGTGGTGATCGTCGGCGCCGTCGTGATCATCCCCTTGATGGCGATGGATGCGTTGCCGGAAACGCCGAGCATGATGGCGTTTGTCGGTGCGCCTCCGCCCCCACCCCCCCCGCCGCCTCCGCCGCCGCCCCCGCCTGCTGCGGCAGCGCCGACGCCTGACCCCACGCCGGTGTCCAACCCGAACGCGGCGCCCGTGGAGCCGCCCAAGGAGATCAAGCCCGAGCCTCCGGCCCGTCCTGTCGCCAATGTGGGCGTCGGCGTGCCCGGCGGTGTCGAGGGCGGCATTCCCGGCGGTGCGCTCGGTGGCGTGGTGGGCGGTCTGCCCACGCCGGAGCCGCCGGCTCCGCCGCCGCCGCCGCCGCAGCCCGTCCGCGGGGGTGGCAACATCAAGGCGCCGACCAAGGTACGCGACGTGAAGCCGCAGTACCCGCAGATTGCCCAGTCGGCCCGGGTGTCGGGCGTGGTGATCATCGAGGCCACCATCGGCCCGAATGGTCGGGTGGCCAACGCGCGTGTGTTGCGCAGCATCCCGCTGCTCGACCAGGCGGCGCTCGACGCGGTGCGGCAGTGGGAGTACACGCCCACGTTGCTCAACAACGTGCCGGTGCCCGTCATCATGACCGTCACGGTGAACTTTACGTTGCAGTAAGAGTGCAGGTTCCGCGGGCTGCCCGCGGGACCTGAAATGTCAACATCAACGAACGGTCGAACCGATACGAACGACCATTCGAGGCGCGGCGACTGAGGCGCGCGTCTCGCGTTTTCATCCCGGAGGGGTGGCTGAACATGGGTGATCTCGATCTGCTGCATATGTGGGACCAGATGGGCTGGGTGGCCAAGGCCGTGGCCTACGTGCTCTTCTTCATGTCGTTCTGGTCGGTCGGTGTGTTCGTCGAGCGGTGGTACACGTTCTCGCAGGCGCGCAAGCAGTCCAAGCTCTATGCCCCGCAGGTGGCCAAGCACCTCAAGGAAGGGCGCCTGAAGGACGCGATTGCGGTGTCGCAGTCGAAGAACTTCCGCTACAGCCACCTGGCCAAGGTCGTGCTCGCCGGCCTCCAGGAGTACCAGTTCCAGACCGAGAGCGGTCAGCAGCTCACGCGTGACGACCTGCTCGACACCGTGCGCCGCGCCATTCAGCGTGCCGCCGCGCTCACCAGCAACGACCTCAAGAAGGGCGTCAACTCGCTGGCCACCATCGGCTCGACGGCCCCGTTCGTCGGTCTGCTCGGCACGGTCGTCGGCGTCATCTCGGCCTTCCAGGGCATCGCGGCCACCGGCTCGGGCGGCATCGGTTCGGTGTCGGCCGGTATTTCGGAAGCGCTGGTCGAAACGGCGCTCGGCCTGCTCGTGGCCATTCCGGCGGTGTGGTTCTACAACTACCTCACCGGCCGCCTCGAGTACTTCAACGTCGAGATGGACAACAGCTCGTCGGAGATGGTCGACTACTTCGTCAAGAAGTCGAACTAAGAATCGTTCGGTAGGGCCGGCTCGTCGAGTCGGGATTGAGACTGGTAGGGCCGGCTCGCCGAGCCAGCCGTCCATTCGGG
>JAEZDP010000098.1 GCA_023418055.1 Acidobacteriota bacterium
TGAACGCCCAGATTCTTCGGGCCTCCTGGCGCGCGCTCGCCAACGACCTCACCTATCGGCTCTACGAGGCGCCCTTCAACAGCGACACCTTCTTCTGGACGTCCTTCACCCCACGTCAGGGGTTCGAGTCCGCCGACGCGTACCGTGCCTACATCGGACGGCTTCGCGACGTGCCGCGCTACTTCGACGATCAGATCACCAACATGCGCGCCGGTCTCGACCGGGGCTTCACGGTGCCACGCGTGGCCGTGCTCGGGCGCGACGCGACCATCGAGCCGTATCTCGCCGGCGATGCCACCAACCCGCTCTTCGCGCCGTTCACGCAGATGCCGGCCACGATTCCCGCCGCCGAACAGACCGCCATGCGCGACGACGCGACGACGGTGATTCGCGACGTGGTGGCGCCCGCCTACGAACGCCTCCTGACGTTCATGCGCACCGAGTACCTGCCGCGGGCGCGCACGACCATCGGGGCGCGAGACCTGCCCGACGGCGACGCCTATTACCAGGCGATGAGCGAGAAGTTCACCACGCTCGATCTCACGGCGAAGGAGATCCACGAGATCGGCCTCAAAGAGGTGAGCCGCATTCGGGCAGAGATGGAGGAGACCAAGGGACGCGCGAACTTCGACGGCAGCCTGGCCGAGTTCTTCGAGTTCCTCCGGACCGACCCGCAGTTCTACGCGAAGACGCCGCGCGAACTGCTGGCCTATTCGGCCTACGTCTCGAAGAAGGCCGACTGGAAGCTTGCCGAGACCATCGGCTTCCTGCCGCGCCGCCGGCATGGCATCCGGCCGGTGCCCGACGCCATCGCGCCCATCTACACGGGAGGGCGTGGGGGGCTGGACGCCTGCCTCATGAACACCTACAACCTGCCGGCGCGCCCGTTGTACACGCTGGCCGCGCTGACGCTGCACGAGTGCACGCCGGGTCACAGCTTCCAGGCCGCGCTCGCCCTCGAAGGACCCGAGCGTCCGCCCTTCCGCCGCGGCACGTCGTTTTCGAGCTACGGCGAAGGCTGGGGGCTCTACACCGAGTGGCTGGGCACGGTCATGGGCATCTACGAAACGCCGTACGAGGATTTCGGCCGGCTCACCTACGAAATGTGGCGTGCCTGCCGCCTCGTCATCGACACGGGCCTCCACCAGTTCGGGTGGACGCGCGAGCAGGCGATGGACTACCTGCGATCAAACGCGGCGCTGTCGGAGCACGAAATCACGACGGAGATCGACCGCTACATCGCGTGGCCGGGCCAGGCCCTCGCCTACAAGCTCGGCGAAATCCAGATACGTCGGCATCGCCGCGAGGCCGAGGCCGCGCTCGGTGCCAAGTTCGATCAGCGTCACTTCCACGACATGATTCTGGCGCTCGGCTCGGTGCCGCTGCCGGTGCTCGAGCAGCGGGTGGCCCAGTTCATCGCCGATGGCGGCGTGAACCCCACGCCGACAGAGCCGTAGCGCCCGGAACGCCGGTCAGAACCCGCGCACCACCGGGAGAACGATGGCACTCGGCCGCGCCGGCGAGTGCCAGATCGTCTGCTGTGCCACCCGCGGCTGCGTCCCCTTGCCGAGCGGATCGCCCGTGTTCAGATTGCGGTCGAACTGGGGGAAATTACTCGACGTGATGTCCACGCGGATCCGGTGCCCTGGCTGGAACACCACAGCCGTGCCGACCATGTCGACCTCGTACTGGTAGGCCGTGCCGGGCTCGAGCAGCGTCGGCGCGTCGAGGCCGCTCCTGAACCGCGCACGCAGGATGCCTTCGGCCATCGGATACGCCTTGCCGTCGGGATGGACGTCGATGAGCTTCACCATCCAGTCGGTGTCCCGGCCGTCGGTGGTCGCATGCAGGTCCATCCGGCCCGGTCCGGCGATGGTCACGGCTTCAGTCAGCACGTCACTCGTGAAGCGGACGATGTCCTGACGCCCATCGAGCGGTGCCTGGTCGACGGGGCCGGCAATGGTGGGCGCGCCGCAGCAGTTGTTGCCGCCCGTAGTCGGCACGGGGTCGTTCGGGTCGTACCGATAGGCGGTACTGCCGTCGCCGGTTGGAGCCGTGGGCGCAAGCCTGCCTCCTGCCTGCAGGTACCAACGCGTCTCGCGAGTACCAGGCACCGGCCAGTCGGCTTCGCCGCGCCACCGGTTGATGCCCATGTAGAAGATCTGCACCGGGGCGTCGGTGTCCACGCCGTTGGCCGCGCCCTTCAGGTGGAAGTCGTGCCAGCGCACTTCGTAGTCGAAGAGTTGCCTGTCGGCGTCCGGCTCGAAGTCGAGGTCGCCGTACTTCCGTGACGGTCCATGGCCCCAGGGCCCGATGACCATCCGCGTGAGCTGGCGGGCACGCTCGTTGGCAGCATGCCGCCGCACGCCGACGAAGCCGTTGATCGTGCCGGGCAGGAAGATGTCGAACCAGCCGCCCTGCGTCATCACGGGCACCTGCACGCGCGAGAACTTCTCCTCGTCGCTCACCTCCTTCCAGTACGTGTCGTAGCTCTCGTGCTGCAGCCAGTCACGCCAGTGCTTCACCGGGTGCTGGAAGGCGCGCTCGTCCATCGTCTCCAGTGGCAGGTGGCGCAGCAGCGACTCGTAGCGCAACTCGGGCGCGGCGTCCTTGCCGGTGAAGTACAGCTGCGGCTGCATGATGCGGTACGGCATGCGCACCACGCCCCAGCCGAAGTTGAAGGCGAGGTGGAACGCCCCGCCGTGCGTGATCCAGTTGGCGTACAGGTTCGTCGAGGCGACGGCCGGGAACGCCGCCACGAGGCTGGACGGCTGTTCCGACAGCGCCGCCCACTGCACGTGTCCGAGATAGCTGCCACCCTGCGTGGCCACCCTGCCGGTCGACCACGGTTGCGTCGCCGCCCACTCGATGACGTCGTAGCCGTCTCGCCCCTCGGCCCTGAACGGATCCCACGCGCCTTCGCTCTCGTAGCGGCCGCGTACGTCCACGTTCACCACCGCATAGCCCATGCGCGCGAGCATGATGAGCCGGTCGTGCACGCCGACGTTCTCCCGCTGCACCCCGTACGGCGTGCGCGAGACGATGACGGGATAGCGGGCGTCGCGCTCGGGCCGGTAGATGTCGGCATACAGCGTCACGCCGTCGCGCATCGGGATGGCGCGGTGATGGTCGATGACGATGCGCTCGAGGTCCTGCGCGGGAAGCGTGGACACCACGCCGAACAGCACAACGAGCGTACGGAGGAGGTCGAGGGCACGGGCCATGGACATAAGGTCTCCTAGGATGGCCACAGCATAGCGCCGCGGGGCACGAGTGGTCTGCGCCGCCTCGCTTCCGCGGTACGCTCGACGCATGGCACCCACCCAGTTCGCCATCGCGCCGCCCGTTGCCCCCATGCTCGCGAAGGCCGTGCCCTCGCTGCCCACAACCGGCGCCTATCTCTTCGAGCCCAAGTGGGACGGCTTCCGCGCCATCGTCTTCCGCGCCGACGACGAGGTGTACATCCAGAGCCGCGACCTCAAGCCGCTCGACCGGTACTTCCCCGAGGTGCACGAGGCGTGCCTGGCCGGGCTGCCCGCCGGCTGTGTCTTCGATGGCGAGATCGTCATCGCGGGGCCGGACGGGCTCGACTTCGACGCGCTGCAGCTGCGGCTGCACCCGGCGGCCTCTCGCGTTGCCAGGTTGGCGCAGGAAACGCCGGCGGCGTTTATCGCCTTCGACCTGCTCGCAGTGGATGGACGAGACCTCCGCGAGCGCCCGCAGGCCGAACGCCGCGAGCACCTCGAACGCCTGCTCGCCGACCCCCGGCCCTCGCTGCATCTCACGCCCCTGACGCGCGACCGCGCGCAAGCGGAAGACTGGCTGCAGCAGTTCGAAGGCGCGGGCCTCGACGGCGTGATCGCCAAGCCGCTCGATGGCACCTACCAGCCAGGCAAGCGAGCCATGCTCAAGATCAAGCACCAGCGGACGGCCGACTGTGTCGTGGCTGGCTTCCGCTGGCACAAGACCGGGCCCGGTACGCTCGTCGGCTCGCTGCTGCTCGGCCTCTACGATGCCGACGGCCCCCTGCAGCACGTGGGCGTCACCTCGGCGTTCACCATGGCGGCCCGCCGTGCGCTCGCCGAGGAGCTGGCACCGCTGCGCGAGGGCGCGCTCGACGATCATCCATGGCGCGCATGGGCACAGGCCGACGCGACCGGCACGCGCATGCCCGGGGGCCAGAGCCGCTGGAGCGCGGGCAAGGACCTTTCTTGGGAGCCCCTGCGCATCGAACGCGTCTGCGAGGTGAAGTACGACCACATGCAGGGCGACCGCTTCAGGCACGCCGCGGTCTTCCAGCGCTGGCGGCACGACAAACCGCCGCAGGCGTGCGACTACGCGCAGCTCGAGGTCACGACTCCTTACGAACTCGCGAAGGTCTTCGGCGCGGCGGGGCGGCCTCGGTAGCGCCAGCCCATTCCCCTGAGAGGTCGTCGTCCGGATCGAGGGGCTCCTGCGGAGGACGCTGGGCCTCGGGCACGTGCTGAAGGTTCAGGCGGATGCGTGTCCACGTGCGATGGCGTCCGCGCATGGCATCCACGAGGACGTCGGCTGGTTCCAGCAACGCGGCTGCCTCCGGATGTCGCGTCTTCCAGCGCTCGAGGCCGGCCAGCGCATCGGCCTTCTCCTTCGCGCGCGCAATCTCGATCAGCGGATGGACAGGGGTACGCCTGCCGCCGGACGGCTTGCGCCGTGAGGGTGCGACGCGTGGCGCTTCACCGGGCTGCTTCCGGTAGTGCGGGGGCCAGGGGGCGTCGCCGAGGCCTTCGCGTTCCTGTTGCGCCGACAGCTCCAGCAGCGTGTCGATCGACCCGACGTGGGCGTCGATGGCCGCATGGCGATCGCCCAGCTCGGCAAACCTCGCCGGCATCGTCGCGAGCGTGAAATCGGCTGGATCGCAGTCCGCGATCTCGTCCCACGACAGCGGCGCCGAGACGCGCGCGTCAGGGCGCGGACGCACCGAATAGGCACTTGCCACCGTGCGGTCCTTGGCATTCTGGTTGTAGTCGAGGAACACGCCCTCGCGCTCTTCCTTCCACCAGCTGCTCGTGGCAAGGCCGCCCGCACGCTGCTCGACAAGGCGGGCAAAGGCCAGGGCCGCACGACGGACCTCGGTGAACGTCCATCGTGGTTCGATGCGCACGAGCACGTGGACGCCGCGCGAGCCGGACGTCTTCGGCCAGCCCACGAGCCCGACCTCGTCAAGCGTCGCCCTGACGAGGCTGGCGACTTCGCGAATCTGTGCCCACGTCACGCCGGGCACGGGGTCGAGGTCGATACGCAACTCGTCGGGATGTTCGAGATCGTCGGCGCGCACGGGATGCGGATGCAACTCGAGGCAGGCCAGGTTCGCCATCCATGCGAGCGCGGCGGCGTCACGCGGCACCACCTCTTCGGCGCTCCGCCCCGAGGGGAACTGCAGCGTCGCGACCTCAATCCAGTCCGGCCGCGAACTGGGCGCGCGCTTCTGGTAGAAGAAGTCGCCACCGACGCCGTTGGGATAGCGGACGAGCACGTTCGGTCGCCCGCCAGCGCCACGCAGCGCGCCATCGGCGACCGCGAGGTAGTAGCGCACCAGGTCCAGCTTGGTGTGACCCGCCTCGGGAAAGAGCACCTTGCCCGGGTTCGAGATCGAGACCTCGCGCCCCGCGGCGGTGATTACCTCGCGATCGGCCGATGTCGCCATGGGTTCGACTATAGCGCCGGACCCGCGTCCCGTTCGCCTCAGCGCCCCAGCGTGAGTTGCGTGATCGTCGCCACCGGCTCCGCGACCCCTGCCTGCGGGTTCCTGAACACCACGAACAGGTCGTGGGTGCCGTTCACGGCCGTGAGCGTCACGGGCAGGCCGGTCGGCCCCTGTGGCCCTCGGGCGGCGTTGGCCGCGGCCATCGCTCCGCCGCCACCACCCGGACCGGACACGCCACGCGGCGTAGTGTTGATGTCGCTCACCGGGAAGCCTTCGGCGGCCGCGCGCGCCACGGCGCCTGACGCGCGACGCGCGACGGCCTGTGCCGCTGGCGCCGACCCTGAGGAGGCCGCGTCGCTGCCTGGCGGGGCCGGCATCGGCGCCTTCGGGACCTCCACCTGGCCGATCACCTGCCCGGCCGGCGATCCGAGTCGAAGTTCGATGACACCACCCGCGGCGCCTGTCCGCCCACCCGCCTGGGCCATGATGCGCGCCTGCGAGATGTTGGTGAGGTCGAGCCCGCGATACGCCAGGTATCCGTTGTGCTTCACGGCGGCCGTCGCGACCCCGCTGCCGCGCGCGATCGTCACGTCAGCGTTCTCTGTCGCATTGGCCTGCGCCACCCCCAGCGCCGGGCTGCGCAGCACCCGAATCGCCTCGCCGGTCCGCGCCGGCAGATCCGCCGTCCCCTTGTCGGTGTAGACCGCCCTCACGACAAGGGCCCCGCGTCCCGACTCGCCCTCGGGCACCTTCGGCGCATAGGGGCCCGACAACGGCAGGGCCGCCACCGTGGTCTCGTCCCCGGATCGCAGGAAGTACTCGACGATGGTCCGCGCCTCGCGTGACGAGAGCAGCGGATGCGACGGCATCGTCGCCGTCCCCCACACGCCGGTGCTGCCCCCACGCACCTTTCCCGCCAGCATCTCGAGTGAGGCCTCGTCGTCGCGGTAGCGTTCGCGTAGCTTCGGCAGCGACGGCCCGATGGACTCGCCCGACGGCGCGTGGCACACGTTGCAGTTGTTCCTGGCGACGAGCGCCTTGGCCACGGTGAAACGCGTCGTGTGGTCGACGGGCGCCTGCCCCTGCCGCAGGGCCGCCGTGTCGAACGACTCACCGACGTAGTCCACGGTGACGACGACGCGGTCGGCGGCGATGTCGCCGTCCTCCCGGTCGCGGACGCGCACGTCCCAGGCGATGGGCTCGTCCGTGCCGAAGAACATGTCGTTCAACCCGCCGGTGACGTCGAGCGCGACTGCTGGCGTCTCGTTACCGGCCACGATTTCGACCTCGGCGGTGGCCGTGGCCTCGGCGGTGTCGGTCACGGTGAGGATGGCGGTGTACACCCCCGGGCGATCGAGACGCGCCCGCGGTGAGGCGCCCCGCAACGTGCGCGACGTGCCGCCGGGGCCGAGCAGTTCCCACGCGTAGCGCAGCCGGTCGCCGTCATGGTCGAACGAGGCCGCCGCCGACAGCGTCACGTCCAGCGGCACCCGGCCGCCGAGCCGGTTGGCCGTGGCCGTGGCCACCGGCGCGCGGTTGCCGCCGTTGTACTCGATGCGGACGAGCCGCGCGTCGTCGCTCTTGGTGAACCAGCGGCTGCCGTAGTCGAGCAGGTACAGGTCGCCGTCCGGGCCGAACTTCATGTCCATCGGCTCCGAGAACCGCTCGTTGGGGATGAGCCGCTCCATCGACTGGTAGTTGCCAGCGGCGTCCATCGCGATGGACATGATCCAGGCACGTGAGCACTCGGTGACCAGCCATTTCCCCTCGAAGTAGGACGGCCAGGGACGTGCCGCGTCCGCGGAGAGATCGGCACGCCGGTAGACGGGTCCCCCGACGGCGCATCGACCTCCGGTGCCCACTTCGGGGAAGGCCTCCGACGGGCCGTACTCGTAGTACACCAGCGCCGGCTGCGCGGGCGGCAGTTCGGTGAGCCCGGTGTTGTTCAC
>JAEZDP010000175.1 GCA_023418055.1 Acidobacteriota bacterium
AGATCGCCTACTTCGACCAGGAGCGCGAACAACTCGATCCGGATGTCTCGGTGATGGACACCGTCGCCGATGGCCGGCAGATGGTGACCGTGGCCGGCTCGAGCCGCCACGTCGCGGGCTACCTCAAAGACTTCCTGTTCCTGCCCGAGCAGTTCCAGTCGCCGGTGCGTGCGCTGTCGGGCGGCGAGCGCAACAGGCTGCTGCTGGCGCGGCTGTTCGCGCGGCCCGCCAACCTGCTCGTGCTCGACGAGCCGACCAACGACCTCGATCTCGAGACACTCGAGGTCCTCGAAGACCTGCTGCTCGCTTTCGCCGGCACGCTCATCGTCGTCAGCCACGATCGGACGTTCCTCGATCGGGTGGTGACGAGCACGATTGCGTTCGAGGGAGACGGGCGGGTGGCCGAGTACGTCGGCGGCTATGCCGACTGGGTGCGTCAGCGGCCCACCGCGGCCACGACGCCTGGCGTGGCGTCGCCGCCAGAGCCGCCCGCCACGCCCGCGACCTCCGGCCTCTCGCCGTCGCCGCCAGCGGTTCGCAAACTCACCTGGGCGGAACAGCGCGAACTCGAAGGCCTGCCGACGACGATCTCGGCACTCGAAACGAAAAAAGCCGCACTCGAGCAGGCGATGCACGCGCCCGACTTCCACCTGCGCGGTGCGGCGGGCATGGCCGAGGCCGTGGCCGATCTCCAGGCCGTCGAGGCCGAACTCGACACGATGATGGCGCGGTGGCTCGACCTCGAGAGCCGCGGCAGCCAGACGCAGAAGCGATAGACTACGACACGCGTTATGACTCAGCCCGAACCGATCACCCGAGCCTCGCAGTTGTGGAAGCAGATGACCGACTCTCAGCGCGCCCGTGCGGCAGAGGCCTTCTGGAAAGAGGGGCAGGCCGGCGCCGAACACGCCGAGGTCGTGGGTTTGTTGTCGCGCCGCCTCAACTTTCGCGTGAAGTCGGTGCTTGCCCTGCCGCTCGAGCGGAAGGTCAAGTACACGGCCGGGCTCGCGGGGGTGTCAGACGGTGTGGCCGGGCGACTGCTCATCGCCTACCACCTGGCGCACCAGCGGCCCATGATGGCGCAGTTCCTCGACGCCCTCGCCATTCCCCACGAAGACGGCCTCATCGACGACGAGGTGCAGCCGACGGTGGATGCCGAGAAGGTGCCTGCCGCGGCGCGCAGCCTCTTTGCCGACCACCCTGTCGAGGACGTGCGGCTGTACCTGGCGACGTTGCTGCTGCAGGACCCGGGCACCTGGGGCGTGCTGGCCACCGCCGTCGACGAGGCGCGTGCGGCAACGGCCGACGTGGCGCAGCCGCAGGACGAGGCCCGGCCGCAGGCACCGCCCACCGATCAGGCGTGAGCGCCCCCGCCGGGCGTGGCCGCCCGGGGCGTGTCTTCGCTGACCTGCGCCTGCCACGACAACTCGAGGTGCCGGTTCATCGCCTCGCGTGCCGCGCCGACGTCGCGCTGGCGAATCGCCATGTAGATGCGCCGGTGCATGTCGGCCGATTCCCGCAAGTCGCGCGCGCGGTCCACCGTCTGGCGACGCCGCTCGTAGAACACGTTGGACAACATCTCGACGAGCGAGGCGAGAATCGGGTTGCCTGACGCCGCGGCTACGGCGCGGTGGAAGCGGATGTCGTGCACGAGGAAGTCGCGCGGTGCATCGAGCGAGGCGAACATGCTCGTCACCTCTTCCGCGATGGCCGCAATCTGCTCGCCCGTGGCGCGGCCGGCGCTGAGGCCCGCCACCCCGACCTCCAGCAGGCGTCTGGCTTCGAACATCTCGTCGCGCGTGAAGCCGTGCAGTGCCGCCAGGAAGTGCAGGGGCTCGCTCTCGAGCGTCGGAGGGCCATCGGCCACGAAGGTGCCCGACCCGTGCCGCGCATGGATGATGCCCATCGTGGACAAGGCGCGCAGGCCCACGCGCACCGACGATCGGCTGACGCCGATGTGCCTGGCAAGATCGCGTTCGGCTGGCAGGCGGTCGCCGGCACGCAACTCGCCCTGCTCGAGCATGGCGCGCACCCGCTCGACCACCTGTTCGGCCGCGCTCGGGGTCTTCGGAGGCATCTGACGCCACAGCGGCGCGGCGGGACGACTTCCTCCCGTCCTCAGCGCCGGCTGCGGCTCGGCCGGCACGCCGGGGCCAGCCGCCAGGCCTGCGGGTGTCTCGGACATGGCCGTTGATATAGCACAGAACCCCGAGGTCAGGCGGGGCGGTCGAACCTGTCGTCGATGGCGCGTCGCACCGCGTCGTAGTCGTTGGGCAGGTCCACCGGCGTGTTGGCCAGTGTCGCGTCGATGCCCTCGAGTTCCGCCTGGTGGTAGCGCAGCTTGAAGTCGGTGAACTTCAGGCCATTGGCGGTCGACACCACCACGACCTTGTGCTCGGCGGTAATCTCGCCGCGCGCCACGAGTTTCTCGAGCACAGCCAGCGCCACCCCGGTGTGCGGGCAGTTGAACAGGCCCGTACGGTCGGCCCGCGCGGCCGCGTCGGCCAGTTCGGCCTCCGTCGCCTGCTCCACGATGCCGTCGTACTTCTGCAGGGTGCGCGTGGCCTTCTTGATCGACACCGGGTTGCCGATCTGAATGGCAGAGGCCAGCGTCGGCTGCGCCTGGATCGGTTCGAACGCCCAGCCATGGCGGTAGGCGAGGTAGAGCGGGTTGGCCCGCGCCGCCTGCGCGACGACGATGCGTGGGCGCTTGCGCGTGACGCCAAGCGCTTCCATCAGATCGAAGCCGGCACCGAGGGCGCTGACGTTCCCCAGATTGCCCCCGGGGATGATGACGACGTCGGGGACCTGCCAGTCCCACTGCTGGACGATCTCGATGGACACGGTCTTCTGGCCTTCGAGTCGCAGGCTGTTCATCGAGTTGGCCAGGTAGACGCCCTCTTCGGCCGACAGGCGCTTGACGATGTCCATGCAGCCGTCGAAGTCGGTGTCGAGCGACAGCACCATGGCGCCGTTGGCGATGGGCTGCAGGAGCTGCGCGACCGAGACCTTGCCTTTGGGCAGCAGCACGATGGCCGGGATGCCCGCCGCCGCGGCGTAGGCCGCCAGCGACGCCGACGTGTCGCCCGTCGATGCGCAGGCAATGGCCCGCACCGGCTGTCCGTCGGCCATCATCTGGCGCACGACGGAGACCAGGACGGTCATGCCGAGGTCCTTGAACGACCCGGTGTGGGAGTTGCCGCACTGCTTGACCCAGAGGTCGGGTACGCCGATGGCGTTGCCGTAGCGCTCGGCCCACAGCAGGTTGGTGCCGCCTTCGTCCATCGACACGACCTGGTCGTCGCGCACGTCGGGGCACACCCACTCCTTCTTCCCCCAGACGGCCGATCCATACGGCCAGGTGGTGCGCTTGTAGCGGTCGTCGAAGAGCCGCATCCAGGCGCCCGCCGAGCGGTCCGACAGAGCGTCGACGTCGTGTGCGACCTCGAGCAGGTCACCGCACACGGGGCAGCGGTAGAGGGGACGGAACAGCGAGTATTGGCCGGGACACCCGGCGATGCAGCGAAATGCGGCGCGATACATGATGAGTGATTACAGATCCGTCAGAAGAGGAGCGATACCGGGCGCTGTCGGTGCGCCGGCGGAATGCCGGGTGCGCGGGTCGTCCGCGCCAACCGGTGACACCGCAAGCACTTCAGGGTACCGCACACGCGTGTGTCCAGCTGGACCGGTGGTTGCATCGTGACCCGGGGACGGGAGTGTCGGCGCGGGCGCGCCGGATCCGGAAAGGACGCGCGGTGAAAGTAGCACACCTGGCTGAAGACGCGGAAGGCGACGTGACGTTTCGTGACGGGCTGGGTGTGCGTGTGCGAGGGGTGTCCGAGACGGGAGAGCCCGTCGAGCGGTTCATCCTGCATTCGGCATTCACCCCGGTGCAGAACGCCGTGCAGGAGCGCGTGGCGCGCCTCACCAACCTCACGCACGTGAAGTTTCCTCGTCTGCGCGGGTTCGAGAAGGCCGCCGCCGGGCAGGGGCCGGTCATCGTCAGCGCCGCGGCCGAGGGACGGCGGCTGTCGGACGTCCTCGCGCTGGCCAGCCACGGCGTGGTGACCTTCGATCTCGGTCCCGCGCTGCAGGTGACGCGCGAGGTGCTGGCCGGTCTCACGGTGCTGCACGACTCGCGGACCGTCACCCACGGCAGCCTGGCTCCGGAGCGCGTGGTACTGACGCCGCACGGACGCGTGCTCATCGTCGACCACGTGCTGGCGCACGCCCTCGACAAGCTGCAGGTGCCGCGCCACCAGCTGTGGCGCGACTGGCACATCGCGACGCCTCCGGCCGCCGGGCCCGTGCGGTTCGACGCCCGGACGGATCTCGCGCAGGCCGGCGTGCTGGTGCTGGCCCTCCTGCTCGGGCGCGTGCTCGAGGACGAGGAGTACCCGCACCGCTTGCGCGGCCTGCTGCCCGTGGTGCAGGAGCGGCTGACGCGTCGGGCGACGTCGAAGGTCGCGCGCGACCTGCACGCGTGGCTCGAACGCCTGCTGCCCATCGAGACCCGCCATCCCTTCACTTCGGTCAAGGACGCGCAACTGGCCTTCGAGGCGCTGGTCTCTGCGCCTGGTGCGGCGCTCGGGATGTCTCCGTCGCAGGTCAAGGCGCTGCTGCAGCGATGCGACTCGCTCGACACGCCGCAGGAACCGACGGCTGTGGCCGCCGCGGCCGTTGTGGTGCCGGACGTCCCGGTCGTCCCGGTGGTGGAGGAACAGACGCAGTCGTCTGTCGAGTCGGCGCCGCTCGCCGCCGGCACGTCCGAAGCGGTCGAAGAGGTGGACATCGAGGCGTTGCTGCGACTGGCGGCGGAGCTGGAAGAAGCCGCCGCAGCGGTGCCCGAGCTTGAGGGTGCCGCGACGGACGGGGCGACGCCGGCCGCCGCCGCCGCCGATGAGGCAGAGGACGTCGCGGTGCATGGTCCGCTGCAGCGCCAGCCGGCCGCACTGGAGCCGCCACTCGTACTCGCGCCGGTTGCGGACGTCGCGCCCGAGCCTGCTGCACCGGCAGCGGACACGCTCGCCGCTCCGCTGTTCGAACTGGTCGGCGATGTCGAGCAGGAAGACCCCACGGTGGCCGACGTGATGGCCGTCGAGCGGGAGATCGACCTCGTGGGTCTGACCAGCGAGCGCATCGAACTCCAGCAGCGCTTCGCCGATCTCGTTGCGCAGGTGGCACCGCCGCCTGACGCCGGTCTGCCGCCACTGGTGCACGAGGCGGTGCGGTGGGCGTTCGAACCGCCGCCCGCCGTCGATGACCTGTCAACGGATGCTGACGCGACGGATATCGAGGTCGAGCATGGCCCTGCGGTGGCGCAGCAGGGTGAGGCAGGCGTGACGTCTCCCGATGTTGCGGAGGACATCGAAGCCGCGGCCGAGGGCGCGCTGGAGGCCGAGTTCGAGGCCGAGATCGAGGATGGCGCGGCGACATCGCCTGAGCCTGTGCTGCCGCTCGTATCGGAGCCTGAGTCGCAGGCCGGAGCCGAACCCGAACCCGAACCCGCAGCCGAACCCGAACC
>JAEZDP010000191.1 GCA_023418055.1 Acidobacteriota bacterium
GCCTCGCGACGGCACGCCGAGGCCGACATGGCGAGAGGTACGAGCGCGAGGAGCAGCGCGGCGCGGAGCTGCCCCGCGCGACTGGTACGCATCATGTCGCGAATGATAGTGTAAGGCGTTGTTCATACCCCCGGAGGGTCCGAGAGAGCGGACTCGACCGAGCAGCCCGCCTGGCTAGAGGACTCAGATTCATGACCAACGGCCCCCAGGACGTCCAGGACGTCACCGCGATTGAAACGCAGGAGTGGCTCGATTCGCTCGAGTGGGTGATCCAGAACGGTGGGCACGCCCGGGTGGCGCAGTTGCTGCGCGACCTCGAGACGCACGCGCGGCGCAAGGGCGTACCGCTGGACTTCACGCCGAACACCCCCTACATCAACACCATCCCGGCCGAGCAGCAGACGCCGTTCCCCGGCAGTCGCGAGATCGAGCGCCGCGTGAAGAGCCTCGTGCGCTGGAACGCGATGGCGATGGTGGTGCGGGCCAACAAGAACTCCGATGGCATCGGCGGCCACATCTCGACGTACGCCTCGTCGGCGACGCTGTACGAGGTGGGCTTCAACCATTTCTTCAAGGGCCCCGATCATCCCGACGGCGGCGACCTCGTGTTCTTCCAGGGACACGCTTCGCCGGGCATGTACGCCCGGGCCTATCTGGAAGGCCGGCTGTCGGCCAAGCTCCTCGAGAACTTCCGGCGCGAGCTGGCCGAGGGCGGTGGCCTCTCCTCGTACCCGCACCCCTGGCTCATGCCGAACTTCTGGCAGGTGCCCACGGTGTCGATGGGCCTCGGGCCCATCATGTCGATCTACCAGGCCCGCTTCTGGCGCTACCTCGAGGCGCGCGGCCTCAAGAAGACCACGAACAACCGAGTGTGGGCCTTCCTCGGCGACGGTGAGACCGACGAGCCGGAGACGCTCGGGGCGATCACGCTGGCGGCGCGCGAGAAGCTCGACAACCTGATCTTCGTCATCAACTGCAACCTGCAGCGGCTCGACGGCCCCGTTCGCGGCAACGGCTCCATCATCCAGGAGCTCGAGGGCGTGTTCCGCGGTGCCGGCTGGAACGTCATCAAGGTGATCTGGGGCAGCGAGTGGGACGAGCTGCTCGCCCGCGACAAGACGGGCCTGCTCGCGCGACGCATGGCGGAAGTCGTCGACGGCGAGTACCAGCGCCTCTCGGTGTCCGATGGCGCGTACGTGCGCCGGCAGTTCTTCGGCAAGTACCCGGAACTGCTCGAGCTCGTGAAGCACCTGTCGGACGACCAGCTGAAGAAGCTGCGCCTCGGCGGGCACGACCCGGAGAAGGTCTACGCCGCGTACAAGGCCGCGACCGAGACCAAGGGCAAGCCGACCGTCATCCTCGCCCGCACGATCAAGGGCTACGGGCTCGGCGAGACCGGCGAAGGCAAGAACCCGACGCACCAGCAGAAGAAGCTGAACGAGGAGGAGGCGCTCACCTTCCGCACGCGCTTCAACATCCCGCTCAGCGACGACGATGTCGAGAAGCTGCCGTTCTACAAGCCGGCAGAGGACAGCGCCGAGATCACGTACATGAAGCAGCGGCGCGAGCAGCTCGGGGGGTACCTCCCGCAGCGCCGTGTCGACGTGGACGCGCTCGCGCTCACCGGTGTCGACGACGTGGTGGGCGAGTTCCTGCAGGGCTCGGACGGCCGCGCGCTGTCGACGACGATGGCTTTCGTGCGCATGCTGACGAAGTTGCTGCGCGACAAGGAGATCGGCAAGCTGGTGGTGCCGATCGTTCCCGACGAGGCGCGCACGTTCGGCATGGAGGCGCTGTTCCGGCAGGTCGGCATCTACTCGGCGCTCGGCCAGCTGTACGAGCCGATCGACAGCGACCAGCTGCTCTACTACAAGGAAGCCAAGAACGGGCAGATCCTCGAAGAGGGGATCACCGAAGCCGGATCGACGGCGTCGTTCATCGCGGCAGGCACCGCGTACGCGACGCACGGCATCCCGGCGATTCCGTTCTACATCTACTACTCGATGTTCGGCTTCCAGCGTGTCGGCGACCTGATCTGGGCGGCCGGCGACATGCGCACGCGCGGGTTCCTGCTCGGCGGCACGGCCGGGCGGACGACGCTGAACGGCGAAGGCCTGCAGCACCAGGACGGTCACAGCCACCTCGTCGCCTCCACGGTGCCCAACTGCATCGCCTACGACCCGGCATTCGCCTACGAGATCGCCGTGATCGTCAAGGACGGCCTGCGTCGCATGTATCGCGACAAGGAGAGCGTCTTCTACTACCTCACGCTCATGAACGGCAACTACGCGATGCCGCCGATGCCCGAGGGCAGCGAGGAAGGCATCCTGAAGGGCCTGTACCGCTTCCAGACGTCTGCGATGAAGAAGCCGAAGGCGCGCGCGCAGCTGCTCGGCAGCGGCGCCATCCTGCCAGGCGTCATCGAAGCGGCGTCGATGCTCGAGAAGTACGGCGTCGCAGCCGACGTGTGGAGCGTCACGAGCTACGTCGAGTTGCAGCGCGACTGCCAGGCGGTGGACCGCTGGAACATGCTGCATCCCGGCGAGGCCCCGCGTACGTCGTGGGTGGCCGACAGCCTGAAGGACGCCCCCGGCGTCGTCGTGGCCGCGTCCGACTACGTGAAGCTCCTGCCCAACGGCATCGACCACCATGTGTCGCAGCCGATGACCTCGCTCGGCACCGACGGCTTCGGCCGCAGTGACAGCCGCGAGGCGCTGCGCGACTTCTTCGAGGTGGACGCCCGCCACGTCGTGGCCGCCACGCTGTCGCTGCTGGCCCGCGAGCAGCAGATCGACCTGAAGGTCGTCCAGCAGGCGTTCAAGGATCTGTCCATCAACCCCGAGAAGGCCAACCCGGCCCGCTCGTAAGGAGCCCGCGAAACCCTCATGGCCAACGAATTCACGCTGCCGTCGCTCGGCGAGGGCGTCAAGGCGGGCGATGTCCTGACGGTGCTCGTCAAGCCCGGCGACACGGTCGAGAAGGAACAGCCGGTCCTCGAACTCGAGACCGATAAGGCCACCGTCGAGGTTCCGTCGTCGGTGAGCGGCACCATCGACGCCGTGAAGGTGTCGGAGGGCGACACGGTGTCGGTGGGGCAGGTGATCTTCACCCTGGCCGCGGGCGGCAACGGCGCCGCCAAGACGGATGCACCGAGACCGGATGGCGTGCAGGCCCCCGACCCCGGTACCAACACCGAACGCGCCGCGGCCGTGGCCGTGGCCGACCAGGACGAAGGGCTCGAGGGCGAGTCGGCGGCACCAGCCGAGAGCGCTGCGCCGTCGGCAGGGCCGTCGGAGACGGGAGCCGGAGAAGGTGGCGGGCGCGTCGAGGTGACGCTGCCGTCGCTTGGCGAAGGCGTCAAGAGCGCCGACGTGCTGAGCGTGCTCGTGAAGGTCGGCGACACCATCGCCAAGGACCAGGGCATCGTCGAGCTCGAGACCGACAAGGCGACCGTGGAGGTGCCCTCCACCGCGGCTGGCACCGTCGCCGAGGTGCGGGTGAAGGACGGCGACAAGGTCTCGACCGGCGACGTCGTCATCGTGCTCGAAGGCGCGGGTGGCGGGGCGAAACCCGCCGCTGCACCTGCCGCGGACAAGGGGACGACGACCAAATCGCAGCCCGCCAAGGCGGCCCCTGCCACGTCGGAGGCCAAGGCGCCTGCGCGTGCGGCGGCCCCTGCCGCAGAGACGCGTGCCGCGCAGGTGGCATCAGGTGCAGGTTCGGGGGCCATTGCCCCGCCTCGGCCGAACGTGCCGGCGGCGCCCTCGGTGCGGCGTCTCGCGCGGGAACTCGGCCTCGACATCGGCGATGTGAAGGGAACGGGCCCTGGCGGACGCATCTCGCAGCCCGACGTGATGGCACATGCCAAGTCGGTCATCACGCAGGGCGGTGCGGCAGCCGCCGGCGGCGGTGCCGGGTTCGCCTACGAGGCGCTGCCCGACTTCAGCCAGTTCGGCGAGGTCGAGCGCAAGGCGATGCGCGGCATCCGGCGCAAGACCGCAGAACACATGGTGGCCAGCTGGCACACCATCCCGCACGTCACCCAGTGCGAGAAGGCCGACATCACCAGCCTCGAAGCGCTGCGCAAGCAGTACGGCAAGCGCGTGGAGCAGGGCGGCGGCAAGCTGACGGTCACGTCCATCGCGGTCAAGATTGCCGCGATCGCGCTCCGCAAGTTCCCCAACTTCAACGTGTCGGTGGACCTCGCCAACGAAGAGATCATCCACAAGCACTACGTGAACATCGGCCTGGCCGTGGACACCGAACGCGGCCTGCTGGTGCCGGTGATTCGCGACGCCGACACGAAGTCGATCACCGAAATCTCGGGCGAGATCGGCGAGCTTGCCGAGAAGGCTCGCAAAGGCAAGCTGTCGCTCGACGAGATGTCGGGCGGCTGCTTCACCATCACGAACCTCGGCGGCATCGGCGGCACGTACTTCACGCCCATCGTGAACCACCCCGAAGTGGCGATTCTCGGCATGTCGCGATCCGCGATGGAGCCGGTGTGGCAAGGCGAGAGCTTCGAGCCGCGCCTGATGCTGCCGCTGTCGTTGTCCTACGATCACCGGGTGATCGACGGCGCCGACGCGATGCGCTTCCTGCGGTTCGTGGCCGACGCGCTCGAGCAGCCGTTCGTGTTGTCGTTGTAGGCGACACGCGTCACGCGCCCCGGCTCTGTGAGCCGGGGCCTACCTCACTCAGCACGTAGCCTGAAGCTGTAGCCTGCCATGTCCGAAACGCTTCCTCTCGTAGTCATCGGCGCCGGCCCGGGCGGCCACGCCGCCGCGTTCCTGGCGGCCGATCTCGGCCTGCCCGTCACCCTGATCGACGAGGAGCCGAACCCCGGCGGCGTCTGCACCTTCCGCGGGTGCATTCCGTCGAAGGCGTTGCTGCACGTGGCCAAGCTGCTCTCCGAAGCGAAACACGCCTCGGCGTGGGGCATCGAGTTCGCCGAGCCGAAGGTCGACGTCGACAAGCTGCGCGCCTTCAAGCAGGGCGTGGTGGACAAGCTCACCGGCGGCCTCGGCGGGCTCACCAGGCAGCGCAAGATTCCCTACATCCAGGGACGAGCCAGCTTCGTGGACAATCACACGCTGACCGTCGCGCTGACCAAAGGCGGCGACCAGACGATCCGCTTCGAGAAGTGCATCATCGCGACGGGGTCGCGTCCCGCGACGCTGCCCAACCTCTCGCTGAGCGCCGACCGGTTGCTCGACTCGACGAGCGCGCTCGAGATTGCGCGTGTGCCAAAGAGCCTGCTGGTCGTCGGCGGCGGGTACATCGGCCTCGAACTCGGGTCGGTCTATGCCGCACTCGGCAGTGAGGTGTCGGTCGTCGAGATGACCGACGGCCTGCTGCCCGGCGCCGACCGCGACCTCGTCAACGTGCTGGCCAAGCGTGTGAAGCAGCAGATGCGGCAGGTGATGCTGAACACGAAGGTCGTGAAGATGGAGGAGGGGGCCGACGGCGTGTCGGTGACCTTCGAGGGCGACGCGGCCGATCCGAAGACGCAGGTGTTCGATCAGGTGCTGGTGTCGATCGGCCGGCGGCCGAACGGACACATCGCCGGCATCGACACGACGAAGGTCAACGTGGACGCGCGCGGCTTCATCGACGTGGACGCCCAGCGGCGCACCGCCGAGCCGCACATCTACGCCATCGGAGACGTGGCCGGCGAGCCGATGCTCGCGCACAAGGCCACGTACGAAGCGAAGATTGCCGTCGAGCACATCGCGGGGCACAAGGTGGCCTACGAGCCGGCCGCCATCCCCGCCGTCGTGTTCACCGATCCCGAAATCGCGTGGTGCGGGCTCACCGAAACCGAGGCCAAGAAGCGCGGCATCGAGGTGGAGGTGGCCAAGTTCCCCTGGGGCGCCTCGGGACGGGCGACCACCGTGGATCGCAACGACGGCCTCACGAAGCTCATCGTCGAGCCGAAGACCGAACGCATCTTGGGCGTGGGCATCGCGGGCGTCAACGCGGGCGAACTGATTGCCGAAGGTGTCCTGGCCGTCGAGATGGCCGCCGTCGTCAACGACCTGAAGTTCACCATCCACGCGCACCCAACGCTGTCCGAGACGGTGATGGAGTCGGCCGAGGTGTTCTTCGGGACTGCGACGAACTTCTACAAGCCGAAGAAGAAATAGCCTATCTGGAACAGCCCACACTTGCGGGGGCAGCCAGGGCCCCCATAGACGCGCAGGTTGCGCACGTGTGGGAACTGCGCGGTGGCAAGGTCGTCCGCTTCCAGCAGTACACCGACACCCTGCAGTGGGCCAGGGCCACGGAGGCCTGACGGAGCTTTGCCGTGCACGAGCAGCGACGGGTCCTGTCCGTTGCTCCACCTGCGCCTGGCCGCCGCCGATCGCGCGCGGCAGCCTTCGGCCGCGCAACGGCACGCCTGAACAGTCCCTTGATGCTTGGAACGCTGGCCATCGGACGGCCGCCGTCTCACGCTGCGGTCACGCGCTCGCGATGAGCCACACGCACGCCAGCACCAGGATGGCGGTCATCAGCTGATCGAACACACGCGGGTCCACCCACAGGATGAACCGCCGGCCGACGGCCACGCCCACCGCGACGAGCGGACAGGTCAGCACCGACCACAACATCGCCCCCGGGGTGACGACGCCAGCCGCGAGCGACCCTGGCACCTTCAGCAGATTCACCACGGAGAAGAACGCGGTGTTGGTGGCGGTGAACATCACTGGCGTGAGGTGCTGCAGCAGCAGGTAGGCGGCAATCGGGGGGCCGCCGGCGTTGAGCATGGCTGAACTCGTGCCGCCGAGCAGCCCCGCCAGCGGCGCATGCCAGCCGCGGTGCACATGGGTGTCTGTTCCGTGCCATTGCACGTACAGCTTGTAGGCCACCACGACGAGCCCCGCGATGCCGAGCGTGAGGCGCAGCACCTCGTCGGGGAGCCCGCGCAGCAGGTACACCCCGGCCGCCACGCCAATCACGCCCGCTGGCAGCAGCGCGCGCACGTGGCCGACATGCCACCTGCCCCAGAAGGTCCACAGCGCGAAGGCGTCGCCCACGATGAGCATGGGCGTTGCCAGCGCCACGGCGGCGGCCACCGACGACCGTCCGCTGAGCAGCAGCGTCGCGAGCACAGGAGGCAGCGCTCCTCCCACGCCGCCCTTCGAGAGCCCGATGAGCAGTGCCGCCGCACACAGGCTCGCCACGTCGACGGGCGGCGCGGGCAACACCTAGCGTGGCTCCTGGTCGATCAGGCGGCGTGCGGTGACGAAGACATCGGCCAGCATGGCATCGGTCAGGCGTCCCGTATGCGTGTTCTGCCGCGAGGGATGGTACGACTGCAGCACGGG
>JAEZDP010000208.1 GCA_023418055.1 Acidobacteriota bacterium
TGCAGGTGGCCAACGGCGAGGCGCTGCCGTTTGCCGACGACACCTTCGACGTCGTGTACGGCCATGGGGTGCTGCAGTACACGGCCGACGCGGCACGGCTGGTCCGCGAGGCGCACCGGGTGCTTAAGCCCGGCGGCCAGGCGATGTTCATGGTCTACAACCGCGTCTCGTGGCTCAACGCGCTCTCGAAGGTCATGCGCGTGGACCTCGAACACGAGGACGCACCGGTGCTGAAGAAGTATTCGATTGGCGAGTTCAAGGCGTTGC
The DNA here is from genome assembly GCA_023418055.1 of Acidobacteriota bacterium. GTDB lineage: Bacteria > Acidobacteriota > Vicinamibacteria > Vicinamibacterales > Vicinamibacteraceae > JAEZDP01. The sequence continues at coordinate 268 of JAEZDP010000208.1, forward strand.
TGACGCCATTCGACGCGGTGCGGATCGTCCCCGAGCGGTTTCCGGTGAAGTCACGCCTGCACAAAGGGTGGAAGGGCGTGGCCTTCAACACCCTGTTCGTCGGGGCGTTCAACGCGCTCCCGAAAGGCCTTGTGCACCGCTACGGATGGCACCTGATGGCCTTCTGCGACAAGCGTACGCCATCAGGGCCGAGCCAGGTCTAGGCGTCGGTGTGCCGAAGGCTTACGCGCTGGCGACGAGGGGCTCGCGGGCGGCCTTGCGCTTCTCGGCACTGGCGCGCACGAGGAACTTCGCGTACGGGACCACCTGCTTGATCGCGGCGACGTTCATCTGGCACGGGCTGAGGCAGGTCGGGCACTTCTCGTCGCGGATCCAGTCGCGGTGCTCCTGCGCGGACTGCCGGAAGTAGATCACCTCCGGGTCTTCCTCGAGCACGTTACCCACCACGTTGCTGTTCTCGCAGAAGAACACGCCGCCGTCAGGGTTCAGCATGACGCCCTGCGTCTGGAACGGGCAGGGCGCCAACCGGTGGTACCCGTTGCCGATCATGTCGGCATAGTGCATGTAGATGTAGTTCTGGCCGTCGAGCAGCGGGTCGTAGCGCACGCGGTCCATGAAGAACTCGCGCATGCGCTGTTCCTCGGCACTCACCGGCTTGATGTCCTTGGCGAGTTCCGCGTTGCCGAGCATGGCCTCGGTGAACCGCACCATGTTGAACACGATGTCGAGCTTCTCACGGCGCGACCACGCCAGGATGTTCTCGGCATCGTCGAGGTTCATCGAGAAGATGGTGGTCGAGATGCCGAAGTTGAAGGACCTGGTCTTCTGCAGCTCCTTCATGGCGTTGATGGTCTGCATCGCCTTGTCGAAGCCGCGCTTCACGCGCCGCACGTCGTTGTGCATGTCGCCGACGCCGTCCACCGACACACGCGTGCTGAAGATGACGCCCCGCTCGTTGCAGATCTCGACGATCTTGGTGAGCATCGGAATGCCGCGGTGCGGCGTCAGCCCGGTCGTGTTGAGCGTCAGCTTCCGCAGCTTCGGCATCTTGTCGATCATCACCTTGACGATGTCGACCAGGTCGTTGCGCGTGGTGGGCTCACCGCCCGAGATGCTCGCGTTCTCGATGTTCTTCCACAGCTTCGAGCTGAAGGTGCGCTCGATCTGCTCGAGCGTCATGTCTTCCTTGCGATTGCCGCGCGTCCAGTTGCTGCACATGTTGCAGCGGGCGTCGCACACGAACGTGACGTGGAAGATGAGCACCGTGGGGTGCAGCGGCTTCACACGGGCGACGTAGGAGTTGACGAAATCGCGGGGAGCACTGAGAGCGGCTTTGGCGAGGTACTTGGCCGCGTAGGTCTGCGCCATAAGTGTTTGATTGTACTACATCTTGCGGCTCGCAGTACGGACGAGATCGCCGCGCTCGCCCGCGTTGTGCGCCCGTAGCGGCATACGTGGCGGCACATCCCGCAGGGACGTGCCGCCGTGGACCCAGCGCCGGTAACGCCAGCGCGGCGCCGCTCAATACCGCAGCAGGAACCGCCGTGGGGGAATACGCGTCGCCAAGGCGTTGGTCCCTGCAGCCCAGTCCGCACCGCCGGCGTCGCTGTACATGGCGCGCTCGACGACGATTTGCGCGGGCATCGTGCCCACCGACTCGACGACCACCCCGAACCGCCGACCCATCGCTGCGGGGAAGTCGTCCCCGATCGACACGTTATTGCGCGACCGTGCGACCAGCGGGTACGTCTTCTGCGCGGTCGTCCCGTCCTCGAACAGCAGGGTCACCTCAGCCACTCCGTCGAAGGCCGATGTGTTGGCAACGAGGACATACGTCTGGTGTGCCCGGTCGCCGCCAACCTGGCCCTCGGCCAGCCCCCACCGGGTGCCCGTCGCTGTGGCGCCCGCAGAGTTGTGAGTCTCGCCCCACGTGCCCAGACTGCCTGGCCACCACATGGCGCGCTCCACGATGATCGGCACGGCATTGGTCGACTGGACCTGCGTCGACACCGCCACATCGGCGAGCGGGTACCCGGCTACGCCGTCGAACTGCTCGAAATCCACCCATACGCCTGACCGTTGGTTTGCCGGCGCCACCATGGTGCGAGAGAACGTCTCGCCGTTGGTCAGCAGGTACGTGAGGGTGACGTTCGCATCGACAGCGGTAGGGTTGGCGATGAGGACGAACAGATCGAAGTACGTTCCGGTTGCCCCTTCCGCGAGGAACCACTGCGTGGAGGGCTTGGTGATGCCCATGCTCTCGTGTCCCGCGTTGAACAGACGGCCCTGATTCGAAAGATACATCGCCCGTTCGACGATGATCGGCGTGTCGTCGAGCGACTCGACGACGGCGCTGAACTCCGCGCTTGCCAGGACACGTCCGTGGCCTGCGAAGTCCTCGACGTTGACCCAGATGTTGGTGCGCGAGGATGGTGGGAGCACGTATTCCTTCTCGAGCGGGCCACCCGAGGTGCGCAGGTATCGCACCCGCACCGTCGAGGCCCGTGCGGAGGGGTTCTGCAACAGGTAGAAGAGGTTGAAACCACTGTGGGTGGCTCCCTCGGCCAGGTACCACACCGTAGACGGCGCGGCGACCCCCGTCTCCGCATGGGACCCGTAGCCGGCCGCATCCCACGACATCGTTCGGTCGACGATGAGCAGAGCGTCCGACTCCACCACGGTGGAGAACTCGGCGGTCGCGAGCCCGGGCAGCGTCTTGGGATCGACTGTGGCG
>JAEZDP010000250.1 GCA_023418055.1 Acidobacteriota bacterium
TCTGCCGTCGCGGCCTTCGCGGCGGCGAAGCTGTCCATCTTCTTCTCTTCCACCCAGCGGAAGATGTTCTCGAGCACCACGATCGCATCGTCGATGACGATGCCCACCATGAGCACGAGCGCGAGCATGGTGACGCTGTTGAGCGTGAAGTCGAGGGCCTGCATCACGCCGAAGGTCGAGATGACCGAGGCGGGAATGGCCACGCCGGCGATGACCGTCGAACGCCAGCTGCGCATGAAGGCCATCACCACGAGGCAGGCGAGGATGCTGCCGAGCACGAGGTGCACGTTGATCTCGTGCAGCGCGTTGTAGATGTAGCGGCTCTGATCCTGGATGACGTCGAGCTGGACGTCGGCCGGCAGCAGCGCGGATACGCGCGGGATGGCGGCCTTGACGCCTTCGATGACGGCCACCGTGTTGGCGCCCGACTGGCGGCGCACTTCCATCACGACCGTTGGTCGGCCGTCGAGCCGGGCCAGGCTCCGCTGCTCCTTGGTGCCGTCCTCGACGCGCCCGACGTCGCTGATGCGCAGGGGCACGCCCCCGCGATTGGTAATCATCAGGTTGGCGAAGTCGCGCGGCTCCTCCACGCGCCCCATGGTTCGCAGGGTCTGTTCGCGAGTCGAGGTGGTGACGTTGCCGCCGGGCAGGTCCGCGTTCTGGCGTACCAGGGCGTCGCGCACCGCAGCCACCGGAATGCCGTAGGACGCCAGCCGATTGGCATCGAGCCAGATGCTGATGGCGCGTTCCTGCCCGCCCACCACGAGCACCTCGCCCACGCCGAGCGCGCGCTCGAACTGCACCTTCGCCACCTTGTCGGCCAACTCGGTCAGCTCACGCACGGACCGGTTGCCCGACAGCGCGATGCTCATCACCGGCGCCGAGTCGTTGTCGAACTTCGCGATGACCGGCGGACGCGCGTCACGCGGCAGCCGGCTGAGCACCGTGGCGACGCGGTCGCGCACGTCCTGCGCCGCGACGTCGACGTCGCGCGTGAGGTTGAACCCCACCAGGATGAGCGAAACGCCCGGCCCCGAGATCGACCGCAGCTCGTCGATGCCCTCGACGGTGTTGATGACCTCTTCGAGACGCTGCGAGATGAGGACCTCGACCTCTTCGGGCGACGCCCCGGGCAGCGCGGTGCTCACGCGGACGGTCGGCAGATCGACCGACGGGAAGCGGTCGACACCGAGGTTGAGGTAGGCCGCCGCGCCCACCACAACCAGCGACAGCACGATCATGCTGGCGAAGACGGGGCGCTTGATGCAGATGTCTGCAAGCGTGTGCATGGGCCTCTGTTGCGGCTAGGGGGTGATGCGGACGGCTTCTCCGTCCACCAGGTTGCCCGGCTCGCGGATCACCGCGTCACCCGGGGCCAACCCTTCGAGGATTTCGACGCGGCCCGCCTCGCGGCGTCCCAGCGTGACGCGCCGCTCCACGACCTTGCCCTCGGCCACCGTGAGCACCTTGTCCACGCCGGCAAAGGTCACAATCGCGCTGGCCGGCACCACAATCGCCGGCACGCTCGCCGAGACGACGATCTCGGCGGTTGCAAACGAGCCGGGACGGATGCGCGCGTCCTGGTTGCCCACCTCGGCCTCGACGCGCAGTGACCGGCTCACCTCGTCGATCGCCGGACTCACGCGGACGACGCGTCCCGAATACACCTGCGTGTCGCCCTCGAGATGCACGCGGACGTCCTGCCCGACCCGCACCTCCATGGCCTCGCGCTCGGGCACGTCGGCCTGAAGGCGGAGAGGATGCATCCGCACCAGCGTGACGATGGGCACGCCGCCCGCGACGAACTGGCCGAGCGACGCCTGGCGGTCGCGAATCATGCCGCCGAACGGCGCCACGAGCACCGTGTCGGTCAGGTCCTGTTCCGCCAGGGCCAACTCCGACTTGCGCTGCGCGAGCACGGCCTGCCGGTTGCGCACCTCCTCGAGGGCGTCCTGGTGGCGGCTGTCAGCCACCTTGAGCGCGGCGTCGGCAGCATCGAGTTCGGACTTGGCCGAGATGCCCCGCTGGACGAACGTGGCCAGCCGGTCATAGGTGAGCTTCGCGTCGTCGAGCACCGCCTTGGCCTGGCGGACAATCGCCGTCGCTTCGGGATCCACGTCTTCGCTGCTGCCATCCTGTGGCAGCCCCAGCCGCGCCCGTGCCTGCTGCAGCGACGACTCCGCCTGGCGGACGCGCAGTTCGTAGTCCACCGGCAGCAGTCGCGCGAGCCGCTGCCCTGCCTGCACCTGGCTGCCGAGGTCCACGTCGAGGGTCTCGATGCGGCCGGGCACTTTGAAGCCGAGCTACACCTGGTCCTGTGCGGCCAACGTGCCGGTGACCGCCACGACCCGCTGCAGGCGCTCTTCGGTGGCGGGCGTCACGGCCACGTCACGCGGGGCGGCTGGGCCGGCCGCAGCCGTGGCGGATGTGCCGGGGCCGCTGCCGCCGCAGCCGGCGGCCAGCGCGCCAACGGCGACGAGACAAAGAACCAGGCGTGTGGGAGGTGGGGAGAAAAGCAGGCGCATGAGTCCAGTCAAGAGTACGACGAAGGGACGGGCGACGCTTACGTCGCCGCGGAAGGCGGATAGACTAGAGCTCAGCATGCATCCCTGGCACGACATCTACGTCGACGATCATCTCATCGCCAAGAACTTTCCCGTGGTCATCGAAGTGCCCATGGGCAGCAAGAACAAGTACGAACTCGACAAGGAGTCGGGGCTCATGCGCCTCGACCGGGTGCTCTACAGCGCCGTCTACTACCCGGCCAACTACGGCTTCATACCCCGCTCGTTCTGCGACGACGGCGATCCATTGGACGCGCTGGTGCTCGGGCAGGAGCCGGTCCATCCCATGACCGTCGTGCTGGCCCGGGCGATCGGCGTCATGCGCATGCGCGACGAGAAGGGCATCGACGACAAGATCATCGCCGTCAGCGTCAGCGACCCGGCCTTCAGCGACTATGGCGAGCACAATCAGCTGCCCGGCCACACGCTCCGCGAGATCCGGCGCTTCTTCGAAGACTACAAGACGCTCGAGAACAAGCAGGTCGAAGTCACCGACTTCCTCGGCCCCGAGGACGCTCTCCGGATCCTCAAGGAGTCGCTCGACCTCTACCGGCAGCTGCGACGGGGCGAACTGTATGGGAAATAACGCCTCATGATCCAGGAGTTCTTCCGAGGGTATCCCGTCTGGACCGCCGAACTGATCGCGCTGGCGGTGGCGCTGTCGGCGGCCTACCTGGTCGGTGAGGTCGCGTCACGTCTGGTGCGGGTGTTTCTCGGCGGCGTCGGCACCGACGACGCGCCGGCGCGCGCCTCGCAGCGCAGCACGCTGCGGCTGGTCCGCATGGTGGTCTTCCTGCTGGCTGCCGTGCTCTTCATCTTCCCCGCCCTCCGATTGGTCGGCATGCAGGCGGAGGTCGGCCTCAGCCCCGAGGCGCTCGGGCGATGGGCCGC
>JAEZDP010000337.1 GCA_023418055.1 Acidobacteriota bacterium
TGGAGAGCGCCGAGCGGCAGTCCACCTCGCGCCCATCCAGACGCAAGGGCGTAGGCGGCGCCCCAACCGCCGAGCGCGATCCACGGCAACGCGTGCAGGCGGGCGGTCCCATCCCGCTTCCAAGCGGCCAGGGCGAGCCACGCCAACGCCCCGACACCACAGAGTCCGACGAGTCGCGTCGGCAGGTACGCAAGCGGCAGGAGGGCTGGCGCCACCGGCAGTCCGGCGATTGCGAGGGCCGCATTGGCCGCGGCCAGCGGATGCGGGGCGGCCGACGCCGCCTGCGTCGCGCCGTTCATCAGGTCGACGCCGTGCAGCCCGATGAGCAGCATGGCGCCTGCCGCCCAGACCGCCATCGCCGGCGCCGACGGCCTCGACGGCTGGCCCCACAGCACCAGGCCCACGAACGGCCACGTGAAGAGCCCGGGCGTGTAGGACAGCGACGCCACCAGGCACGCCGCCGCCGCCAACACCGCGCGTGTCCCCGGGGAACGCCGGGAGGTCGCAGCCACCAGAGCGGACATCAGCGCCAGGACGACGATGTGCACGGAGAACTGGCGCGGGTCCACCCACAGCGGCCAGTAGGTGAGGGGGAACGCCAGACACGACAGCGCCAGACCCAGCCAGGGCAGGGCCGTCGCAGGTGCCGTCTGGCGGGCAAGTCGAAGCGTCAGCCAGAACGACGCGATCGAGAGCGGCAGCTTGAGCCAGATGCGGGGCAGGATGTCGATGCCAGAGGCCCACAAGCACAGGCGATCGACCAGGAGCGGTATGAAGACACGGTGATCGTTGAAGAGCGCCCAGTAGCGGCGCATTGTCGCGTCTGACGAGGCGGGTTCGGCCGGGTAGTGGCGGTCGAGCCAGTCCCACGTGTCCCAGAAGGGCACATCCACGGCGTACCGCGCCACGAGCAGCGTGACGAGCACCGGGGGCGCAAGGGATGCGAGCCGCAGGGCCGTCGGCAGGCCCTCACGCGGCCCGGAGGTCATGAGGCGGCCGGAACCGGACGCGGCGCGAGCCCCACGATCGCGCGCGTCTCGTCCGGGGTCGCCGGCTCACGTCCGGCGGCACGCGCCAAGTCGACGAGGCGCCGCACCAGCGCGACGTTCGTCGCGGGTTGCCGCTTGGCGGAGTCCATGAACAGGTTGTCTTCGAGCCCGACACGGACGTGCCCGCCCATGGTCACCGCGAGCGCGTTGACCGGAAACTGGAAACGGCCGATGCCCGCCCCCGCCCATGTCGCCCCCTCCGGCAGCGCCTGCGCCATCAACGCGAGGTTCAGGGGCGTCGCGGCAAGGGTGCCGCGCGACCCGAGCAGGACGTTCACGTAGAACGGGGGGCGCAGGATGGTGCGGTCGATGAGGTAGCGCGCGTAGTCGAGCATGCCGAGGTCGAACACCTCGAGTTCGGGAACGATGCCGCGCTCCTGCATGCGGGCGGCGAGGCGTTCAATCATCGCGGGCTCGTTGACCGACGCCTGCGTCGGGAAGTTCATCGAGCCGAGCGTCAGCGACGCCATCTCGGGCCGTGCATCGCCGTCGAGATCCAGGACGGCGGCGCGCTGGTCGAATTCCGCAAACGTGCGGCCGCTCGTCGACACGCAGATGACGAGGTCTGGCGCGCGGCGTCGGACAGCCAGGATGATCTCGCGGTACACCTCCGGCCGCCACGTCGCGAGGCCTTCGGCATCACGGGCGTGCAGGTGGACGATGGACGCACCCAGCGCACGGCAGTCGGCGGCGTCTCGGGCGATGGCCTCTGCCGTCACGGGCAGCGAGGCGTTCTGGCGCACGGTGGGCACCATGCCCGTCGGCGCGAGGTTGATGACGAGAGGCCGGTCTTCGAGCATGTGCACGGGGCTCCTGGTCACCGTCCGTCGATGTCTTCCTTGGTGACACGCGCAGGCACGCCCATCACCTGGACGCGGTCGGCGACAGGCTTGGTCACGAGCGCGCCGGCGCCGACGATCGCGTGCCGGCCGATGGCCAACTGGTCGAGCACGATGGCGCCGATGCCGACATAGGTCGCCTCGCCGATGGTGCAGGCGCCGCCGATGTTCACGCCCGGGCCAAGCGTGGCGTAGTCGCCAATGGTCGTGTGATGCCCGATGAGCGCGCCCCGGTTGACGATGACGTGCCGGCCGACACGCGCGTGTGCGCCGATGATCACTCCGGCGCTGATGATGGCGCCCTCCGCGACGTGCGCGGTGCGCGACACCCGCGCCGTCGGATGCACGAGCGCGGTGTAGGGCAGCCCCTGGGAGGCGCCCTGCGCGATGAAGTGCCGCCGATGCGTCGTGCTCAGCGCGCAGACGGCCACATGGTCGGCAGCCAATGCCCCCACGTCGTCGATCCAGTGGATGGGGAGGTCATCGAGGGTCGTGCCGGCCCGCTCCCGCTCCATGTTCTCGACAAAGCCGGCCACGGTGACGCCCTTGATGTCGGACGCGAGATCGGCCACCTCGGACGCGAACGTCCGCGTGCCGAGGATGAGCAACGCTCTGGCCCCGTTCATGATTCGTCTCCGTCGGCGAAGAACGCCCGCATGGCGCACACGACGGCCGTCACGTCCTCGTCCGAGAGGCCGGCATGGAGCGGCAGGCTGAGGATCTCGGCGAAGGCCTGCTCGGTGGCCGGCAGCGCGGTGCGATAGGCAGCAAACGCCTGGTGCAGGTGGTTGGGAATGTACTCGACCGACGTGCCGATGCCCGCCGCCCGCAGGTGTGCCATCAGCGCGTCGCGACGTCCGTTGCCGACGCGGACGACGAACGTGAACGGGCAGGTGTCGGGTCGCGGTCGCGTCAACGGCGTCACGCCGGCAAGGGGTCGCAGAGCGGCGTCGTAGCGGCGCACGATCTCCTGGCGACGCGTGCGGAACTCGTCGAGGCGCGGCAGTTGGGCCAGCCCGATGGCCGCATTGAGGTTCGGCAGGTGGTACCGCCAGCCCTGGCCCTGCACGTCGTACCGCCACGCCGTGCCGGTATGGCGGCTCCAGCCGTCGGCCGTGATTCCCAGGCATCGGGCCTGGCGGAGCCTGGCCGCGAGATCCTCGCGGCTCGTGGCGACCGCGCCGCCCTCACCGCAGGTGATCGTCTTGATGGGGTCGAACGAAAAGCAACCGGCAGCGCCGAAGGTGCCGAGGGCACGGCCACCGGACGACGAGCCGAAGGCATGCGCGGCGTCCTCCACCACGAGAAGGCCCTGTTCGTCGGCAAGCGACTGCAGGGCCTGCATGTCGCACGATGCCCCTCCGAAGTGCACTGGCATCACGACGCGGGGGCGCGGGGCGCCCGTGTTGGACGCGCGGGCCGCGGTGAGTCGCATGCGCGTGTCGTCCAGGTCGAGTTGCAGCGTCTCGGGGTCGATCTCGCAGAACACGGGGCGGAGTCGTGCCGCGAGAATCGCCTGGATGCTGGCGACGAAAGTGAGCGATGGCACGAGGACGCCGCTGCTCTCAGGCAGATCGAGCGCCTCCAGAGCCAGATGCAGGGCGGCCGTTCCGCTGCTGACAGCCACGACGTGGCCGACGCCGAGACGTGCGCGGAGCGCCTCCTCGAATGCTTGCGAGACATTGCCCTGCCCCAGCCATCCGCTGGCAAACACGCGCTCCACGGCCGACAGTTCGTCCGCGCCGAGACAGGGCCTGTGAGTGGCGATGGGCAGTGACATCAGGCAAAGCCGAGCTAGGGTCGAGGGAGAGTATACGACCGGCGCCGCGATGCTCACGCGCCACACAGCGTGGGCGTCGCACGCCACGTGCCCAGAACCCACGCCTGGCAGCTCGCGCGTCGGCTTCTGCGCGCACGAGTGCCGGGTCGTCGGAGTAGCGGCGGTAGTGGCACGCCAGCCCGGCGTGCACCAGCGCTTCGCCGAGGTCGATACCGTCCACGCGGACTCTGGCCACGACCCTGCCGTACCTGTCCACGTCGCGCCCCTCGACCGATACCACGCGGCTGAAGACCGTGGCGCGGGCGAATCGGCGGGCGACCTGGCTGAAGGGCTCGCCGCGTTCGGGTGCATCGACGCCGTGCACGCGGACCCGCACGCGCTCGCCGGTGGAGGACACACGCACGTCGATGGTGTCGCCGTCGGCCACATGGATGACGGTGCCGGTGAGGGTGGCCTCGACATGTGGGCGTGACTGCGGTGCCACGCCGGGAGCCAGCATGAGCCCGAGGAGCACTGCGGTAACGCCCAGCGTCATGTCACTCGGCGTTGCCGTCGGAGTGCGGTGTGCCACTCGTCCGGTCGTCGCGCCTCAGCACCGCGTCGAGATCCAGGGCGTGGATCGCCCGTCGCGCGCACTCCCACCTCCCGTCGGCACACAGGCCCTGCAGACCAGCGTCCTCGTAGGCCTGTGCCGCCGCGTTCAGGCACGCGACGCGCACGCGTTCCGCCAGGCGAGACAGGTCGAGCCGCTCGAGACCGGACATGCCCTCACCATACCCTGCGGCCGCGTCATGCCGCCACGACTTGGCCCGAACCTGCACCGGCTCGCGATTGTCGTGGCAGGGAGCAACGCGCGAGTGTCGCGCGGTCTGACCGGAGCCGCTCACCAGCGGAAGAGCGGACGCGCGTAGGGCATGAACGGCCAGGGGATCGTCGCCAGGACGAGCAGCACGGCGATGCCGACGCTGATGGCGGTGATGCGGTGGCGCTGGCGGTCGGTCGTCGCGTGACGCAATCTGGTGCGCCCGACGTGTGCCACCACGATCGCCGCGACCATGCCGAA
>JAEZDP010000344.1 GCA_023418055.1 Acidobacteriota bacterium
GCGCATGGCGGCGCGCTGCGGTCGCCAGTAGCGCCGTCGCCGTAGGAGGTCTTGCAGACCCGACGCGCCGCCGCGGCCTGGGCCCGATGCGCACTTGCTCTGCGCCATAAACGGGTTCATGCTTGCCGCTGGCACACTCCCTCCCCAGCCAACGAGTACGTCTGCCGACGCGTACCACGCAGTGCCGCCCACCCGGGTCGCGGCGGCGTGGCCCACAGTTGTGCCCGCGCGCCGCGTCAGCACGGACGTACACGCTCAAATCGGGGGCGCCATGTTTCGCAGGATGTTCTGCAGCCTCGTCTTTCTGCTGCTCGTACCGCTTGCCGACACACGGGCGGCCACCCTCACGCTGGAGACCAGTGTCGAGTACGAGGGCGGATCTCCGACGATGCAGTTCGGCACGGCACCGGCGAGTGGGCATTTCGGTGTGCTTGGCCTCCGCCTCGACGACTGGGACGTCGACCCGCAGATCCTGGGCACGGTCATGTTCAGCGCCGGGCCACTGCTGTCGCTCGATGTTGTCCACTGGGAATCTCACGATTCGGCGACCTATCGCTATGCACCGGGCGCCTTCACCATGGCGGCCGAGTGGTTCGACGGCCACGGCGTGGTCAGGCGTGGGCAGTTCGTCGCGCCGCTGCTGGCGCTGACGATTCAGACGTGCGAAGCATGCGACGTCGAGGATACGTCGTACGGGTTCTTCACAGCTGAACTCGGGCCGGGGCGCTTCGATTCTGCTCTCGCGGGGGCGATTGGCGTGCGTTCGCGATCCGGAGGGGGCACGTTCAGCGGCGACCTGGACATCATCACGGGTGACGTCTCCTCCGAAGAACGACGCGCCGGCGCGCCGGGCAACTGGGATGCGGCTGTGGAGGTGACCCTGCCGGAGCCGGCGCTGACCGGTCTCCTGGCCGTTGGCGCCCTGATGGGTTGGCTGTCTGGACGACGACGAGTCAGTTGAGGTGTCGAATGACACACCCCGCCGATTCCGGGTTCGCGTGGCCGCCGTCAGCCGACGACCTCGACGTGCTGGAAATGGTCGAGGTGCCGGAGGGCTCGCGGAGTGCGGGCCCCATGAGCCATCCTCCCGGGAGGCACACCGGGAACGTCCGGCGCACGCGCTCGCCGGACAGCCACCGCGCGACGCATCTTCGCTTCTCCATCTGCGTGTTCTCGGCGGGCGTCCTGCTCGGCGCAGCGATTCCGGGGACTCGTGACGGCCGCGCCCCCGTCCTTGGCGGGCTGAGCCGGTTCGGTGTCGGAGCGAGCTACGGGCAGGCGGCCGATGCGCCCGGCCCGCACACGGGCCGCGACGATGTGCAGGCTGCCGACGGCGGCAATGGCACGAGCACGGCACTCGCCCCAGATAGCGGTCATGCGCAACGCGACGAGGCCCCTCCCGTCGAGGTGAGCCCCGTCGGCGATCGGTCGGCGCCGCCCTCTTCGGCCGGGCCGGCCTCGACAGCACGAACGGGTGCGGGTCGCCGCCGCACGGCTCCCCGGCGCTCGCCCGACGAACGGCAGGTGCTGGATGTGATGCACCAGTACCAGTCGGCATATTCCAGGATGGACGTCGCACGACTGCAGGCGCTCTGGCCTGCCGGCGACCGAGACGCGCTCGCCAGAACGTTCGGCGCGACGAGCGAGCATCGGCTGACGCTCGACAGGTGCGTCGTAGAGGTGTCCGACGCGGACGCCTCCACCCGCTGCCTCGGCGTGCTGCGATTCCGGCCTCGTCGGAGCGACGCGCGGACAGGCGTGCAGCGCCAGGAGTGGACGTTCCAACTCCAGCGCGGCGCCGGGCACTGGGCGATCGCCTCTGTGGCTTCCCGTCCCTTGTCGTAGTCGCTGCCGGATCCTTGCTGCGCTGGGTGCTCGCGAAGCTCGCGCCGCAGGTCTGACCCCCGCCCTGCCCCACCTGCAGTATGCTGGCGGCCGTGCCTGCCAGGGTACTGCCTGCGTGTTGGCTGTCCGTGCTGCTGCTGTGTGCGCTCGCACTGGGCACGCCGCCGGTCAGTTCCACGTCGGCACAGGGTTCCGACATACGGCTCGTCGTGCTGATTGCCGCGGATCAGTTCCGTGCAGACTTCCTGACGCGTTTCCGCGCGGAGTACCGACAGGGCCTCGACACCTTGCTCACACGTGGCGCGGTGTTCACCAACGCCCACGTCGAGCACTCCAGAACCTACACCGCCCCCGGGCACGCCACGATGCTCACCGGTGCGCACCCGTCTGCCAGCGGCATCATCGCCAACGCCTGGTACGACCGCGACCGGGGCCGCCTCGTCACGAGCGTGGCCGACGACGAAGTGACTACCGTTGGAAGTGCGCGGGGCGAGACGGCATCACCCCGCCGCCTGCTCGTGCCCACGCTGGTTGAGGCGGTCAAGCGCCAGGCCGGCGACGCCGCACCGGAACGACCGAAGGTCATCGGCATCTCCGCCAAAGCGCGTTCGGCCATCCTCATGGTGGGACGCGAGGCCGACGCGGCGTACTGGTTCAGCC
>JAEZDP010000394.1 GCA_023418055.1 Acidobacteriota bacterium
CCGCGGCCCAGGGCCACGACAGGGGTGTCGCAGGCCTGCGCCTCGAGGGGCACGATGCCGAAGTCTTCCTCGCCCGGCAGCAGCACGACGGACGCCTCGCGGTAGTGGTCCCTGATCTGGATATCGGTCAACGCGCCCGCAAAAATCACACCTGTCTCCGCCAGCGCCCGCAACTGCGGTTCTTCCGGTCCCGATCCGACGATGGTGAGGGGCACGCCGGCACGCCGGCACGCCGCAATCGCCACATCGAGCCGCTTGTACGGCACCAGCGCCGAAACCACCAGGGCGCCACCCGTTCGAGGACGACCTGGCGACGGCGTGAAGAAGTCCGTGTCGACCGGCGGGTGGATCACAGCCGACTCACGAGTATAGTACCGGGAGATTCTCCGCGCAACGTACTGTGAAATAGCCACATAGCGGTCGGGGCGTACGCTCGTCCGTCGATCCCACCGCGCAAAGAGGGTCATGGCGACCCGCATCAGGGCCGACCTGAGGCGCCCGACACGGTCGGGTCCGAAGTACGCGTCGAACTGATCGTAGGCGTAGCGCACGGGGGTGAAGCAATAGCAGAGGTGGCGTGCGCCGCGCGGAGCAACGACCGACTTGGCCACACAGTGGCTGGTCGAGATCACGAGGTCGACCGGGCCCACGTCGATGAGCCGGATGGCCGCCGGATACAGGGGCAGGAGATGCCGGTACCACCGGGCGATGCCTGGCACCCGCTGCAGGAACGACGTGTGCGGCTGGAGGCGTTCGATGGTCGGGCTCACCGCGCCGGGGACGTGCACCAGGGTGTGCAGCGACGCGTCGGGGAACATCCGGCACAGCACCTCGAGCACGCGCTCGCCGCCACGCATGCCGGTCAACCAGTCGTGGACGAGGGCCACGCGCATCCCGCCTCCGCCCGGGCCGGTCATCGTCGTCGTGTCGCTGCCTCGGTGTAGATGCGATGGATGGTGGCCACCGACCGCGCCCACGAGTACTCGGCGGCGCGGGCGAGCCCCTTGGCCCGCATGTCCGCGCGCAGCGCCTCGTCGAGCAGGACGCGCCGCAGGCCGTGCGCGATGGCGGTGACGTCCTCGGGCTCCACCAGGATGGCGGCATCGCCCACCACCTCGGGCAGCGACGAGACGTTGGAGGTGACGACCGGCGTGCCGCTCGCCATGGCCTCGAGCGGCGGCAATCCGAAGCCCTCGTAGAGCGAGGGAAAGGCAAACACCGTCGCGAGCCGGTACAGCGACGCCAGCGTCCGGTCGTCGACGAAGCCGAGAAACCGTACATGTTTGTGCAGCTTCAGTCGATGCACGGCGCGGCGCAGCGTGGGGTACTTGCTGATCTCGTCACCGATGATGAGCAGCTTGACGTGCGCCAGCGGCCCGGTGCGCACCATCGCGAACGCCTCGATCAGCCGCTCGACGTTCTTGTGCGGCTTGATGTTGCCCACGTACAGCACGAACGGATCGTGCAGCTGGAAGCGTTCGCGTACCCGCGCGAGGTCGCAGTCGTCCGGCGTCAGGCCGAAGCGCTCGTCGAGCGCGTTGTGCACCACCGTGATGCGCTCGGGCGGAATCCGGAAGAACCGCAGGATGTCCCGCTTGGAAGCTTCAGACACGGTCAGCACGTGCGCGGCACGATGCGTGGCATTCCACATGAGCGCGCGGGCGTAGCCGGAGGCGAGCCGGTTGGGGAGGTACTGCGGGAACATCAGGTGGATGCAGTCGTGGATGGTCACGACCGACGGACAGCGGACGAGCGGCGGCAGCACGTAGTGCGGCGCGTGAAACACGTCCACCCGCTCACGCGCGAGCAGGAGCGGGATGCTGATCTGCTCGCGGAGGGAGTAGTTGCCGCTGCGGTCGACGACGGCGCGGAAATTGGGGCCGGCCTGCTCGGCGATCTCCACGTCGCTCGGGCGGCTCACCAGCAGGTATTCGTTGTCGTGGTCCTGTCGCGCCAGCTCGCGCACGACGTTGCGCACGTAGGTGCCGATGCCGAAGTCGTGCACCTTCCTGATGTCGATGGCCACGCGCACGGGCGGAGCATATAACAAGGAACCAAGGAACCAAGGAACCAAGGAACGAAGGAACCAAGGGACGAAGGAACCAAGGAACCAAGGAACGAAGGAGGTAAGGAACGAAGGAGCGCAGGGGCGAAGGAAGAAAGAATCGAAGGAGGGGAGGAGGAATGCGGAGGCGAGGAGCAGCCCGTCAGGTCGGGCCCGCATCGCTGAGGCGGGGGACGTCCGCGCCCCGGCATCTGAGATAGAGACGCAGCAGTGCCGCCCACCTCGGGTGGTGCTTCTCGTAGAACGCCAGCTGACTGCGGCGGTAGTGGGCGTAAGTGGCCGCGGCGGCGGTGGCACGGGAGCGGCCGCTCAGGTGGACGATGTGCGCCTCGGGCGAGAAGCGGACGAGGTAGCCGGCGGCGCGGGCCGCCGCGCACAGGTCCACGTCCTCGGCATACATGAAATAGCGCGGGTCGAACCCACCCACCTCGCTGAGCACCTGACGCTGCGCGAGCAGACAGGCGCCGCTCACCCAATCGACCGACTTCGGTTCCTCGAGCCGGCGCCACTCGCGACGCTGCCACCACGCCGGGCCACCCGCCAGCGCGC
>JAEZDP010000476.1 GCA_023418055.1 Acidobacteriota bacterium
GGCCCCAAGGTGATGATCACCGACGAGACCGCGGGCTCCGGTGGCGACCTGCTGCCCTGGATGTTCCGCAAGTTCGAACTCGGGCCGATCGTCGGCACGCGGACCTGGGGCGGCCTGGTCGGCATCCTCGGCTATCCCGTGCTGATGGACGGCGGCAACGTGACGGCACCGAACCTCGCGTTCTACACCGAAGACGGGTGGGGTGTGGAGAACGAAGGGGTGGCGCCCGACATCGAGGTCGAGCAGACGGTGGCCGACGTCATCGCGGGCCGCGACCCGCAACTCGAGCGCGCCATCGCCGTCGTGCGCGAGGCGCTCGGCCGACAGCCGGCGACGGTGCACGCCCGTCCACGTGACCCGGTGCGCTGACCGCGGCGGTTCCTGCACGAGGCGCCGGCCCAGGCCAAGGGGCTGGCGCCGTTCACTCCTGGAACATCAGACGCCGGATCTGCCGGAAGGGCAGGTCGCCGTAGGTGAGCAGCGTGTCGTGGAAGCGGCGTAGCGAGTAGTGCGTGCCCATGCGCTGCCGATACTCTTCGCGCAGACGCAGGATCTCGCGCTCGCCGATGATCTCGCGGCCCGGCGGCGAGGGGTTCTGCGAGTCGCGCTGCACTTCGATGAACGCATTGGCGCGTTCCATGCCGATGGTGTCCACGTAAGCCTGGACGGCCTCGTCGAAGGTCATCTCGCCGCGCGCCATGAGGCACTTGGTGAGGATGCGCTGCACCCTCCACATCCGCATCTGCCTTCGCGCCATCCTCGTCTTCAGCGCCTCCATGTACGGCAACACGTCGTAGTACCCCTCGTCCTCGAGGAGTTTCTCGAGGTAGAACGACCACGCCTGGCTGAAGTAGATGCTGCGGAAGCCGCGCCGCATCGGGCGCGTGACGTTCGCCTGCCGCGCGGCAATCTGCACGGTGTGCCCGAGCCACTCGTGATACGAGATCACGTGCGTCCAGTAGGGGTTGTAGCTGCGCAGGCGGCTCGCGCGCTCGTCGTCCGAAATCCAGTCCTCGATGGGCGAGAGCACGTAGTACCCCGACTGACGGCCCGCGACGGTCGGGCCTGGTGAGGCACCCCCGAACGAGAGGATGCGGCGCGCCATGGGCGGCGTCTCCACCGCGCCGAAGTCGATGTAGTCGGGGATCGTGACCACGTGCCCGCCAGGCCCGCGCAGCCAGTCGGCCGCCATGTCCACGTACCGCTGCGCCATCGGCACCACGTGCGGCCAGGGCGGCGCTTCGTCCTTCATCAGCTCCCACACCTGCCGAAGGTCGCCGGATGGGTGGATCTGCCGCGCCAGCACCTGCATCTCACCCGTGAGTTGCCGCGCTTCGTCCCTGGCGATGCGGATCATCTCGTCCACGCCGTAGTCGTCGAGCTGCTCGTGCGTGAACTGATACACCTCGATGTCTTCAGGGCGCCACGTGGGCTCGCGCGTCGAACGGGGCAGCAACTCACGTTCGAGCCACGCGCCGTAGGCCTCGACGGCCACGAGCGCATCCGATGCCGCCGACCCGAGCGCCAACCGAAGCGCCGCGTCGTCTGTCGTGAGTCGCGGCACGTACTCGGTGAGCAGTAGCCGGGCGTACCGCACCTGCACCAGCGCGTTCTCGGTCCAGGTGCGTGCGGGTGACGTCAGCGAGCGGCGCGCCTCCTCCAGCAGCGGCGGCAGACGCCGCATCTCGGCGACGGCGCGGCGCAGGCCCGCGTCGCCCGTGGCGCCCGGCCGCAGGAAGAGGCCGCTCGTCTGGCCGAGTGCCAGCCACGACACCGGGTCGGTCGTATGCAGCTTCGCGTCGGCGATCTCCCACCGTCGCGTCGTGACGTGCGCCGTCAGCAGGTCGAGGTCGACCTGGTCGTCCAGCGACAGCGCGGCACGATCGAGGGTGGCCGCCTCCTCGAGGATCCTGCCGTAGGCGTCGGCTGCCGCACGATATGCGTCAGCGCTGCGCGTCGAGACGCTGACGGCAAGGGCGCGTTCCACGAGCGCAGACAGCGACGCCGGGGACGCGGCAGCCTGTGGGCTCTGGGCGCTGACGTCCACAGCGACAGACGGCAGAAGCAGGCACGCCAGGCTCACGAGCACGGGGAGGTGGGGTGTGGTCCGCGGACACGTCAAGGGCATGGCAATCAGGGGTGCAGGAAGTGGTGCATGTGTGCGGCGACGAGGTCCGGACGCTCGAGCGGCAGCATGTGGGTCTCGTGCGGCACCAGCCGCAACGTGGCCCGAGGCAAGGCCCCGGCAAGTGCCTGCATGGCGCCGTCGCCAAAGAACTGGTCGGCCCCACCGCCCACGATGAGCGCCGGCGACTGGATGTCGGCAAGCCTGGGGGTCAACGCGCCGCTTTCGGCGAGAGCGGCCTCCAGCATGGCCACGACCAGCCGGGGATCGTTGAACTGCGCTCGCAGGTGCTGACGCCGCAGGCGAACACGGGACGCAAGCAGGGCGTTCAGCCACCACCGCCGGCACAGGCTGAGGAAGGGACGCATCATCGCGTCGAGGTCACCGGCCCGCAACGCGTCAATCTGTCGCGCCACCCGCTGCCGGCCTTCGTCGGAGAAGCGGTGGGCCGACGCGATGAGCACCAGCCGCGAGACGGCATCGGCGTGATCCGCCGCCACGCGCAGCGCCACCAGCCCACCGAACGACACGCCGGCAAGGATGGCCCCAGGAT
>JAEZDP010000482.1 GCA_023418055.1 Acidobacteriota bacterium
TCACCGCACGCTTGCGGTAGTCGGCGGAGGTCACCGCGGACGGCGGCGCATGCAACGTGTGGAACTGCGTGCTCGTGCCCGTCAGCGCGGCCACCAGACGGCGCGCCGTGTCGGTACGGGCGAAGTACTGGATGTGGGTGACCTCACCGCCCGTGTCGATCCAGTACCGGATGGCCGCGGCCCGGTCGGTGCCCCCGAACATCGCCGGAGTGTTCACGACCAGGTCGTGGTCGTCGCGGTAGTAGAAGTCGGTCGCCAGCGTCTTCAGCCGACCCACGAGGCCGGTGCCAGCAAAGTCGCCCCCCAGCACATGCAGGTCGGCCGTCGTTCTGACGTCGGGGTTGTTGAGCATCCGGACGAGCGGCGAGGTGGGCATCATCGCCTCGAGCCCGGGCAGGTCTTCGGGCGAGGCACGCTTCTTCAGCACGCCCGCGAGCAGACTGGTGAGCCCCTCGTAGACCGGGTTACCTCGCAGGCCAGGCATCAGCCCTGCCAGGTTGACCAGCACGGAGAGGTAGCGATCGAGGCGACGGTCGGCAAGCGTCGTCCCGCGAGCCGGACACGCCACGCGGACGAACTTGGTCACGCGCAAATCGGCCTGTTGCAGCGCCGCCGACAACTCCTCGAGCCTGGCACGGTCGGCCTCGTACGCCTTTCCATCGAAGACCGCGAGGTCGTCCGGGGTGAACGGCGCCGCACCGGGCCGCATGCCGCGCGCCAGCAACTCGCCGACGAGTCCGCCACGCGAGTGCGAAACCAGGTGCACCTCGGTGCCCGGCGACAGCACGTCGCTCAGGTGCCCGATGAGAGCCAGCGCGTTCTGTATCGGACTCTCAGTGAGCGTGCGGTGCTGGAAGGCAAGCAGCCGTCCCTGATAGTGCTCGAACAGCGTGGCGATCGGTGACGCGCCCTCGGCCGCCCACAGCCCGCCGAAGCTCCCCGACGTGGACGACGCGGTGCCGTGCAGGAAGACGAGGACAGGACCCGTGCCGTCGAGCGGGCCCAGCGCCTGCAGCGTCTCCGGGTTCTGCTCGACGCACCGGTAGAGCCCCGGGCCAGGGTCGAGGCGTCCCTCGACGTGTTCGGCCGCGATGTCGGCAATCGTCCCTTCGAGGTCGATGCCGAGAATCTTCAGCGCGCGGATGGCCAGACCGCCGCCCGCCCGGCTGGCCGGCCCGATCGCCAGCGCCGGCGGCACGTCGACGAGCGCCTCCCCGTCCGCCGCCACCACGCTGCGCGCCCCACGCTGCGCCACGTCCTCGGTGAACTGATCGACGCGTGTCCAGACGCGCAGCCCGTCCTCGAGTTCGATCTCGACGACGTCGTCCCCAGACACGCCGGTGAGGTCGAGGGGTTCGACGCCGGCGCGCGCCGTCTCGAGCCGCACCGCACGTTTGACGGTGACGGATTGTCCCGGCAGCCCGCGTTGGAGTTCGGACGGCTCCGGACGAAGCTCTGGCGCGCCGTTCAGTCGGAGTGTCGTCTTGGCCATCGCACACCTCGGTCACAAGAGGGACGCCGGCAGGCGCCCCGTGGCGGCGCTGCAGCCTCCTGCCGTGGTGCCCCTACTCCGTCCAGCCCAGTGCCCGCGACAGCGCGTCGCGGAGTCCTGCAGGCCCGGTCTCGAGCGGTACCACGGTGAAGAGGTCGGGATGTCGCGTGAGCCCGGCCTTGTCGGCTCGCGCGCGCAGGTCGGCGACCTCGCCGTCAGGCGGCGTCGTGCCGGTCAGCAGCGACACGAGGGCGTCCGCCGCCCGCCCACTGCCAGCGATGAGCAACATCCGGCGTCCGGCCCTGACGTTCGCCTCGACTTCGGTCAACGCGATGCCGCCGCCATTGGCGACGATGGCCACCGACGGGCGCTCCTCGGCGAGGCGCGCGAACACGTCGTACATGGTGCTGGTCTCCGAGCCCCATGCGTCCCGATCGGCGGGCAGCGACGGGTCGTCGACGGCGATGATGGCGCTATGGTTCGGATCGATAGGCGTCCGGCCACGTGGCGGAATCTCTCTGGCCGGCGCGATGCCAATCAGTGGGAACGCGCCACCGCTTGCCCGCCGCGCATCGCCCGACGCCTGCATGATGCCGGCCTGCGTGCCGCCGTCGCCGACGGCAAACCGTCGGCCGCTGGCGGCCAGGTCGGCCAGGGCGCCGAACATCTCGAGCAGCCGGCGCTGGTCCTCCCCGCTCATCTTCGACGCGCCGCCGATCAGAAAGATGAAGGCGTCGGCCTGCGCACGCGTGTCCCGAATCAGGCGCGTCAAGGCCTCGCTGGCGGAGGCACCGTCGCGCGTGACGTCAAGGCGCATCGGCACGACTCCCGGTGGCCTCGGCTGCGCACACGCGGTCACCGTGAGCAACACAACGACGGACGACAGCAGTGGCGAACGCATCGGCCTCCTTCCTGGCCTCGTGCCGGCGCGTCATGCCGTCAGCGGGGCCAGGTGGTCGGTGGCCTGTTCAGGTCGCGGCGTTCGTCTGGTGAGAGCGTCGCGCTGCCAACCTCGAGTCTCACCGCACGCGCCGCGCGCCAGAAGCGTGGCGACCTTGGCGTCCATGAGGCGACGTCGGAACGGCATGCCCCTGAAGCACACGCGCCGAGGTCCCCGGTCGTTGCCGGACGTCGTCAGGCCATCGCTGCGCATCCCGCCTCCGCATTGCCCCGTGACGCAGTCACACCACGAGGACGGTCATGTGGACGAACGCGTCGGATTGTACAGGGAAATGACGCAGGACCGAGCAGCGGCGGTCACCCGATGGGCCGACCGGCTTCGAGGTTGGCGATGATGCTCCGCAGGTTGGTCCGATTGAGGTCATCTGGCGCCTGCTCGAGTGCCTTTCGTGCATGCTCGAGCGCCTGCTGCGTGTTGCCCAGCGCGGCATGCCCGCGCATCAGCCCGACGTGTGTCGGCCATGCGCCATCGAACCGCGTCGCGTTTGCCTGGAACACGGTCATCGCCTCGGTCAGCCGCTTGCGCGCGAGCAGCGTGCGCCCGAACTGGTGCAGGCCGAACGTGTCGGCGGTTGGATGGTTGATCGCCCGCGCGAGTACCGTGGCGCCCTCGTCCGCGTGGCCCGTGGCGTGCAGCAGCTGCGACAACGTCGACAGCGTCAGGAAGTGGTCCTGTCCACCGACCTGCGGATTGGCGGCCTGACGCGCCCAGCCGAGTGCCTCCTCGAGGTTGACGTCGTGCTGCAGGCAGAACTGCGCGGCCGCCTGCTGGTGCACCCACGAGAAGCCGGGCGCGGCGCGCATGTCACGGCGGATGGCCTCCACCCACAGGCCTGTGACGTCGGCCACCCGGATGGCGATCGGCACCTGCAGCCGCTCCCACCGCAACGCCACGGTCGCGCGGTCGGGCTCCCGCTCGACGAACTCGTAGGTGAGCCACTCGGCGTGGGGTGACGCGGTGGGCGTGACGGTCACGCGCAAGGCGTCTTCTCGCGCGTCGTAGAAGAAGCTGCCCCACGACGTGGCGTTCTTCGAGAAGATCACCGTCCACTCCGTTGGGCCGGGAATGAAGTGCAGTCCGTAGCGTCCGGCCGGCAGACGCTCACCGTCGATCTCGACGTCGTGCGACACCGAGAAGACCGTGTTCTCGTTCGCGCCGCCACGCCATGGGCACTGGTCGCCGCACGTGCCGAAGCCGAGCCGGGTCATGCCATACGGCACAAGGCCGCCCCAGACCGTCCCGGTGCGGTCGACGCCGCCGGGATCGGTCACGTTCGGACTGCGGTAATCGATTGTCACGGCCACCGGCCCGATGTACTGCGTGACGATGGCATGCTGGTTGTCGCCGGACGGCGGCATCGACAGCCCCGGCACCTGCGCAGACACGCCGCTCGTCACCAGCATTGTGACGATGACGCCGGAGACCGCCGCCACTCCTGCCCTCTGCCTCGCGTCCATGAGCCCTCCTGCGTCACGGGTGCACGGGTCGGAGTGTGACGCACGAAGAGCGCGGCCAGGCGTGCGGTGGGGCGAACCGGACGTCGGCCGGGACGAGGGCCTGTCCCGGACATCGGGTATCCTCGCGCCATGACGTCAGCGGCACCTCGAGGTCTGTGGTCCGGTCCCCTCATGCGCGCGGCGGTCGTGGCCGGCTGCGTGCTGGGCATGGCGGCCGATGTCGCCGGACAGGCGTCGTCGCCTCGCACGTCCGCGACAGCGGTCCAATCACATCCACTCGCCATCCCGGC
>JAEZDP010000485.1 GCA_023418055.1 Acidobacteriota bacterium
GGCGTGTAGAACTTACACGTCAGGCGCTACCGAGATTGGGCAGCGCAGACCCCACGCCCGCGCTGCGCTGACGCGGATGGCGCCGAAAAGGCTGGTATTTCGCCCGATCTCGTGGTTGGCACGCCCCCTGCTATCTCAACTGACGTTCACACCGGTCGGGGACGGCCGCGTTGGTCTGCCCGTTGAGATAGAGGAGGAGAGATTCATGTTGTACACACTGGTGGTGGTTCTGCTTCTGTTGTGGCTCGTCGGGATGGTGAGCTCCTACACGCTCGGCGGCGTCCTGCACCTGCTGCTCGTCGTCGCGCTCATCATCGTCCTGGTGCGTCTGATCTCTGGCAGATCAGTCGCGTAAGACTGCGCTGACGCGTGACGTGACGGCATCCGATGCCTCACGTCGCGCGGTCATGCGTCAGCGCACCGAACCCAGCGTCACCTCGAACGAGAACGGCACCTGCTGCGTGTGCAGGCCGTCGTGCTGTACGACCTCGACGGTGGCTACCGACGGCGCGCCCGAGACCCGGTACATCACCTCACCGGTGTCCATCGAGTACCCCCGCATCGAGAGGCTGCCCTCGATCTCCTTCCCGCCCGCATCCAGAAACCGTAGTGCCTTGATGCGGTCCACCGCGTCTCGAGTCATGCTGAGCGTCACGAACGTCTCGTCGCCATCCTTCTCGATCTCGTTCACGGTGTAGGCCGTCGCACCTGCCTTGAACGTGGTGCCCTTGGTGAGCGCGACCTTCGCGGCGCGCGCCGTCGTCTCGCCGCGTGCGGTCGTCACCGCCAGCGTGCCCTTCACCGTGAAGGCCCGGGCGTCTGCGGCGGGTCGCCCCGCGGCCGTCAGCGTCAGCAGCAGCGCCGTCTGGTCTCCGGTGAAGTCTGGTGAGAACCCGAAGCTCGCATCCTCGGACAGGTCGGTACCTTTGTCGTCGACCCACGTCTCCACGACGCTGGCATCGTCGTCGGCGTCGAGCAGCGTCACACCGGCGGGCACCGAGACGGCAAGCGCCACGCCGATTCCTGGAGACTCGTTGAACGCGGTCCGCTCTCCGAAGTCACTCGGGCCGATTGACGGTCCGACGATGCGAAAACCGGCGATGGCCACTTTCACCTCGGGCGGAGCCGAGGCCGCCCCCTGTGCAGGGGCGACGCGCTCGGCAGGCATCGAACCGTCTTCGTGCGTATCGATGGCCGCGCCGCCGTGCACAGCGACCTGCATCACCCACAACAACGCCATCGCACCGGTCGCCAGTCCGGCGACCTCTTTCGTCAGTCGTGACATCCTTGCTCCAAGCTCAACTGGCAGAATTGCTTGCGCTGTGAAACGTCGAAGCGGACACCGACCGAACACGTACACGACGTGCAAGGGGCGTGGGGTAGGCTTGGCGCGAGAAGGAGACGGTCATGGGCAAGGGTGGCGCGTGGATGTCGAGCGTGGTGCTGGCGGTGGTGATGGCGGCGGGTCTCGGGTGCGATGACCAACGGCGTGCGGACGCCGAGCGTCGCGCCGACGAGGCGCGCAAGGAGGCGCAGCGTGCCGCCGGTCGTGCAGCAGAGGCCGCACGGGAGGCTGCCGACGCGACGCGCGAGGCCATCGCCGAGGCGGGAGAGTCCGAGGCGGCGCGGAAGGCGGTCGAAGCTGGTGCGGCGGCGACGGAGGCGGCGGCCACCATGACCCGCCAGGCGGCCACCGCGGCCGCCGGGGCGGCCCTCACGGCGGCGATCAAGACCGCGCTGATGGCCGACCAGCGTGTCGACGCCGACGATGTCGATGTCGACACCGACGAACAGCGACGGGTGGTGGTGTTGCAGGGGCGCGTGCCCAGCCGTGCGGCGCAACAGGCGGCGGTCGCCATCGCACGCGCGAAAGCACCCGGTTACGAGATCAGCGACCAGCTGGTCGTGGGGCAGCCGTAGGCCGTACGGCCGAGACCAGACGACCGACGCGCAGCGAGGCGTCGAAGATCGTGCCGACGCGCAGGCCACCCGGCAGGCGGTGGCGCCCCACGGCGCCCAGGGCGCCCGACGCCATGCAGCCGCAGTTCTCGCAATCGGGCTGCCCGCCGAACTGGCACGGCGCGATCTGGCGTTCGAGGTCGGCCGAGAGGCACGTGGTCGTCTGCGCGAAGATGCAATCGTCGGGCGAACTCGGGGGGTCGGCGTACACCCGCAGCAGCCCGTCGGGCAGTTGCACCTTGCTGTAGCGCGGGGCCAGACGACGGAGTTCGTCGACGACGAGCCGGCGGGCGTCTGGCGTCAGCTTCTCGGCAGACTCCTCGCCGATCTGGGGAGTGTAGAGGCTGACCCAGATGAGACGGGTGTCCGGGTTGTGCTGCCAGAAGTCGAAGAAGGCCTCGAGGTAGCCGTCGCGTTCCGCGATCTGCCGCGTCACGGTGGCGTGCACCGTGATCTGCTGCCCCTTGATGTGCTTGAGGATGCGGTCGTACGTGGCCGGGGCCCGTCGCACGTCGTGTTCGGCGGGCAGCCCGTCGATCGACACGCACACCTGCAGCCGAGGGATGGACGCCCAGGCCTCGGGAATAGGCCGCACGGCGCTGGTGACCACCTGCGTGTAGATGCCCATCGCGGCCAATTGCGGCAGCAACGTGTCGAGTTCGCGGAAGCGCACCAGCGGCTCGCCCCCGACGAGCGACAGGTGAATGGGCTTGTGGCGGCGCACGGCGGCGAGGATGCCATCGACGAGCGCTTGTCCTTTCAGGTCGGCAAGGTCGCGCAGCGTGACGTCGCCGCCGAGGTGCGTGTCGCCGTAGGCGTAACAGCCCGGGCACCGGAGTGGACACTCGCGGGTGATCTCGATGGACAGGTTCGGACGATATCCCCGGAGGATTCGTCCCCATGCCGTGATGACGCCTTCCATGGCCTCCTCCGCGCACCGGGCGGTCCGGTGCGGCCTCTGGCAGATACTCTCTCACGAACGCGGTCCTCTTTCCGCAATGTCTGCGCCTGAGGTAGACTCCGCTTACCCGTTCGTCAATGGCCGCTGCCCGGGCGTCGCCGGGCCAGTCCGACAGGAGCCACACGCCTCATGGATGTGACCACGCAGCCACCGCCACCGCCACCGCCCCTGCCGCCGTCAGGCGGTACCTCGTCGAGCCGCGCCGTCATGGCATTGGTCTTCGGCGTGCTCGGGGTCATCTGCTGCGGGTTCTTCGCTCCTGTGGCGTGGTATCTCGGCAACGAGGAACTGGCGGGCATCGATGCGGGCCGTCTGCCGGGAACCAACCGCGGCCTCGCGCAGATTGCCAAGATCCTCGGCATCATCGGTACGGTGCTGATGGCGCTGGTGCTGTTGTGGGTGGTCTTCTTCGGCGGCCTCGCCTTCCTGTCGGCCCTCGGCGAGGTCAGCCGCGGCATGTGACGACCGACCGACCGACACACGATCAGGCCGGCGGCGTGCGCGTCACGCCGCTGCGCCTGGCCGCCGCCGCAGCGCTGGGCGTCGCCCTGGTCACGCTGTACGTCGTGGACCCGTCAGGCCTCGGCGTGACGCTTTGCCCCTATCGCGCCGTCACCGGCACGGCCTGCCCGGGCTGTGGCCTCACCCGGGCGCTGCACCACCTGCTCCACGCCGAGTTCCGCACGGCCTTCGCGTACAACCCGTTCGTCTTCGTGGCGTCGCCCCTGGTGCTGGCCGCCGCGGCGGCGCCGCGCCTCTCAGCTGAGCGCCAGGGCGTGCGCTGTCAGACGCTGCTGGGCTGGACGCTCGTAGCCCTCACACTCGCGTTCTGGATCTGGCGCAACACCCCCTCCTACCCGTTCCTGCGCCTCTGAGAGCTCCTTCGTTCCTGTTCCTCCGTTCCTTCGCTCCTCCGTTCCTTGGTTCCTTGGTTCCTTCGCTCCTCGGTTCCTTGGCTCCTTCGTCCCTTCGCTCCTCCGTTCCTTTGTTCCTTCGCTCCTTCGCTCCTTCCTTTGCGATACTGTCGGTATGGCCCTCTTCTCGAGTCGTCCCCTCACGCTGCCAACTCCAGACCAGGCACTGCCCGGCCGTCAGGACCCGCTGCCGGTGCCCGCGCGGCATCACGTCCTCGATGCTCCGCTCACCGGCCCATTCCCCGACGGGCATGACGTCCTCCTCGTCGGCCTCGGCTGCTTCTGGGGTGCCGAGCGGAAGTTCTGGCAGCAGCCTGGTGTGGTGTCCACGGCGGTGGGCTATGCCGGCGGGCACACTCCCAATCCCACGTACGAGGAGGTCTGCTCCGGCCTCACGGGGCACACCGAGGTCGTGCGTGTGGTCTTCGACCCGCGCCAGACGTCGGTGGAGCAACTGCTGAAGGTGTTCTGGGAGAGTCACGACCCCACGCAAGGCATGCGTCAGGGCAACGACACCGGCACGCAGTACCGGTCGGCCATCTACTGGCAGGGCGCGGCGCAGAAGGACGCGGCCGAGCAGAGCCGCGCGCTGTACCAGCAGGCGCTCGACGCCGCGGGCTTCGGCCCGATCACGACGGAGATCGTCGAGGCGCCGCCGTTCTATTTCGCCGAGGACTACCACCAGCAGTACCTGGCCAAGAACCCCAATGGTTACTGCGGTATCGGCGGCACCAACGTGAGCTGCCCCATCGGCACCGGGCTCGCGGCCGACGGCGTGCGCTGAGCGGCGTTGAGGGACGGACGCCGCAGCGGCGCCCGTTCTCAGGCATCTGGGTTGCGGTCGAGTTCCTCGCGCACCAGGCGCACCAGCGCCGCGGGTCGGTAGGGTTTGGCAATGAACGTGTGAGCCTCTGCGCGCGAATCCGCGTCGAGGTCGTCGAGACACCCGCTCGTGAAGACGGCCTTCAAGCGCGGGCGCCGCTGACGCAGGTGCGTGACGAGGTCGATGCCCGTCATGCCGCCGGGCATCATGATGTCGGTCAGCACCAGGCGTATCCGTTCGCCGTGAACCGCCCACAGGGCCAGCGCCTCGCGCGCCGACTCGGCCTCGACGATCTCGAAGCCCTGCCGCACGAGGACGTCGCGCACCATCTCGCGGACGGCCAGTTCGTCCTCGACCACCATGACGCACTCGTCGCCACGAGGCAGGCTCTGGTGCAGCCCCTCGTCGGCCACAGGCAGCGCCGCGTCGTGCAGCCACGGCAGGTAGACATGGAAGGTCGTGCCCTGCCCCGGCTCGCTGGCCACCTCCACCCAGCCGCGATGCTGTTCGACAATGCCGAACACCGTGGCCAGACCGAGCCCCGACGACCGCGACGTGTCCTTGGTCGTGAAGAACGGCTCGAAGATGTGCGGCAACAACTCGGGGCTGATCCCCGTGCCCGCATCCTGCACGGTGAGCCGGGCAAAGGGTCCGTGGCCAGACCCAGCGGCGAGGGCCGAAGCGGGCGGCGTCGCCTGCACCACGGTCGTCGACACGAGCAGCAGCCCGCCCTCGGGCATCGCATCGCGCGCGTTGACCGCGAGGTTCATCAGCACCTGCTCCATCATGCTGCTGTCGGCCTCGATGGCCACGGCACCAGGCGCGAGGTGGGTACGCAACTCGATGTCCTCGCCGATGAGGCGTCGCAGCAGCTTGCCGAGATCCACGACCACCGTGTTCAGGTCGACAGGTGCGAGCCGCACGGCGCGACGCCGGCTGAAGGTGAGCAGCTGGCGCGTGAGTTCGGCTGCCTTGCCTGACGCCTGCACGATGGCGTCAACGGCCGCGGGCCGGTCGTCGGGCGGCAGCAGCCCCGATTCGAGCAGCAGGGCCTGCCCCTGGATGACCGTGAGCAGGTTGTTGAAGTCGTGCGCAATGCCACCGGCCAGCTTGCCGACCGCTTCCATCTTCTGGGACTGGCGCAGTTGCACCTCGAGGTTGATACGTGCGGCGTCGGCGACGCGGCGTTCCGTGAGGTCGCGCATGAACACGCAGAACCAGAGGCCAGATCCCGACGGCACCGGGACGGCCGTGAGCTCGATCGGGATCATCCGTCCATCGCGGTGCAGGGCGTCGACTTCGCAGGGCCGCTTGAGGCCGAAGACGGCGCGTGTGCCGTGGAAGTGCTCGATGCGTGCGGCCTCGAAGCCGTCACGCCAGCGGGGCGACAGCACGTGGGCGCTGAAGTCGTGGCCGAGCGCCTCGCCACGTGACCGGCCGAAGAGGCGCGCGGCCTGCGCGTTCCAGTCCACGATGCGTCCGTCGCTCGACAGGGTGGCGATGGCATCGGGCGACTGTTCGAGCACGAGCCGCAGCCGCTCTTCGGACGCCGCGAGGGCCTGCTCCGTGCGGCGGCGCTGTCGCCGCCCGTTCGCCTCCCGCAGCTCCCGCTCGATGGCCGGCACCAGACGCGACAGGTCGTGCTTGAAGAGATAGTCGTTGGCCCCCGCCCGCATCGCCTCGATGGCCGTCGCGTCCGCCACGGACCCCGACACGAGCAGGCACGGCAGATCGACGTCCTGCTGGCGGACGATGCGCACCACGTCGAGGCCGGTGAGCGTGGGCAGCGCGAAGTCTGCCAGCACCAGGTCCCACGGGCCCGCCGCCAACGCGCCGCGCAGGCCGGCTTCGTCGTGCACGCGCACGACACGTGGCTGGAACGCGCCGCGCTCGAGCGTGCGCTGCAGCAGCCACGCATCGTCCACGCTGTCTTCGACGAGCAGCACGCGCAGCGTGCGCGCGGCGGCCGGCGACGAGCCGCTCGTCAGGTCCTGTCCGGGCGCGCTCGAGGCGACCCGGGGCAGCCTGCGCGCGAGATGCGTCACGCTCCGCGCTCCGTGGAGGGTGCCAGCGTGAAGAAGAACGTCGCCCCGTCACCAGGCCTGGCGCTCGCCCAGATGCGCCCGCCGTGACGCTCGACGATGCGACGGGCCGAGGCCAGCCCGATGCCCGAGCCCTCGTACCGGCCGGCGTCGTGCAGACGCTGGAACGGGACGAACAGCCGGTGCGCATGACTCATGTCGAACCCTGCACCGTTGTCGCTCACGCGAAAGACGCGGCCGTCGCATCCGTCAACGGCTGCCAGGGTCAGGCGTGCGGCATCGGTGTGCCTGGTGTACTTCCAGGCGTTGCCGAGGAGGTTCTCGAGCACCACCGCCACCAGCGGCGGATCGCCGCTCGCCTGGAGCCCCGCGGGAATGTCGGCGGCGACGCGCCGCGTGGGCTCGGCACGGCGCAGGTCGGCGACGATGCCGAGAGCGATCGCTGACAGGTCGACGACCTCGCGCCGCACGGGCACGCGCGCCAGTTGCGACAGCCGCAGCAGCGCATCGACGCGGTCGCTGAGCGTTTGCACCGACAGCAGAATGCGCTCGACGTAGCGCTGGCCCTCGCCGGGCAGGCTGTGCCCGCAGTCGTCGCGTAGCGCGGTGGCATAGGCCTCGATGGCGCGCAGCGGCGCCCGGAGGTCGTGGGACACCGCCTGACTGAAGGCGTCGAGTGCGTGTTCCGCCCTGGACGACGCCATCCGGGCTCGACGGGCCGCGTGCAGTGCGGTGTCGAGGGTGGCCAGGTGGACGGCGACGTCGTGGGATGGCGTTCGGGAGGAGGGGTGCGAAGTGGGCATCGACGAACGGGGCAGCTCGACAGCTGCCTTCACCCGATGTGTCGGCCGTTCGTCGCTGAATCTACAGGGCCGCGGACGTCAAGGCCTCGAGCCGAGGCCGGCCCGCCTCCACGACGAACGACCGGCGCGTCTCCACGGGCGCACCCTCCCGCGTGACGTAGGGCACCACGCGGTAGTGGGTCTGCCAGGTGTCTGCCGTGGCCTCGCACAGGAGATAGCCACGCTGGTTGTTGCTGAAGACGACGTTCGGGTTGCGGCGCAGGAGCTCGTCGTAGAACGGCGTGGTCGGTTGGCCGTCGCCTCCACTCGTGACCGACGTCGTGACGAACTCGACGCCGGCCGGGCGCGATTCGGGATCGGGCGTGTGGGGGAGGTTGGCGGCGTAGGAGTTGTGCACGTCGCCGGTGAGCACCACGAGGTTGCGGGGGCGCCCACTGAACATCTCCACGACGCGCTGTCGCGCCGCGACGTAGCCGTTCCAGCTGTCGACGGGCGAGGCCAGCCCCTCCGGGCGCGGGTAGACCAACTCGCTGAAGAACACCTGCTGGCCCAGCACGTCCCAGCGTGCGGAGGACGCGGCCGCCTGCGCGCGCAGCCACTGCTCCTGCACACCGCCGAGCATGGTGCGCGACGGGTCGAGGCGTTCCTGGCAGCCCACCCGGGCGCCGTCGCCGCACGGCTGGTCGTCACGGTACTGACGCGTGTCCAGCATGTACAGGGTGGCAAGGCGGCCCCACTGCAGTGTCCGGTAGAGGCGCATGCCGTCGCGGTCGGGACGTGCGGCACGCCGCAGCGGCATCATCTCGTGGTAGGCCTGGAAGGCCGCGGCGCGACGGGCGCGGAACTGCTCGGGCGTCTGGCCGTCCTCGGGCACGAGGCCGGCCCAGTTGTTGTCTACCTCGTGGTCGTCCCAGACCACGGCGAAGGGCGCGCGCGCGTGCAGTTGCTGCAGGTCGGGATCGGTCTTGTAGAGCGCATGCCGGCGGCGGTAATCGGCCAGCGTGGTGATCTCGGGCCCCACGACCTGGCGCGGACGATCCGGGCGGACGCCGGCTTCGTAGAGGTAGTCGCCGAGGTGCAGGACGAGATCGGGATGTTCATCGGCGAGATGGCGATACGCGGTGAAGTAACCGTCTTCGTACCGCGAGCACGACACGACGCCGAGCCGCGCCGACGCGAGCGCGTCTGCGGCCGGAGCGGTGCGCGTCGTTCCCGTCAGCGACCGGTGCCCCATGGCGGTGAAGCGGTACCAGTACGGACGCCCCGGGCGCAGGCCGGACACCTCCACGTGTACCGCGTGTGCCGAGTCCGGGCGCGCCTCGAGGCGGCCGCGGCGCAGCCCTCTTGAAAACCGCTCGTCCTCGGCCAGTTCCCACCGCACCTCCACACCGCGCGATGGCATGCCGCCGAGCCCGTTCTCCACCAGCGGGTCGGTGGCCAGTCGCGTCCACAACACGACGCCGTCGACGGCCGGATCGCCCGAGGCCACCCCCAACGTGAAGGGGTTCGGCCCCGTCACGTCGCGGAAGGCCAGCGCGGGCGCGCGGCCAAGCAGCACACCGGCGGCAGCCGCGCTGGTGACGAGAAAGCTCCGGCGTGTGACGCTCGACCTCATGTGCGTGTCTGACATGCGGCGCATCGTAGCAGCTCCCGATGACGGCCACGCAACGCCCTGCCCTACAATGGCCCGATGAGCGCGTGGCGCCAACCGTTTGCCCTGCATCCCACCTTCGCGGAGCGGCCGTGGGGTGTCCACGATCTGTCGCCGCTGCTCGACAATCCCGACCCGGCCCGGCAGGTCGGCGAAGCCTGGTTCACGGCTGCCGGCAACGTGACGTCACTCGGGCCCACGCTCGGTGACCTCACCCGGGCGCACCCCGTGGAAATGCTTGGCGAAGGGCTCGGCGACGAGTGTCCGCTGCTCGTCAAGCTGCTCTTCACGTCTGAGCGCCTGTCGGTGCAGGTGCATCCAGACGACGAGTACGCGGCCCGCCATCACGGCGCCGGTGCGCGCGGCAAGACCGAAGCCTGGCACGTGCTCTCGGCGCAGCCCGGGGCCACCATCGGGCTCGGCATCACCGCGCCCCTCACGCTCGAGCAGGCCCAGGCAGCCGCGGCCAACGGCGAACTCGCGCACCTGATGGACTGGCGTCCCGCACGGGCGGGCGACACGTTCCTCGTGCCGGCGGGAACGGTTCACGCCCTGGGGCCGGGGCTCACCCTCGTCGAGGTGCAGGAACAATCCGACATCACGTATCGGCTGTTCGACTACGGCCGCGGGCGCGAGTTGCACCTCGAGCACGGGCTGGCGGTGGCCGACCTCGGCCCGTACACGATGGGAACGGCCAGCCACGTCGCCGCGTCACGCGGCCGCCACATCCTCACGCGGTGCCGCTACTTCACGATGGAGCGCCGCGAGGTGGACGGGCACCTGTCGTTTGCGCCCCTCGCGCCGCACTTTCACGTGTTGGTGGTGCTCGAGGGCAAGGGACGCATCGCGGGCCAGCCGTTCAGTCGCGGCCAGACCTGGTTCGTGCCGGCGCAGGCCGAGGCCTGTGCCATCGAAAGTACCGACGCGGCGTTCCTGCTCACCTATCCGTCGGTAGCGCCGACGCCGGCGTTCTACTTGTGAAGGGCGCGGCTCACGCCAGGAAGCGTCGGTACGCCTCTTCGTCGATGTCGAGCGTGTAGCGATAGCCCAACACGTCGAGGAAGTGTAGGAACTCGTCGGTGTCCTCCACCGGCACCTCGAAGCCCGCGAGCACCCGACCGATGTCGGCGCCGTGGTTGCGGTAGTGGAAGAGGCTGATGTTCCACCGCCCCCCGAGCGTGTCTAGGAACTGCAGCAGCGCGCCGGGGCGTTCCGGGAACTCGAAGCGGCACAGGCGCTCGTCGCGGACGTCGGCCGACCGGCCCCCCACCATGTAGCGCAGGTGCAGCTTGGCCAGTTCGCTGCCCGACAGATCCATCACCTCGTAGCCGGCCTGTCGCAACGCCGCAAAGGCGTGCAACGCGTCGGCACGCGACCGCGTGGAGACGCCCACGAAGATGTGCGCCTCGTCTCGACGACTGAGCCGGTAGTTGAACTCGGTGATGACGCGGCGTCCGAGCGCGGTGCAGAACTCGCGGAAGGCACCGGGACGTTCAGGGATGGTGACGGCACACAACGCCTCGCGCGCTTCGCCGAGTTCCGCGCGTTCGGCGACGAAGCGCAGGCGGTCGAAGTTCATGTTCGCGCCGCTCAGCACGGCGACCAACCGGGCTCCCGCGACGTCGTGCGTGGCGGCCCACGCCTTGAGGCCAGCAACGGCAAGGGCGCCCGCGGGCTCCATGATGGTGCGCGTGTCGTCGAAGACGTCCTTGATGGCCGCGCAGATCGCGTCGTTGTCCACGAGCACGACCTCGTCCACGGTCTGGCGGGCGATGGCCAGCGTGTGGCGGCCCACCTCGCGCACGGCCACGCCGTCGGCAAACAGCCCGACCTCGTCGAGCACCACGCTGTGACCGGCCGCCAACGACAGGGCCATGGCGTTGGCATCCACCGGCTCCACCCCGATGACCTTGACCGACGGCATGACGGCCTTCATGTAACCGGCGATGCCCGCCAGCAGGCCGCCTCCCCCGACGGGGACGAAGATGGCCGTCAGGTCGCCCGGGCGCTGACGGACGATCTCGTCGGCCACCGTCCCCTGCCCGGCGATGACCAGCGGGTCGTCGAACGGGTGGATGAACGTGGCGCCGGTCCCGGCCGCGAGGTCGAGGGCGTGTGTGTACGCCTCGGCGTACGAGTCGCCCGACAGCACGACTTCGGCACCCAGGCCTCGCACCGCATCCACCTTGATGTCCGGCGTCGTCTGGGGCATCACGATGACGGCGCGCAGGCCCAGACGTTGGGCCGAGAGCGCGACGCCCTGCGCATGGTTGCCTGCGCTTGCCGCGATGACGCCGTGCGTGCGCTCGGCCTCGGTGAGTTGCGCGATGCGATTGTAGGCACCGCGGATCTTGAAGCTGAAGATGGGCTGCAGGTCCTCGCGCTTCAGCAGCACCTCGGTGCCGAGGCGCGCCGAGAGTCGTGGCGCGGCGTCGAGCGGCGTCTCACGCGCGACATCGTAGACGCGACTGGTGAGCACGTCGCGCAGCAACTCGTCGAGCGACGATCGGACCTCTGGCGTGGGAAGGGCGTCGGACACGTCGCCTCACTCTACCGGTCTACCCCGGGCACGGCAAGGTACGTCAGGCCAGGTGCTCCGCCAGCACCTCGCGCAGTGCGTCGACCGTGTGCACCAGGGCATCCGGGCGTGCGGCCTCCAGCACACCGAGATCGCTGACGCCCCACGTCACCGCACAGGTGCGCAGGCCGGCGGCGCGCCCGGCCTCGATATCGAGCCACGAGTCGCCGACCATCCACGTCGCGCTACCGCCGAGCGCCGACATGGCATGCAGCACGACGTCCGGCGCGGGCTTGTAGGCGAAGCCGTCGGTGCCCTGCACATGGTCCAGCCGTCCCGACAGGCCCACCTTCTCGGCCACCGTGCGCGCCATCCACGTCGTCTTGGTCGTCGCGACGGCGCGGGGCGTCCCCGCCGTGCCCAGATCGTCGAGCAGTGTGGTGATGCCGGGGAACGGCTGCGTGCTGTCGGCACAGCGCTCCGCGTAGTCAGCGCGGTAGGCCGCAATCAGATCATCGACGAGCGCGACGTCCACGAACCGCTGGTACATGTCGCGCAGGTCGAGTCCGATGAGCGGTCGGACGTCGGCCGGGTCGGGAGACGCACAACCCGCGCTCGCAAAGCTGCGGCAGAACGCGGCACTGATGTCGGCAAAGGAATCGACGAGTGTGCCGTCCAGGTCGAACACGACACCGGCGCGGCGCGCGGGTGGAGGGGAGGAATGCTTCATGCTTCAGGCGTACGGCGTAAGGCGTAAGGCGTGTGGCGTGTGGCGTGTGGCGTGTGGCGTGTGGCGTAAGGCGAATCGTCACCGCGGAAACAAGTCTGGGTTGTCCGTGAAGAGGCCGTCCACGCGGTAGGTATCGACGAACGTGCGCATCTGGGCGGTGAGGTCGCGCGGCGTCGCGGGCAGGCTGGCCTCGTACTCGGCCAGTCGCGCACGGGCGGCCTCGGGCAGCGTGGCGATCAGGGCCGCCGGCGCCGGACGTCCACGCAGACGGAAGGTGTAGGGCACGACGGTGAGCCCACGAGCATGTGCACGCGTGACGAGGGCCGGATCGGCGTCGATGAGCTGACGCGCGGGGGCCACGCCCGTCGCGAAGGTCTTCACCTCATCGAGGCCCGTGTCCGACAGCCAGCGGCGCGCCAGGTCTGGACTGCCGATGAGGAACGAGCGCGGCACCGTCGGCAGCCGCCGCGCGAGCCGCCGCACACTCTCTTCTTCGAACACCTGCAGGTGCACCGCGGGTCGGCTGCCCCGCGTCGCGCTGACCAGCCCGTTCTTCTCGAGAGCTGCCGCCACGGCCGACTCGAGGTCGAATCCGCGCGCCCGCAGCCGTCCCGGGTTCTTCAACTCGGGAAAGAAGCCGGCCGCCTCACCGATGGTGTCGATGGCCTCCTGGAACGTCGGAATCCGCTCGCCGGCAAACCGTGCGTCGTACCAGGCACCCGCATCGAGGCGCTTGATCTCGTCGAGCGTGAAGTCTTCGGGATACCACCGGCGCACCGTGCGGCCGTCGACGGTGACCTCAGTGAACCGGTCGGGAAAGATCTCTTCGACGTTGGTGGTGCGCTCGAGCGACGGGTCGTGGAGGCAGATGAGCACGCCGTCCCTGGTGATGACCAGGTCCTGTTCGACGTACTCGGCACCCTGCTCGATCGCCAGGCGATACGCCGGCAGCGTGTGCTCCGGCGCGTAGAACGACGCACCACGATGCGCGACGACGAAGGCCCGCGACGGTGTCGTCGGCTCGGACGCGACGCTGCCCGGTCGTTGGGCGTCGAGGGCGGCCGTCGCCATGAGTCCGAGGCCGAGCGCAAGGGAGAGCAAACGGGTGAGCATCATGGCTCCCAGCGTAGGCGAGACGCGCGACGAAGGGATGACAGGGGCGGAGGGGACGCCGGGTCCCCTCCGTCGAGGCCGTCTCAGGCTTCCCAGGGCAGGCCGGGGCGGCCGAAGTGTCCGTAGTTGGTCGTCTGCCGGTAGATGGGACGCAGCAGGTCGAGCGTGCGGATGATGCCGCGCGGCCGCATGTCGAACGTCTTCCGCACGAACTCCTCGGCGGCGGCATTGTCTCCCGTGCCGAAGGTCTCGACGAGCAGCGACGTCGGCTCGGCCACGCCGATGGCGTACGAGAACTGCACCTCGCAGCGCCGGGCGAGCCCGGCCTTCACGACCTCCCGAGCCACGTAGCGGCCGAAGTACGCCGCGCTGCGGTCCACCTTGGACGGGTCCTTGCCGCTGAACGCCCCGCCGCCGTGCCGCGCGGCCCCGCCATACGTGTCGACGATGATCTTGCGGCCCGTGACGCCGGCATCGGCCGACGGCCCGCCGTGCGAGAAGCTGCCTGACGGGTTCACGAGGAACTTGTCGGCTGACGGCAGCAGGTTGCCGAGTTCGCGCGGCGCGAGCTCCTCGATGACGTAGGCACGAATCTCGTCCTGCGACTTGCCCTCGACGTGCTGCGTCGAGACGACGACGCGTTCGATGCGCACGGGACGCCCGTCTTCGTAGCGCACCGACACCTGGCTCTTGCTGTCGGGCCGGATCCAGCGGTAGTCGCCGCCCTTCTTGCGGTCGGCAGCCAGTCCACGCGTCAGGCGGTGCGACAGCACGAGCGGCAGCGGCATCAACTCGGCGCTCTCGTCGCTCGCGTACCCGAACATCAGCCCCTGGTCGCCGGCGCCCTGCTCGTCCTCGTTCGACTTGTCGACGACGCTGGCGTTGATCTCCTTCGACTGTCCGGTGATCTTCTGCGTGACCGTGACGCCGTCGGCGTTGAACACCTCGTCGGGCCAGTCGTAGCCGATTTCCCGGATGGCCTGGCGGGCCACCTGCTCGTAGTCGACCTGCGCGCCGGTCTTGATCTCGCCGGCCAGGACGACGAGGTCTTCCTTCACGAGGGTCTCGAGCGCGACCTTCGACGTCGGGTCGACGGCCAGGCAGGCGTCGAGGACCGAGTCCGAAATGTAGTCGGCCACCTTGTCGGGATGGCCCTCGGAGACGGACTCCGACGTGAGAACGAAGCTGGACATGCGAATGGTTCCTTCGTGGACTGAGTCGGGGCCGGGGTCTCCACCGTGCCGGCCGGTCACGGGTCTCGCCACGTGGCGAGGCGTCAGCTGACGCGGCGCAGGACGCCGTCGGAAGTGACCGCGGCCAGAAGGTCGTCCCGGCGGCGGCGTGCTTCGACCAGGTCGTCGGTCTTGAGCGAGTGACGAATCCGCTCCTGACGCCAGCCGTCAATGATAACCGTATAGGCAATCCACCAGAAGCGGCCGTTGCGCCACAAGTGATGGTTCGGCCCCAGCCGCTGGAACCGGCGGTCGTCGGGGCTGAGGGCCACCTGGAGGGCCGGACGCGCCTGGACGGGAAGGGGGGTGGACGCGCTGGATGAATGCGTGAGCAACATGGTGTCTTCTCCTGTCACCAACTCAAGTGAAGACACCCGGAAGCTGCGGGGGCACCGCACGGACACTTTAGTTGTTCGTCACCGAACCGCATCGCCACGGGTGGGGCCGCGCCCCGCCCGGGCTGGCACCTTGGGATGTCCGCCCCAGGTTGCCGGGCCCGCCACACCGTGGCGAACCGCTCCGGATGTCGCGGAGCAGACTACTACAACATGTGGAGATACACAAGCGTGGATGTTCAATCCGCGTGCGGCGTGCGGCGTGCGGCGTGAGGCGTGAG
>JAEZDP010000064.1 GCA_023418055.1 Acidobacteriota bacterium
GTGCAGGCGGCGCCGACGGTGCCGGTGGCGCAGGAGGTGGTGGAGGAAGGGCATCCGGCTGATAGACCCGTCGGCCGTCCGCCTGGGTGAGCGGCGCAGGGTCCGGCAGCACAGGCGCCGACGGCTGCGCGACGAGGCTGAAGGGCATCAGCGCCAGCGCCCCTGCGCCCACGAGCGCCCACCACCAGCGTGATTGTGACGACCTGACGTGTTCGAGCATGACGAGTCTCCTCTTGAGGGTGGTGAACGAGGTCGAGGCGCGTGCCGCCGCGCAGAGCGGTGTGGCCGGCGCGGAGCCGAAGGTCAACAACAAGCGGCCGTAAGCTTCGGGTTCCGCGTGCAGCAGGCTGATGGCCGTGGCATCACAGGCGGCCTCCCGCGCGAGCACGTACTCACGTACGGCGAGCCGCGCGATCGGGTGGAAGAAGAACACTCGGCCGGCAAGCGCCGGCACCCACGCCCATCGCAGGTCGCCGTGTTTGACGTGCGCCAGTTCGTGCGCCAGCGCCAGGTCGAGGTCGCGCGGGGCCCACCGCTCTGTCCGCGCCGGCACAATCACCACGGGGCGGACACTGCCGGCCACCAGTGGCGATTGCGCGCGGCCACTTTCCTTCAGGCGCGGAAGGCCGATGCCGAGCGCCCCGGCCAACACCCGCGCCCGGGCCACGACCACGGCAGGCGCGTCGGTGGCCTGGCGCAGCAGGTGGCCGATGCCGCGCAGTTCGCGGGCGAGGCGACCCAGCTGCCACGCAAGCCCCAGGGCGTACACGCCCACGAGGAGGATGGTGCCCACGAGGTGCCAGCTGATGCGCCACGTCACCGGGGCCGACTCCGGGGGGCTCATGGCCACGGCCGTCACGTGCCCGTCGGGGACGGCCATGTCGACGGTGGTCCGCACGGCGAGGGCCACCACCTCGCCGAGTCGCGTTCCCGCCGTTGCTGTCTCTGCCGCGGCCACGCCCCACGGGATCTCGAGGGCTGGCGCCGGCACGAGCGCCAACAGCAGCCGCGCCGAGACCAGCCACCAGAGCCACACACGCACGCGAGGGGGAATGGCCGGCACCAGCGAGGTCACGGTCCAAATCGCCAGCCCGAACAGGCCGCCCTGGAGGGACGCCGACACCAAGACGTCGAGGAGCGCCGTCATCGTGTCCCCCTCGACCGCTCGCGCAGGCGCTCGACGATGTCTTCGAGTTCCTGCACGTGCTCCGGGGTGAGGTCGTCGGCGCTGTCGCCGAGATACGCGACGACAGGCGACACCGAGCCGCCGAGGGTCCGCTCGATGAAGCTGCCGACCGCGCGTTTGAGCACGTCGCCCGGGCTCATCGCCGACCGATAGCGATAGCCGCCGCGGGCCTGCCGCCGGGTGAGATGCCCCTTCTTCCGCAGGCGCTCCATCATCGTGAGCACCGTGGACCGGGCCAGGCCGCGAGGCTGGCCGAAGCCGTCAGCCACCTCTGCCACCGTGGCGCCTTCGTGTTCGGCCACCCAGGTGAGCAGGGCCAATTCCTGATCGCCTATCGACTGTCTGCGCACTATCCGCCTCGTCATTCTGACTACACGTGTCGTCAACACGCTACCGCTGACGACAGGTGTAGTCAACCCCGCACCCCTGAGACGGCAGAAGCGGCGCCGGGGTTCACCTGCCGTCTCCGCCGCTGTCGCGGGACGCCTCGATGGTCTATGCTGCAGGCCTCATGGAAGGACAGCCCCAGTGATGGATCGCCGAGAGTTTCTGCTTGCCATGGCTGCCGCGGGTGCGACGCAGACGGCAGGGCCACGTGCGGAGTGGCGCGCCGGGCTGGCGGTCGTGGACATCACGCCCCCGGCGGGCATCTGGATGGGCGGGTACGCGGCACGCACCAGTCCCGCCCAGGGCACGCTCCAGCCGCTGCACGCCAAGGCCCTGGCGGTGGACGACAACGCCGGCACCACGTGCGTCCTGGTCACCCTGGACCTGCTGGGCCTCACCGCACCGATGGTGGCGACCATCGCTGGTGAGGTCGAACGCCGCTTCGGCCTGCCCCGGCGGGCCCTGGTGCTGAGCAGCAGTCATACCCATTCGGGCCCGGTCGTGGACGATCAACTGGCCGTGGCCTACGACCTGACGCCGCCGCAGTGGGAGGCGATCACCGCATCGACCCGCCGCATCGAGCGCCAGGTGGTCGACGTCGTCGGCCGGGCGCTCGAGGCCCGGCAGCCCGCGCGGCTGCGCGCGGGTGAAGGGCGCGCGAGCTTTGCGGCGAACCGCCGCACGCAGTACACCCCCGACGGTCCCGTCGATCACGCGGTGCCGGTGCTGTCCGTGGAACGCCCGGACGGGACGATCGCCGGGCTCGTGTTCGCCTACGCCTGTCACAACACCACACTGCAGGCCGAGTCGGTGCAGTTCCACGGCGACTACGCGGGTGTGGCGCAGGCGGAGCTGCAACGACGCCATCCCGGTGCGGTGGCGATGTACATGGCCGGATGCGGTGCAGACAGCAACCCCAGCCCGCGCGGGACCCTCGCCCTTGCCGAGCGTCACGGGCGTGCGCTGGCCGACGCCGTCGATGCCGCCCTCTCGGATGTCACGCCGGTCACGGGACGACTGCGTTCGGCGTTCGGCCACGCGACGCTGCCCTACGCGCCGGTCCCAGACGCCTCGACATGGAAGACACGGCTTACCGACGACGATGTGTACGTGCGGCGCCACGCTCGCCTCATGCTCGAGGTCCTGGCCAGGGAGGGGCAACTCCCGACCAGCGAAGAGGCGCCCGTCCATGTCGTGCGCCTCGGCTCGCTGACGCTGGTGGCGCTCAGCGGGGAAGTGGTGGTGGACTACGCCCTGCAGATCAAGCAGACCCACGGGGCACACGTCTGGGTGGCTGGATACTGCGACACGGTGTTCGGCTACGTGCCCTCCCTGCGTGTGCTGCGCGAAGGTGGGTACGAAGGCGGCGGCGCGATGCTGTACTACGGCCGTCCGGGGCCGTTTGCCGATCCGGTCGAGTCCAGGCTGATCGAACAGGTGGCCGCGCAGATGGCGGCCACCGCCACCTGAGGAGTGTGAACGTGAGTGGAGGAGTCACCCGTCGCGCGTTTCTCGCGTCTGCCGCCGTTGCCGGTGCCGCCACCGGGGCTGGCGGGACGTTCGTGTTTGCCCGCGCCGCCGACACGCCGGCGGTGTTGGGCGGTCCGCCGGTGAGGACCGCGCCGTTTCCCGGCTGGCCGGTCGCCGACGACCTCGACGCCCGCGCCCTGGCGGACGTGCTGCAGAGCGGCCGATGGAATCGCGGCCGGTGTGTCGACGCGTTCGAACGCGACTACGCGGCTCTCACGGGCGCCACTCACTGCCTGGCCGTGGCCAATGGCACGAGCGCCCTGTTGACGGCGCTCGCCGCGCTCGGCATCGGTCCGGGCGACGAGGTCATCGTGCCGCCCTACACCTTCGTGGCCACCGTCAACGCCGTGCTGCTGCGGCACGCGCTGCCGGTCTTTGTCGACACCGACCCGGAGACGTTCCAGATCGACGCCTCCCGCGTGGCGCAGGCCATCACGCCGCGCACCCGGGCCATCGTGCCGGTGCACGTCGGCGGCTCGCCGGCCGATCTCGACACGATCCTCGCAGCGGCCTCCGGCCGTCAGATCCCCGTGATCGAGGACGCCTGCCAGGCCCATCTCGCCGAATGGCGCGGGCGCAAGGTTGGCAGCGTCGGCACCTGCGGGGCCTTCAGCTTTCAGGCCAGCAAGAACCTGAACGCCGGCGAGGGCGGTGCGCTGCTCACGAGCGACGAGACGCTCTTCGAGCGCGCGTACGCCTTCCACAACAACGGCGGACGCCGGTCGCGGCGCCCCGAGCAGGCGCCACACGGCCACGCCGGCGCCAACCTGCGGCTCACCGAGTTCCAGGCCGCCATCCTGTCGAGCCAGATGACGCGGCTCGAAGAGCAGCAGGCGCGTCGGGACGCCAATGCCGCCTACCTCGCGGCGCAACTGGCGGCGGTGGACGGCCTCCGCCCCGCGGCGCTGTACCCGGGCGTCACGCGGAGCGCCTATCACCTGTTCATGATGCGGTACGACGCCGCCCGGTTCGGCGGGCTGCCGCGCGCCAGGTTCCTCGAAGCGCTTCGCGCCGAAGGCGTGCCGGCCTCTGGTGGCTACGCGCCGCTCACGCGCGACCCCGACGTGGTAGCCACCCTGGCGTCGCCCAGCTTCACGCGCATCTACGGCAAGAAGGCACTGGCCGACCGCGCCGCGCGCAGCGCGTGCCCCGTGAACGACCGGCTGTGCGACGAGGCGGTCTGGCTGACCCAGACCATGCTGCTCGGCACGCGTCAGGACATGGACGACATCGTCGCCGCCGTCAGGAAGGTGCAGGCCCACGGGGCACGCCTGGCGCAACACGGCTCCGCGTAGCGGCCCGCGGTCAGAGGTAGGCGAGGAGGCGGCCGCAGACGAGCGCAGTGCTCCAGGCCAGCAGCGAGACGACCGCCGCGGCGCGCGCGGCTGCCGGGGGATGCGGCGAGTAGTTCCAGACGGCGATGTCGCGGTGCACGCCGCGCGCGAAGATCGCGGCGTTGCACACGCCCGCGGCAATCGCGGCGACCTTCAGCAGGAACACCGGCTGCGTGATGAACGTGGCGGCCTGCGTCGAGAAGAGGAGCGCACCAGACACGAGCGCCAGCGCGAAGCCCACGCGCGCCCACGGCAGCAGGTGACGGGCCATCGCATCGGCCGGCAGGCGCGACGACAGCCCGAGCAGCCGCAGGTCGAAGGCCACTGCCGTGCCGATGAGCACGGCGAGGCCGAACAGGTGCACGACCTCGACGGCGGGGTAGCCCCACGTGGACGTCCGCACCCATGTCGCGATGGCGGTGCGTTCGAGCCACGTGGCCCAGAAGAACCCGCTCCCGTCCATCACCGCAGTTCGACGGTCTTCTCTCCGATGGTGATGCGCTCCGCACGCATCTCGTTGGCCTGCTGCTTGTGCGCATAGCCGACGATGCGCGCCCGCGTGCCGGCCGCCAGCATCGCTTCGCTCAGGCCACGTGCCTGCATGCGCGACGTGGGCGCGAGCACGACGTCCCAGGTCTTGCCGTCGGCCTCGACCCGCGCGGTGCCATGCGGGTTGCCCCACGTCGACGACCGGATGGTGCCGTCCACCGTCAACGGCTTGGTCTCGTCGTACGCACTCCAGCCGTGGTGGGCCACCGCG
Source organism: Acidobacteriota bacterium (assembly GCA_023418055.1). GTDB lineage: Bacteria > Acidobacteriota > Vicinamibacteria > Vicinamibacterales > Vicinamibacteraceae > JAEZDP01. Next base: position 5,198 of record JAEZDP010000064.1, read on the forward strand.
GCCGTGGCGATACCGAAGATCACGAGCAACGCCGCAGCGCTGCGGCGAAGAGCAGCTTGCCTCGTCATGAGGACCTCCCTGCGATGAGTGCTGAACGGCATGGGTGGCGACACGGCGTCCACGTCGCCGCGGAACGTCACGGCAGCACTTTCACCATGATGTTCCGGTAGTGCACCTTGCTCTTCGGGTCGTGCCCCTGCAAGGCGAACGTGCCGCTCGAGAGCACGCGTTCCTTCATCGACGCCGGCCGTTCGACGTTGGCGGGTTCGGTGTAGTCCACCAGTTGCTTGCCATTGACGCTGATGGTCACCTGCTTGCCTCGGACGACGATGTGCTGCGTGAACCACTCGTGGTCCTTCGCCGGGGGCGTCGTGACGTTGACGATGTTGTACAGGCTGCCGGTGCGGATCGTGTCGGTGTGCGAGTTGTTGACCTGCACCTCGTACCCCTTCGAGGGCCAGCCGCCTTCCTGGTACTCCGTGTGGAAGTACATGCCCGAGTTCGCGTTGGGGAAGGTCATCACGTCGGCCTTCCATTCGAAGTTCGTGAACCGGTGGTCGTTCACGGGGCCGTCGTAGTACAGGTGCGCGCGCGGGCCGAACACCTGCAGCACACCATCGACGACACTGAAGGTGTCGGCATTCTCACCGACCTTCCAGCCGTTGAGCGTCTTGCCGTCGAACAACGGGACCCACCCATCGTCCTGGGCCGTGGAGTAGGAGGCCGAACCGGCCACGAGGACGAGCAGCGCCGCAAGCGCGCCCGACAGGCGGAACACGAGACTCATGAAGGCTCCTGACGAAGGTCGCGCGGTGTGCGGCGACGCAGACAACGGTGATGCCCGACACGATACCAGACCGGGCATCGGGAATGCACCTGCGCGGCGTCACTTGAGGCGATGACGGGCCGCGTCGAGCGCTTGCCGCGTGGTGGCCAGCGAGGGGTGGTCGGGCGGCAGCGCCTTCACCTGCGCGGCATGGGCCGCCTCGAGCAGCGGCAGCGCGTCGCGCACGCGGCCGGCATCGACGTGGTAGTCGGCCAGCGTACGCATGGCGACCGCCGTGGCAGGATGGTCGGCTCCGAGCAGGTCGCGGCGCATGTCGAGCGCCACCTGCACGTAGCGGGTGCCCTCGTCTCGATGCCCCCGATGGCGGTAGAGAAACGTGCCGAGGTTGAAGTAGTCGTGCGCCACGTCCGCATGGCGTTCGCCATACACGGCCTGGTCGATCGCCAGGACCTCGCGATAGAGACCCTCGGCGCGGTCGAGGTCACCGCGACGCTGCACGACCAGCGCGAGGTTGGTGAGAATCGTGGCCAGGGCGGGGTTCGGCTCGGTGTAGATCTCCCGTGCGGCCTCGACGCCGCGCTCGAGCACCTCGAGGGCCTCGTCCTGGCGGTCGAGTTCCCGCAACAGCAGGCCGCGGAACGACGCCAGCGCCACGAGCTTCGGATGCGGGTCGTCGATGGCCCGGAGTTCGGCCCGCAGCAGGGGCTCGGCCCTATCGAGGTGGGTCAGGGCATCGTCGTACTGTCCGAGTTCGTAGTGGGTGACGGCCATGTTGTAGAGCACGCTGCCCGCGCCGTGGCTGCCCTCGCCTCCGGCCGCGAGCCTGATCTCGGCGGCCTCTGCCAAGACGGCGCTCGCCTCCGCGAAGCGGCCCGCGGTGAGGTGCACGAGCCCGATGTTGTTGAGCACCTCGCCGACAGGCGCGCTGGCGGGGCCGGAGACCGCCCGTCGAATCTCGAGCGCCTGCTCGTACAACGCGAGGCTCTCGGCCGTGTCGCCGCGATCGAGGCGGATGCGGGCGAGCCGTCCGAGCGTATCGGCCACGAGTGGATGGCTGGCGCCGAAGGCCTGCCGCCGCACGTCGAGTGCCTCGCGCAGCAGAGGCTCGGCCTGATCGATCCGCCCGAGCTCCCGATACACCGAGCCGAGCGTGAAGAGCAGTTGCCCGCGCACGGCCGGCTCGTCGGTCAACTCGCTCCGGATGCGCGCCACGCCGCGGTCCACCATCTCGCGGGCGGTGATCCCTCGATCCTTTCCCGTCTCAGGGCTCGCCACGTCGAACAGGCTCACCAGGAAGTCGGACACGGCCGTGGCTGTGCCCGCCTCGATCCGTGCCTGCTGCTCGGCCTCCAGCGCTCGCGTGCGTTCGCGCGCCAGCAGAACCACGAACACCAGCCCCCCGACCGCGGCCAGCGCGGTCACGGCGACGCCGAACACATGCCGCTGCACGAAGCGCTGGGTGCGGTAGGGCAGGCTGTCGGGACGGGCGAGGACCGGGCGTCCCTCCAGAAAGCGCTCGAGATCGGCCGAGAACTGCTCCGCCGATCCGTAGCGCCGCTCGGGATCGGGATGGATGGCCTTGAGCACGATGGTGTCGAGGTCGCCGCGCAACAGGCGTCGCAACCTGGCCGGCGACACGGCGCGCGCCGCGGCCCGATCGACGATCGTGCTCTCGGGAGCGGCGGCCAGCGTCCTCGTGTGCACGGCGGCACTCGGACGCAGCGGTCGTGACCGCTCGGTCAGGCGAGCGGATACCGCCGTCGGCGTCCTCCGTGCGAAGTCGTAGGGACGATGGCCCGTCAGCAACTCGTAGAGCACGACGCCGAGCGAGTAGACGTCCGAGCGGGCATCCACCCCGCCGCCGATGGCGCCCGCCTGCTCGGGGCTCATGTACTCGGGGGTGCCGATGAACTGCCCGACCACGGTGGCCTGCGACGCCAGCGGTTCGTCGTCGTTGACGGCGCGCGCAATACCGAAATCGATGATCTTCGGCTGGAGCTGCCCGTCCACTACGGCCACCAGGATGTTGGAGGGCTTGAGGTCGCGATGCAGCACGCCCTTCTGGTGCGCATGCTGCACCCCTCGGAGCACCTCGAGGAACAGACGCAGCCGCTCGTGCACCCCCAGCCGTCGCGCATCACACACGTCCGTGATGCGGCCGCCGCGCACCAGTTCCATGGCCACGAAGGGCCGGCCGTCGGCCGTCGCCCCGGCGTCGAGCACGCGCGCGATGGCCGGGTGGTCCATGAGCGCGAGCGCTTTCCGCTCGCTCGCGAAGCGACGGACGATGGACTCGGTGTCCATGCCGCGCTTGATGACCTTCAAGGCCACGTCGCGCCGCAGCGGCTGCTCCTGCCGGGCCAGGTACACCTCGCCCATGCCGCCCTGCCCGAGACGGGGACCGAGCTGATAGGCACCGACGTGTTCTTCAAACAGCAGGTCGCGCGCCTGCTGCAGGGCGTGGACGCGCGGCGCGACGGCGTCGCCTTCGCGAAGCGTCCGCGTGGACAGGATGTCAGGCCAGGCCGAATCGTCGTCGGATGGTGCGCGCGAGGGGGCAGGGGTGTCGAAATCGTCGGGAGTGGGCACGGCCGCGCCCAGTGTAATCCGGAGCTCGGCCTGGGGCGGGCGGCGGCGGCAGCGGTTCGATATGATGGGCGCTCACCCTGCGCGGGCCCCGCGAGGCCCAACGTCCAGAGGACCTGACGTGGCCGAACAGACCTTGCACGTGAACGGCCGGAGCGTGACCGTGGAGGCGAGTCCCGACGATCGCCTGCTCGAGATCCTGCGGCACGACCTCCAATTGACCGGCACGAAGTACGGCTGTGGCGAGGGGCAGTGCGGAGCCTGCAGCGTGCTGCTCGACGGACGCCTGGTGAAGTCGTGTGTCACCAGACTGTCGGCGGTGGGCAACCGTCCAGTCGTCACCATCGAGGGTGTGGCCGATGCCGACCGCCTGCATCCCGTGCAGCAGGCCTTCCTGGATGTCGAGCCGTTCCAGTGCGGCTACTGCACCCCCGGCATGGTCATGGCCACCGTAGCGCTGTTGCGCAGCCGGCCGAACCCCACGCGCGATGAGATCGTCCGCGAACTCGATCGTCATCTGTGCCGGTGCGGCGAGTACCCTCGGCTGGTAGAGGCCGTTGAGCGGGCCGCGGAGAGGATGGCGGGAAGGACGGACGGGAGGACGGGAGGACAGGAGGATGGGCGCTGATGACCGTCGAACCTGAACGCTACGAATTCTCTGAGGCGCCCGCCTATCTGTTCCGGCTGGAACGGCGGCAGTTCCTGCAGATCACGGGCGGGACGCTCATGGTGGCAGCGCTGCAGGCGCGTGCCGCGGGACAGGTGCCTGCAGGTGCGCCCGCGCGCGCTGACGCCGCCTCGACCGATGATGTCGCGGCCTGGGTGCGGGTGGATGCCGAGGGGCGTGTCACCGTCTATACGGGCAAGGTCGAGGTGGGGCAGAACATCCGCACCTCGCTCGCGCAGACGGTGGCCGACGAACTCGGCGTGCCCTTCGCTCACATCGGCATGGTGATGGGCGACACGGCGCAGACGCCCTTCGACAACGGCACGTTCGGCTCGCAGACCACGCCGCGCATGGCGCCGCAGTTGGCTAGAGCCGCGCGCGCGGCACGACAGCTCCTGCTGCGCCGGGCATCGGAGCGCTGGCAGGTGGCCGAATCCGACCTGTCGGCGGCCGATGGGACGGTCATCGCTCACGACGGACGCAGGATGTCGTATGGCGAGTTGGTGCGCGACCAGGACCTGCGCGGGACCATCGACACCGACGCCGTCCCCACGCCTCGCTCCGCATGGCGTGAGCGCGGCACCGCCAGGGCCAAGGTCGACGCGACGGCCTTCGTCACGGGCCGCCATCGGTTCACGACCGACATGGTGCGCCCCGGCATGTTGCACGCGCAGATCGTGCGCCCTGACCGATACGGCGCCACCGTCGACACCATCGACGTCGCCGCGGCTCGCGCCATGGAAGGGGTCGTGGTCGTGCACGAGGACCAGTTCGTCGGCGTGGCCGCGCCTTCGCCCCGCGCGGCATCGCGGGCGGCCGACGCGCTGCACGTGACGTGGCGGCAAGCGCCTTCGGCCGTGACCTCGGACACGCTGTCCGACGCGCTGCGGCACGGCGCTGAGAGGTCGGCGCCCTCCGGACGCGCCCCCGACCCCATCGTCATCGGCAACGTCGACGAGGCCGCGTCCCAGGTCGTCCGCACGTTTGCCCGGACCTTCCACGTGCCTTACATCGCCCACGTGCCGCTCGAACCACGCGCTGCCGTCGCGGAGTGGAGCGACGATGGCGGACTCACGGTGTGGACGGGCACGCAGCGCCCGTTCGGCGTCCGCCGCGAGTTGGCGGCGGCCTTCCACCTGCCGGAGGAGCGCGTGCGCGTGCTGGTCCCCGATACGGGCGCCGGCTACGGAGGCAAACACACGGGCGAACAAGCCGTCGAGGCCGCCCGGATGGCCCGTGCCGCGCGTCGCCCGGTGCGCCTCGTCTGGACGCGCGCCGACGAGTTCATGTGGGCCTACTTCCGCCCCGCCGGCGTCATCGATGTACGCGCGGGCGTCGGCCGTGACGGTCGCCTCTTGTCGTGGACGCTCGACAACTGGAACTCGGGGACGGCCGGGATCCGGACGCCCTACGAGATCGCGCACCAGCGGCTGACGTTCCACCCCACCGCCTCGCCCCTCCGACAGGGCTCGTACCGCGCGCTGGCGGCCACGGCCAACACCTATGCCCGTGAGATGGTGATTGACGACGTCGCGCGGGCCACGGGCGCCGACGTGCTGGAGTTCAGGCTGCGCCACCTGTCGGACGAGCGGATGCGAGGAGTGCTGCAGGCGGTCGGCCAGCATGTCGGCTGGCCGGCGCCGTCCCGCGACGGGCACGCGTGGGGGCTGGCGTGCGGGACGGAGAAGAACAGCGTGGTGGCCATCGCGGCCGACGTCGCGCGCGCGCCCGATGGCTTTCGTGTCGTGCGCCTCGTCGTCGCCTTCGAATGCGGCGCCATCATCAACCCCGACGGCCTGCGGCACCAGGTCGAGGGCGCCGTGGTGCAGGGGCTGGGCGGCGCGCTGTTCGAGGCGATTCAGTTTGCGGAAGGGCGTGTGCTGAACGGCAGCCTGTCGAGATATCGCGTGCCTCGCTTCTCGGATGTGCCGGCCATCGACGTGCTGCTGCTCGACCGTCCCGACCGGCCATCCGACGGCGCGGGGGAGACGCCCATCATCGCGGTGGCGCCGGCCATTGGGAGCGCGGTGCGGGCCTTCGGTCGCGTCGCCGACGCCTTACCCGTCACGCTGGCGTGACGCCGGTGCGCGTCGAGTGACCCCGCGGGCGTCTGCACGCACGGGGGCGCCGGCAGCGTCGCGCTGAGCACGGTCGAGAGCGGCGGCCCAGGCGGCCATACGGGCCGTCGCCCGTTCTGCACTATGATGGCGCGCATGTTCGGACGGCGACTGTCGTCGGGCGCGCTGGCCCTGGCGCTCCTGGCCGGAGGTGCCCTGCTGCTGTCGGCCGCGGGCGTCTGGCTCGGGCTGTGGACCTTCCGCACGGGGTTCACGGTGCTGCGCTACGGCGCCTGGGTTGCCCTCGCGAGCCTGGTGCTCGGGCTGCTGGCGCTCGCCTTCGGCCCTGGACGCGGTCGTGCGCTCGTGGCCATCCTCATTGCCGCGATCGGCGTGTGGCTGCCCTGGAGTTGGCAGACGCAGGCGCGCAGCGTGCCGCCGATCCACGATATCTCGACCGACCTGGACGACCCACCCGCCTTTGTCGCCGTGGCGCCGCTGAGGGCCGATGCCCCGAACCCCGTGGCCTACGCGGGCGCCGAGACGGCGAGCCTGCAGCGACAGGCCTACCCGGACATTCAGACCCGTCGACTCGAGCTGCCCGCCGCCGAGGCCTTTGCGGCGGCGGAAGAGGCCGCGCGCGACCTCGGCTGGACCATCGTCGCGGCGGTGCCCGGCGAGGGCCGGCTCGAGGCCTCCGACACCACGTTCTGGTTCCGCTTCACAGACGACATCGTCGTGCGGGTGCGCCCGGAGGGCAGCGGCAGCCGCGTGGATGTCCGCTCCAAGTCCCGTGTGGGGCGCAGCGACGTCGGTACCAACGCCGCGCGCATCCGCCGCTTCCTCTCGCGTCTTCCCGACAGCCCATGACCACGCTCGACTGGCTCGTCATCCTCGGCTACTTCGCAGTGCTCGGCGTGGTGACGTGGCGCGTCGTCCGCCGGAGTCGCGACACGACCGACGACTACTTCCTGGCTGGCCGCAACCTTGGATGGGCCGTGGTGGGCGCGTCGATCTTCGCGTCCAACATCGGGTCGGAACATCTCGTCGGGCTGGCCGGATCGGGCGCCACGAGCGGCGTGGCCCTGGCGCACTACGAACTGCACGCGTGGTGCCTGCTGGTGCTCGGTTGGCTGTTTGTGCCCTTCTACATGCGCTCGCGCGTCTACACGATGCCCGAGTTCCTCGAACGGCGCTTCTCGCCGGCCTCGCGCTGGGTGTTGTCCATCATCTCGCTCGTCGCGTACGTGCTGACGAAGATTGCGGTGGGCATCTACGCCGGCGGTATCGTCTTCGGCACGCTGTTGCCGGAACTGCAGATCGAGCTTGGCGGGCTGGTGCTCGACAGCTTCTGGGTAGGCTCCGTGCTCGTCATCGTGCTGACCGGGCTCTACACGGTGCTCGGCGGCCTGCGGGCGGTGGCGTATACCGAAGCGCTGCAGACGGTGGTGCTCGTCGTCGGCTCGCTGTTGCTGACGTGGTACGGCCTCGCGGCCCTGGGCGGGTGGGGCGTGCTGCGCGAGACGCTCGGGCCCGAGATGTTCAACCTGTGGAAGCCCCTGATGACCGAGGGTGTGCAGGGCACGTGGGCTCCCGTCATCGAGCCCGACCGCATGGCGTGGTACTTCAACACGAACTACCCGTGGCTGGGCATGTTGTTCTGCGCGCCCATCATCGGACTCTGGTACTGGTGCACCGACCAGTACATCGTGCAGCGCACGCTGGGTGCGCCGAACGAAACCGAGGCGCGGCGCGGCACCATCTTCGCCGCCTTCCTCAAACTGCTGCCCGTGTTCATCTTCATCATCCCGGGCATGATCGCGATCGCGCTGGCGAAGTCGGGTCAGGGCGGCGTCTTGAGCACGATGGTGGACGCCAACGGCATGGCCATCGGCGACAGATCGCAGGCCGCCTTCCCGCTGCTCGTGCAGCAGGTGATGCCGTCGGGCCTCCGCGGCCTGGTCGTCGCCGGGCTGCTGGCGGCCCTCATGAGCTCGCTGGCCGGCGTGTTCAACGCCTGCTCGACGCTGTTCACGATGGACTTCTACCAGAAGCTCCATCCCGACGCCACGCAACATCAGCTCGTGTGGATCGGCCGCGTGGCCACCACCGCGATGGTCGTCGTGGGGCTGCTGTGGATTCCGGTGATCCAGGGCGCGCGCGGCCTCTACGACTACCTCCAGGGTGTCCAGGGCTACCTCGGCCCGCCCATCTTCGCCGTCTTCTTCTTCGGCGTGTTCATGAAGCGGCTGAACGGGCCAGGCTGCCTGGCGGCCCTTCTCGTGGGGTTCGCGCTGGGGATGTTCCGCCTGGCCGTCGACACGCCGGTGACGCTGGGGCTCGCGGGCTTCGAGGCCGGCTATCCCGAAGGATCACTGCTCTGGATCGTCAACAACATGTATTTCCAGTACTACAGCCTCGTGATCTTCGTGATCTCGACGGCCGTGCTGATCGGCGTCAGCTATGCCACGGCGCCGCCGCCCGAGGCACGGCTCGTCGGGTTGACCTACGAGACCGTCACGGCAGACCAGCGCGCGGCCACGCGCAGCAGTTGGGGCCAGGTGGACGTGTTGTCGTCGGGCGTGGTGCTCGCGTTGATCCTCGCCGCGTACGTGTATTTCAGCGGCTGAGCGACGACGCTTCGGACCGGGTCCGGATGTCTACAACACCAGCATGGTGGCGAGCGTCAGGAAGAGCCCCATGCTCGCGACGTCGGTGGCGGTGGTCAGGAAGATGCTCGACGCGGTGGCGGGATCGGCGCCCAGGCGCTTGAGGCCCAGTGGCACCAGCGCGCCGGCGATGCCGCTGACGATGCAGCTGATGGTCATGGCCAGGAGCACCACCAGCGCGAGCATCGCGGCGTCGGGACGTCCCTGCAGCCTCGCGTAGACGAACATGCCGAGTGCTGCCGTCAGGCCCACCAGGCCGCCATTGAGCAGACCGAGCAGCCCCTCCTTCGCGACGAGACCCCTGGCGGCGCCGGTCTTCAGCTCGCCGAGCGTCAGCGCGCGCAAGGTGACCGCCAGCGCCTGACAGCCGGTATTGCCCGACTGGCCGGCGAGCACCGGCAGGAACACCGCCAGCACCACCACCTGATCGATCGTGCCCTCGAAGATGCCCACGACCGCCGCGGCGACGAAGGCCGTGCACAGGTTCAGTTGCAGCCACGGATGCCGGTACTTCAGACTCGTGGGCCACGGCGTCGAGAAGCGCTCTTCCTTCTCGACGCCCACCATGGCGCCGGCCTGCGCCGATAGCTCGATGGCTTGCGCCTCGAAGAGGTGCTGCCCGCGCAACAGCCCCCGCAGCCGGCCCTCGTCGTCGCAGACCGGATAGACGGGGAAGTGGCGGTCGAGCACCGCGCGCATCGCCTCCATCAGCGGCATCGCCGGATGCAGCGCGAACGGATCCTTCAACATCAGGTCGCCCAGGCGTGCCGTGGGTTCGGCAAACAGCAGATCGCGCATGGTGATGACGCCGAGCAGCCGCTCACGGGCATCCACGACGAAGGCGTAGGTGATGAACGCCCGTGCCACGAGCGTCCGCAGTTCGGCCGTGGCGGCCTGCACCGTGGTGTCTGCCGAGAAGACGCCGACCGGCGCCTCCATGAGCCGCCCCACCGTGTCTTCCGGATACCGCCCGTCGGTGGCCCAGAGGCGGCGGCTCTCGCCGCTGGCCACCGCGAGCACGCGTTGGCGCGGTCCGGCATCCAGCCGCTCGAGCACTTCCCGCGCGAGCGCGGGCTCCACTTGCTGCAGCACGTCGGCCAGCGCGTCGGCGTCGCACGCCAGCAGATCCGGGAGCGTGGCCTCGACCCCTTCGGTGCGCAGGCGATCGGCCAGGGCAGGGGGCTCGGCGACGGCAGGGTTCGTGTCGGACACCGGGGTAGAGCCTGCGGGCGCGTGCGTCACGCGTGGATTGTGCACGTCGGCCCGCTCACACTCAAGCGGCGTTGTGAGCGCCGGCGCCAGCCCCCGCATCGTCGCATCCGTCGCACGACGCGTCAGGGCAGTGGCTTCACGAAGACGTTCGCAAATTCGACCTGACGTCCCGACGGCACGAGTGCGACGCGGCCGCGGCTGGGCAAACCGTCGACCTCGGCATCCGAGACCTGTTGGCCGTTGACGGAGAGCGTGACGCGGCTGCCCACCACGCGCTGCACCACGCGGTTCCACCGTCCGGCGGGCTGCACGTGTGCACCGGCCTGCGGCATCACCACGGCGCGGACGCCAGGCAGATGCCGCGCGGTGACGGCCGCGACCGACGTGGTCGCCACGGACTCGGCCGTGTCCACCCAGCGCCAGTCGGTGACCAGCTCGAAGTCCGTGTACTGCTGCTCCGACAGCAGGGGCTGCCCCGGCGCGCTGGACGGCGCTTCGTAGGCGATCGTCCAGTCGTTCGTCGTCCAGCGGACGTCCTGGTCGGCCGGGCGGGTCCAGCCCGTGAACGTCTTGCCGTCGTACAGCGCCACGTGTCCCTCGTCGGCCGTGGCCACGTGCGACTCGGACAGCACGCCGCTTGGCGGCAGTTCGCGGATGCGGATGTTCCGGAACAGCACGGGCGCACCCTCCGATTCCAGCGCGATGTAGCCCTTGCGCGGCGAGATGTCGTAGCCGCCCGACACGTCCTTGCCGTTGACGGCGAGCTTCAAGGTGCCGTTGTTGGCCGTGATGCGGTAGTGGTTCCACTCCCCGGGAGGCTTGGCGCGCCGTTCGATCGGCAGGCTGCGCATGGCGCCGCGGGGATGGGGGCGATCGGGCGTCAGCACGGCGCCATGGATCGCGAACACGTCGCCGTGGCTCGTGTAGGTCTCCGAGTTCCGTCCGTCGAGCACCTGCACCTCGATGGCGCGCAGGAACGGCTGCCCGCGGGCGGGCAGGGCATCCGCCCACACGAACACCCCGGCGTTCCCGCCGGCCTGCTGGTGCTGGTACTCGAGTTCGAGCACGAAGTTCTCGTACATCCGTTCCGTGCGGATCTCGCAGATGGGTATGCCCGTGACCGTGATCACGCCATCGCGCACGCCGAACGTGTCTGGCGCGCAGTTGATGTTCACCCAGCCGTCCAGCGACCGTCCGTCGAACAGCGGCGTGAAGCCGTCGTCTTGCGCGGCGACGCCGCCCCACAGCAGTCCGGCGGCGAGAATCCCTGCGAGTGCTCTCATGCGCACGAAGTGTACTGTGTTCCGATCTACCCTGTGTGCCATGCCGAAGCCTCTACGTGTGCTTCCTGTGATGCTGATGATCCTGACGGCCGTCGTCGCCGCCCAGGACCAGCCCCTGCCCCCCGACGTCCGCACGGCCGGGGATGCGATCGTCGCCGACACGCTGGCCCGCGATCTCGACTTCCTCGCCTCGGACGACCTCGCCGGGCGTGACACCGGCTCGCCCGGCTTCGACCGCGCGGCCGCCTTCATCATCGATCGCCTCGAGACGGCAGGCCTGAAGCCCGTCGGTGACGACGGAGGCTTCCGGCAGCACTACGACCTCGTCGAGATGCGCGTGGACACCGCGAAGACCACCCTGCAGGTGGACGACACGCGCTTTGCCTTTGGCGACGACTTCGTGCTGCGGTCGCTGGCGGGTGGCGTGGACGCGACAGCGGGCGTCGTGTACGTGGGCCACGGCTGGTACGCGCCGGACCGCGGGCTCGATCCGTACGCCGGCGTGGACGTGCGAGGCAAGTTCGTCCTGGCGCACGGGCCAAGAGCGCAGCCGGCAGGCGGGGAGGTGCCGCAGGTGGGCCGCGTGGCGGTCGGCGCGGCGTCGGTGTTTGCCGAGGCCAGCCGGCGCGGCGCGCTTGGGGTCATCTTCCTGACCGCGTCGAACCCGGACGCCGACTGGGCAGCGATGCGCACGGCGCATCTCGTGCGGCGGGAACTCGAGCCAGGTGTGCCGTCCGCGTACGCGGCGTTGCCCATCACGTCGGTGCTGCTTGGTGGGCCAGCGGCCACGGCGCTGTTGACGGGAGAGGCCGTCGACGCGCGCACGCTCATCGCGCGCGGTGAGGCCGGCGACTATCCGGCCGCGTTCGAACTCACGCGTCCCGTGACCTTGCGCGTGCCGCTCGCCTCGACGTCGCGCGAACGCCCCTTCAACGTGGTGGCGATGGTCGAGGGCACCGACCTGCGTGACGAGTACGTGACGGTGGCCGCACATCTCGACGGGGCGGTCGGCGACCGCGAGGTCGAGGGCGACCGCATCTACAACTCCGCCGACGACAACGCGACGGGCAGCGCCGTGACGCTGTCGATCGCCGAACAGCTGATGAAGGGCCCCAGGCCCCGTCGTTCCGTCATCTTCATCTGGGACAGCGGCGAGGAACGCGGGCTGTGGGGCACGCGGCAGTTCGTGCATGCCCCGCCCGTGCCGCTCGATCGCATCGTGGCGCACATCAACGTGGACATGGTCGGCGCCACACGAGCGCCGGGCTCACCTGACGCCGAGTCGCCCGATGTCGCCGGCCGGCACGAGGTGTTCGTCATCGGCCCCCGCGTGCTGAGCCCGACGGCCGCCGCGCTCATCGCACGGGTGAACGACGCGTACCTCGGCATGACGTTGAACCACAAGGACGACCGCGCCGACAGCGAGTTCTTCTACCCACGGACGGACGCCGGCCCATACCTCGAGCGCGGCATCCTCACCATCGGGTTCACGACCGGCACGCACCCGCGCTACCACCTGCCCGCTGACGAGGCGCGGTACCTCGACCCGACGAAGATGGAAGCCGTCGCCAGGACCGTGTATGCGAGCCTCTGGGCGCTGGCCAGCACCGACGAGCGCCCGCGCATCGAACAGGAGATCCCCGCAAGCGTGCCGAGGTATCGGTGACGCCTTACGCCTCACGCCATACGCCTTACGCCGCACGCCATACGGCTCACGCCCTGTGGACCGTGGACTGTGGACCGTGGACCGACGTATAACTCCCTGCATGGACCGACGCCAGTTGTTGAAGGCCGGCGGGGCGGCGCTTGCGCTCTCCGCGTTCCCGGGATACGTCCGCGCATTCGCGCAGGAGCCGTTGCGGGTGGGGCTCATCGGATCGGGCTGGTACGGCAAGTGTGATCTGCTGCGGCTCATCCAGGTCGCGCCGGTGAACGTCGTGTCGTTGTGCGACGTGGACAGCCGGATGTTGAGCGAGGCCGCCGATCTGGTGGCGACGCGGCAGGTCTCGAAACAGCGCCCGAGGACCCATGCCGACTACCGCACGATGCTGGCCGAGCGCGACCTCGATCTGGTGCTCATCGCGACACCCGACCACTGGCATGCCCTGCCGATGATTGCGGCCGTCGAGGCCGGTGCAGACGTGTACGTGCAGAAGCCCATCAGCATCGACATCGCCGAAGGCCAGGCCATGCTGGCGGCCGCGCGCAAGCACGGGCGCGTGGTGCAGGTCGGCACGCAGCGGCGCAGTACGCCGCACCTCATCCACGCTCGCGACCGCATCATCCGCGAAGGGCGTCTCGGCACCATCGGCATGGTGGAGATCTACTGCTACTACCACATGCGGACGCGACAGAACCCGCCGGACACCACCCCGCCCGCACATCTCGACTACGAGATGTGGACGGGTCCCGCACCGATGCGCCCCTACAACCCCCTCGTGCATCCCCGCAGTTGGCGCGCATTCATGGAATACGGCAACGGCATCGTCGGCGACATGTGCATCCACATGCTGGACATGGTGCGCTGGATGCTCGACCTCGGCATGCCGGGCCGCGTGACGTCCACCGGCGGCATCCTGGTGCAGAAGGACAGCAAGGCCAACATCTCCGACACCCAGACCGCCACGTTCGACTTCGGCGACCTGCCGGTCGTCTGGACGCACCGCACGTACGGCGCCGCCCCCGACCCGAAGTACCCCTGGGGCGCCACGTTCTACGGCGACAAAGGCACCCTCAAGGCCAGCGTCAACAGCTGGGACTTCACGCCCCAGGGCGACGGCCAGCCGCTGCGCGAAGATGTCGTGCTGGAACTGGACGAGTATCCCGAGGACCGCACCGAGAAGGACCTCGAGCGTCACGTCGCGCCCGCCATTCGTGGCCACATGAAGGACCTGCTCGCCAACATGCAGTCGCGCGGCCGCCCGGTCGCCGACATCGAGGAGGGGTACATGTCGACCACGGCCTGCATCCTCGCCAACCTCTCGGCCCAGCTCGGTCGCTCGCTCACCTGGGATCACGCCGCCGGCCGCATCGTCGGCGACGATGAGGCGAACGGCTTGCTGAGGAGACCGTACCGAGCGCCCTGGCAACATCCGGGGCAGGCGTAGGCGGTCCACGTCGCCATACGCCATACGCCATACGCCATACGCCACACGCCGTAGGGCGTACGACACCCCTTGACGCTCTACAGGTAGACGACGTACATGTAGAGAGACAAGGGGTGACATGCCAGATTCGCGATCCGACATCCTGCAGGGTACGCTCGACCTCCTCATCCTCAAGGTGACGCAGGGCGGGCCCGTGCACGGCTATGCCATCTCCCAGCGCTTGCAGCAGATGTCCGAAGACGTGCTGCGGGTGCAGCAGGGGTCGCTGTATCCGGCGCTCCATCGCCTCGAACGCAAGGGCCTGCTCAAGGCCGACTGGAAGCTCACCGACACGGGCCGCGAGGCGAAGTTCTACACGTTGACCGCCGCGGGCCGGACGCAGCTCGAGTCGGAGACGGCGTACTGGCTCCAGATGTCGCGCGCCATCGCGCTGGTCCTCCAGACGGCGGAGCGCACGTCATGACGCGCTGGCCCGGCAGACGTGATGCCGAAGGCCGGCTCGACGCCGAGGTGCAGTTCCATCTCGACGCGCGGGTCGCCGACCTCGTGGCCGTCGGGATGAGCCTGGAGGCGGCCCGGTCGCAGGCACGACGCGAGTTCGGCGGACTCGAGCAGGTGAAGGAGGCCTGTCGCGACCAGCGCGCCACTCGCTGGCTGGGCGACGCCTGGCGTGACGTTCGTGCACCGAGCGCACGCTCAGCGTGGGCCCGACGATCGCCGACTCCAGCGCCGGCTGGTGGCTGGCCGCCATGACGCGGCTGCCCGATGGGTGGACCGACGCGCAGCTCGACGCGCGGCTCGATGCCCTGGCGCCCGCGCTCTTCCGCGAGACGCTGCCCGAGCAGTACCGCCCGGAACTGGCCGAGCGCTACTTGAACTTCGGGTTCACCGTGATCCATGCCGGCACCGGCGTCTCGTCGCTGCGCACCCAGTTCTCCGGACCGCTGGTGCTGCTCGGCTCCATCACCGGTCTCGTGCTGCTCATCACCTGCGCCAACCTCGCCAACCTGCTGCTGGCGCGGGCGAGCCACCGGGAGCGCGAGTTGGCCGTGCGCCTGGCGATCGGTGCTTCGAAGACCCGTCTGTTGCGTTACAGCGCGGCCGAAGCGATCGTGCTGGCCCTGGCAGGCGCGGTGCTCGGCACCGGCGTCGCCTTCGGCCTGAGCCGGTTCCTGGTCGACGCGCTGAGCAGCGCGAACTCGCCGGTGTATCTCCTGCTCGAGATGAACTGGACGCTGCTCCTGTTCACCGCCGCCACCGCGACCGCGACGGCGCTCGTGTGCGCGATCGCTCCAGCACTGCGCGCGACCCGGGTGCCGCCGACCGCGGCCCTGCGCGACGGGCTCCGTGCGTCGGCGTCGAGTGGCGCCATGTCGTGGCGCCGCGTGCTGATCGTCGGCGAGGTGGCGCTCACGTTGGTGCTGCTCGTGGGGGCGTTGTTGTTCGCCCGCAGCCTGAGCAACCTGCAGCGGGTGGACGTCGGCTTCGACCCCGAAGGCCTCGTGGAGGTCAGGGCGGAACTCGACCGGCTGCCGGATGCGGCCGCGCGCCACGGAGCCGTGCGTGATGCCATGGCGGAACGCTTCGCGGCCCGTCCCTGGATCACCGAGTTCGCCGAAGCGGCCTACATGCCCATGGGCGGTTCGACCTGGAACGACACCATCGACGTCAGCGGCCTCAACCGCACCGACATCGACAGCCAGCTCAATCGTGTGGGCATCGACTACTTCGCGATGCTCGGCGTGCCGTTGCTCGAAGGCCGGCGCTTCACCGAACAGGACCGCGTCGACACGCCGCCGGTGGCCATCGTCAACCGCGCCTTTCGCGATCGGCACCTGCCGGGGCAGTCCGTGATCGGACGGCAGGTCCGCTTCCTGAGTGAACCCGAGGTGACCTACGAGGTGGTGGGCGTCGTGGGCGACACGAAGTACGCCAACGTGCGCGAGGACGACCCCTCGATCATCTTCGTCGCGGCCCTGCAGGACCCGGATCCTGGCACGGCGGTGCAGATGTTGCTGCGCTCGTCGCTCGAGCCGGCCGCAACCGTGACCGCCGTGGGGCGGGAACTGTCGGCCGTGTCGCCGGCCCTCGTATTCCGCACGCGCGTGCTG
This sequence comes from Acidobacteriota bacterium, assembly GCA_023418055.1. Classification (GTDB taxonomy): domain Bacteria; phylum Acidobacteriota; class Vicinamibacteria; order Vicinamibacterales; family Vicinamibacteraceae; genus JAEZDP01. The sequence continues at coordinate 21,677 of JAEZDP010000064.1, forward strand.
ACCAGCGTCATCGACGACATGCTGCGCATCGACCGCCTCCTCGCGGCCCTCTCGGTCGCCTTCGGGATGCTCGCGGTGCTGCTGGCGGGCGTCGGGCTCTACGGCGTCATCGCGTACATCGCCGCCGCGCGGGAGCACGAGATCGGCATCAGGCTCGCGCTGGGTGCCTCACGACCGCACGTCGTCGGTCGGGTGGTGCGTGACACGGCGTGGCTTGTCGCCGGCGGCATCGCCCTGGGCCTTGGCGGCGCCCTGCTCGGCGCGCGCCTCGTCGAGAGCCTGCTGTTCGGCCTCGAGAGCCGCGACCCGGCCAGCTACATGGCGGCACTGCTGCTGCTGGCCGGCGTCGGTCTCGCCGCGAGTGTCGTACCGGCCTGGCGCGCCTCGCGGACGAGCCCGATGAAGGCCCTGCGACAGGAATGAGGTCGGGGCGTCACGGCCGCCTCAGGCCGGCGGTCCTTCCTCCGGCAGGGGCGGGCGCACGCCCTGCCGGCCGCGTTCGCCGAGCACCGCCCACGGGTGCGGCGTCTTGCGGGGCACGAGGCCGAAGGCGTCGATGGTGCGGCCCCGCACGTACGCCAGCGCCTCCTCCACGTCGTCGGTGACGAGCAGCAAATCGAGGTCCTCCGGGCTGATGGTCTTCTCCTTGACCATGAGCCCGAGCTGGTCGAGCAGCGGCGTCCAGTAGTCGCGGCCCATCAGCACCACGGGGAAGTTCAGGACCTTGCCCGTCTGTATCAGCGTGAGCGCTTCGAAGAGCTCGTCGAGGGTGCCGATGCCGCCGGGCAGCGCGACAAAGGCGTACGAGTACTTGAAGAGCAGCACCTTGCGGACGAAGAAGTACTCGCAGGTGACCCAACGATCGAGGTAGCGGTTGGCGGCCTGCTCGAAGGGCAGCTTGATGTTGCAGGCGACCGACCAGCCGCCGGCCTCCTTCGCGCCGCGGTTGGCGCCCTCCATCACGCCCGGGCCGCCGCCGGTCATCACGGTGAAGCCGATGCGGCTCAGGCCGGCCCCCACCTCGCGCGCCAACTGGTAGTAGGGATGGTCTTCGTGGAAGCGGGCCGACCCGAAGACCGTGACGCAGGGGCCCGCAAAGTGCAACGTGCGGAACCCGCGCAGGAAGTCGCGGACCGTCTGGAACAGAATCCGCAGCTCGCGGCGACGCGAGTGCGGCCCCTGGAGCATGACGCGGTCGGCGCCGTTGAGCGGGCGTGTGGCGCCCGCGGGCGCAGCGGCGGCGTCGGACGTGGCAGGAGACATGCGGCCATTGTCCCCCAACCACGTCCGTCGAGGCGATTACAGCGCCTTGAGCACCTCACCGAGCATGTGCCGTGCCCCTTCGACCCCGTCCCACGGGCCATCTTCGTACTCCAGCGCGATGATGCCCTTGAACCCGTGGTGGTTCATGATGCGCACGCAGCGCTGCAGGTCCACGTTCTCCCAGCGGTCCCAGTACTTGGCGTGAACGGTCGTGTGCGTGTAGGGCATCACGGCCTCGAGGCCGTGGTAGAGCAGGTACTCGTGCTCCCAGTTGCAGAAGTCGGGTGACGCCTCGCAGTAGGGGTGGTTCACCTCGTCGAGGATGATCCGCATGTTGGTGGGATCGGCGCTCAGGCCCCAGTGGTTCTCGAGCGTCACCTTGACGCCGACCTTTCCGCCGTAGTCGGCCATCTCCTTGAACGACTCGATCGCGTTGGCCAGGTACTTGACGATCTCGTCGTTGCGCGGGTAGCCCGTCGTCGCGCTGGCCTGCGGGACGATGCGCGGGCCACCGGTGTTGACGCGCATCGTCTTGGCGCCGATGCGCGCCGAGCCGTCGAGCCACTTCTTCGCCACCTCGACGCCGGCCTTGCGCTCGGCCGCATCGAGCACCGAGATGTTGCGCGGGGCGTTGTTCGACACGTGGTGCACGAGCACCCCGGTCTTGGCGCAGTTGTTGGCGAGCGTGTCGAGCCAGGCCTTCGCGCTCGGCAGCGACGGGTCGAACTCGTAGACGGTGCGCGTCTGGCCGTTGCCCATCGTGACCTGTGTCTGCGCGTACATCGAGTCGTCGGTGACGTCGCCGAAGAGCGACGACCACACGTCGGTGTGCCACACGCCGGGGAAGTTGTCGCGCGTCCACTGCGGGTAGTCGAGCAGCGTGATCTCGCCGTACTTCTTCTTCATGGCGTCCGCGCGCGCCTGCGCCTCGGCGTTGCCGCCCATGCCTCCGCCCTGCCGCGGCCGCTGCTTGAACAGCGTGCGATGGGGGTAGGTGTTGGTCGCGATGCGCGCGAGCTTCTCCTGCTCGGTGAGCGGACGCTGGTCGACCGCAGTGGCCGCCGCCGCCTCGCGGCCCGCCAGGCCTCCGGCCAACAGGCCGCCTGCCAGCGCGGCGGTCGTACCCTTCAGGAAGTGCCGGCGCGCCGGATCGGAAGTCGTGGGGCGGTCCCCGTGATCGTGTCGTGTGGAATCAGTCATGGAGGGATCTGTCGTTGAAAAACGCGGATTGGCCAACGGAGTGATGAACGACGCCCGGCACCCCGGCGTTTCGTGGAGAGCCGTCGGCTACGCCCAGGTGCGGCGCCGGTCCGGCCCGGCCGCGCCTGATATGCTGCGTCGCTGTAAGCGCACGGCGGCTGCCCGACGTAGAGGCCAGCGAACGTGTCGCGCCACTCCCCGGGAGACGAGGCCCCCGCATGACCTCACTGTTACAGCGATTCTTCAACGTCCGGCGTGAGGAAGTGGCGCCGCTGCTCGCCGCCGCCTTCTTCTTCTTCTGCGTGCTGACCGCGCTCATGATGCTGCGTCCCGTGCGCGACGCGCTCGGCATGCAGCGCGGCATCGAGGCCATCCGCTGGCTGTTCATCGGGACGGCAGTGATCACGCTGGCCGTCAACCCCGTTTTCGGCTGGCTGGTGAGCCGCTTCAGGCGCATCGTGTTCATCGCCGTCACGTACCTGTTCTTCGCGCTCAGCCTCGTGGGCTTCTGGGCCCTCATCGTGTTGACGCCGCAGGCGGTGGGCGAGACCAGCGGACAGGTCTTCTACGTGTGGTTCAGCGTGTTCAATCTGTTCAGCACGATGGTGTTCTGGGCGCTGATGGCCGACCGCTTCACCCTCGAGCAGAGCAAGCGCCTGTTCGGAGCCATCGCCGTGGGCGGCACGCTGGGCGCGATCGCCGGGCCCTGGCTGGCCACGATGCTCGCCGAGCCACTCGGCACGCCGACGTTGCTGCTCGTGGCGGCCGGCTTCCTCGGATGCGCCATCGGCGCCGCCTGGCTCGTCACCCACCTGCAACCGTCGCCCGCACACGCCGGCGAACCTTCGGCAGCGGCTGCCGCAGACGACCGCGCGGTCATCGGCGGCAGTGCCTGGGAAGGCCTCGCCGCCGTGGCACGCTCGCCGTATCTCCTCGGCATCTCGGGCTACGTGCTCGTGATGACCGTGATGGCGACCTTCATCTACATGACGCGCCTGGCCATGGTCGATGCGCTCGGCGACACGGTGGACGAGCAGACGCGGATGTTCGCGCAGATCGATCTCTTCACCCAGGTCACCACCCTCGTGTTGCAGGGCCTCGTCACGGGCCACCTGATGAAGCGGTTCGGCGTCGCCGTGGCGCTGATGATTCTGCCGGTCGTGGTCTCGCTCGGGTTCATCGGCCTGGCCATGGTGGGCTCATTTGCCGTGCTCATCGTGTTCGAGGCCACCTTCCGCGCCCTGCAGCGTGCCGTCACGCGCCCAGCTCGCGAGACGCTCTTCACCGTGGTGAGCCGCGAGGACAAGTACAAGTCGAAGGCCGTGACCGACACGTTCGTCTACCGCGGCGGCGACGTGCTCGGGGCCTGGACCGAAGGCGGCGTGCGTGCGCTCGGCTTCGCGCTGGCGGGACTGGCCTCGGTGGCCGTCCCCCTGGCGGTCATCTGGATGGGGCTGGGGGTCTGGCTGGGGCGGAAGCAGGAGGCGTTGCAGCAGTCGCGGTGACGTTGGCATGGACGGTCAGATCCGGCCGGCTGACGGCAGTGGCCGCCACCCCCTCGGCGGTCACGCCGGTGTTGCCTGCGTACACGGCCTGTAACGACCTGGCCGACGCCAGGTGCTCGAGTCCCGCGTCGGTGACCCGCGTGCCGTACACGTTGACCGACGACAGATGCTGGAGGCCGGCGACCGCGTCGAGGCGCGCGTCGGTCACCGCGGTGCGGTCGAGGTGCAGGCGGGTCAGGTGCGGAAAGCGCGCCAGCAGCGCGACTCCCTCGTCGGTGATGGCCGTCCCGCCCAGGTCCATCCACGTGATGTGAAGGGCCAGCGGCACCAGGGCTTCGAGTGCGGCATCGTCGAAGGCGACGCCGGAGCCTCGGGCCTCCACCTGGAGCCAGTCCACCCCTTCGGCCAGGCGGCTCACGGGCAGGCCTGACGCGGCCAGGCGGTCGAGGGTCGCGTCGTCGAGTGGACCAGCCTCCACGGCCAGCAGCGCCGGCCCGTCGAGCGACAGGTTGCCGACACGCACCTGGATGGCAGGCATCACCTCCGGCGCGATCTCCACGTCGGCGAGCGTGTGCGTGAACGACGCACCGGCGTCCACCCACCAGCGCAGGACGGAGGCGTCGGCCGCGGGCATCGGCGCGCTCGACTTGGGGGGCATCGCATCCTTGTGGACGGGCGGCAGCCACAGGCGCCTGATGAGGTCGCTGGCGTTGGCCTGGCCGGCCACGAGCACGGCGCCGGTGCGTCCGCCCGCCAGGATGGTGTCCGGGGTGTCGAGGCGGAGGTCGCCATTGGCCTTCGAGGGCCCGTGGCAATCGACGCAGTGCTCCTGCAGCACCGGCTTCACCAGCGCGTCGTACACGACCACCTGCGCGGGCTGGACGCTGCGCGCCTGGACCAGCGCCGACTCGGCGCCGAACCAGCGTGCGAAGGGTGCGGGGAGGCGCTCGGTGAGGTAGCCCTCCCCGTGGGTCAGGGTGCCGCCGAGATGGCCCACCAGTCCGAGCAGCACGACCCCGGCGGCGACCAGCACGTCCGACGCCGCCTGAAGACGCACGTCGCCACGACGCGACGCGCGCCAGGCGGACAGCGCCGCTGCGGCGGCGAGTGCCGCCACGACGTAGCCGAGCCGCTGGTGCCAGAGGAACGTGTCGCCGCCGTAGCCGCCCTCGGCCGAGAGGGCCTGCCCGGCCGCCACCGCCGCGACGGCGCCGAAGGCCGCCACCCCGAGCACCGGGACGATGGCGCTGCGGGCCACGGCGTGCCGTCCGGACCGCGCCAGCCCCACGAGCACCGCCGCCGCGACGAGGGCGCCGATCGGGAGGTGGACCAGCGCCGGATGGAAACGCCCGACGAAGCCGACGAGCGCCATGCGCTCGCGCGGCCCGACGAGGACGGCCGCCGCCACGACGACCACGACGGCCAGCAGGGCCCAGGCCCAGCGCGGAAGGCGTCGGATCACGCGAGGAGTCCAGGCACCACGTGCCCGTGGACGTCGGTCAGGCGGTACCGGCGCCCCTGGTGCCTGAACGTCAGGCGCTCGTGGTCGACGCCGAGCAGGTGGAGCAGGGTGGCCTGGAAGTCGTGCACGTGGACGGGGTCACGCACGACGTTGTAGCCGAACTCGTCGGTCTCGCCATACACCGAGCCAGCCTTGACGCCGCCGCCGGCCATCCACACCGTGAAGCTGCGGGGATGGTGGTCACGCCCGTAGTTGTCCTTGGTGAGCTTGCCCTGCGAGTAGTTCGTGCGGCCGAACTCACCACCCCAGATGACCAGCGTGTCATCGAGCAGCCCGCGCTGCTTCAGATCCTGCACGAGCGCCGCGGACGCCTGGTCCACCGACTTCGTCATGATCTGGATGTCCTTGGGCAGGTTGCCGTGCTGGTCCCAGCCCTGGTGATAGAGCTGAATGAAGCGGACGTCGCGTTCGGCGAGACGACGCGCGAGCAGGCAGTTGGCCGCGTAGGTGCCGGGAATCCTGGCGTCCGGGCCATACATCTCGAACACGCTATCGGGCTCGTCGGCCACCGTCATCGACTCGGGCACCGAGGCCTGCATGCGGTAGGCCATCTCGTACTGCGCGATGCGGGCGTTGATTTCGGGATCGAGCACGCGGGCGTGCTGTTCCTCCTCGAGCGCGCGGAACGTGTCGAGCATGCGTCGGCGGCTCTCGCGGTCGAGCCCCGCCGGGTCGTTCAGGTACAGTACCGGGTCCTTGCCGCTGCGCACCTGCACGCCCTGATGTTGCGAGGGCAGGAAGCCGCTGCCCCAGAGGCGCGAGTAGAGCGGCTGATCGCCCGATCGCGCCCGCGACAACAGGACGATGAAGGCGGGCAGGTTCTGGTTCTCCGACCCGAGCCCGTAGGACAGCCACGAGCCCATGGCCGGCCGGCCGGCCAGCTGCGACCCCGTCTGCACGAAGGTCACGGCCGGGTCGTGGTTGATGGCCTCGGTGTAGAGCGAGCGGACGATACAGAGGTCGTCGACGATGCGCGAGGTGTGCGGCAGCAGGTCGCTCATCCAGGCGCCGCTCTGCCCGTACTGTGCGAACTCGAACTGCGAGCCGGCCAGCGGAAACGACTTCTGGTGGGCGGTCATGCCCGTGAGGCGCTGGCCCATGCGGATGGAGGCCGGCAGTTCCTCGCCGTTGAGCTGCCGCAGCTTCGGCTTGTGTTCGAACAGCTCGAGCTGCGACGGGCCGCCGCTCTGGAACAGGTAGATCACCCGCTTCGCGCGCGGCACCACGTGCCGCATGCCCGGCACGTGGGCGCTGCCGGCCGTGGCAGGCGCCGGCGACGCGCCCGCCTGGCCGAACAGCTGCATCGGATCGAGCAGCGACCCCAGCGCCGCGCTGCCGAGCCCGAGGCTCGCGGCCGACAGGAAGTGCCGGCGGGTCGCGTTGAACTTGAGGTCGCGTAGTTCCTTCATCGTGTGTGCACCGCTTCGTCGAGATTCATGATCGTGCTGGTCACCACCGTCCAGGCCGCGACATCGACAGGGTCGAGCGACGGATCGCGCGGACGGTCACCGGTGGTCAGCAGGGCGGCTGCCGCATCGGGGTCGTCTTCGAATCGTGTACGTTCGGTGTCGTGCAGGCGCATCAGGTGCGAGACCTCCGATGGGGTGGGCGCACGGCTGATCACGCGGCGGAAGGCATAGGCCGCGCGAGCCGGGTCGTCGGCCTCGTGGCGCACGACGTCTTCGGCGAGCACGCGGGCGCTCTCCACGTACTGCGGGTCGTTGAGCAGCACGAGGGCCTGCAGCGGCGTGTTGGTGCGCTGTCGTGTCACCGTGCACACCAGACGCTCCGAGGCGTCGAAGCTGATGGCCGACGGCGGCGGCGCGGCACGTTTCCACGCCGTGTAGAGGCTGCGGCGATAGAGGCCGTCGCCCGTGGACTGCGGGTAGCGGTTGCTGGAGGCCAACGCTTCCCAGATCCCGGGCGGCTGGTAGGGATAGACGCTCGGACCGCCGATCGCCCGGTGCAGCAACCCGCTGCTGGCCAGCGAGGCGTCGCGTATCTGCTCGATGGGCATCCGGAAGGACGGTCCCCGCGACAGCCACCGGTTGTCGGGATCCGCCTCGCGGTGCGCGGCATCGACGGCGCTGGCCTGCCGGTACGTCGCCGAGGTGACGATGAGCCGGTGCAGCGCCTTGCCGTCCCACCCCGACGACACGAAGGTCGTGGCGAGCCAGTCGAGCAGCGCCGGATGGGTGGGCAACTCGCCCTGGCTGCCGAAGTCGTCCGCGCTGGGCACCAGGCCCCGGCCGAAGGCCGCCGCCCAGTAGCGGTTGACGAAGACGCGCGCCGTGAGCGGCTGCTCGGGGGCGAGGAGCCAGCGGGCCAACCCCAGGCGATTCTTCGGCAGCGACTCGTCGAAGGGCAGGATCGCCGCGGGCGTGCCCGGGCGCACTGGTTCGGTGGGCGCGTCGTAGGCGCCTCGCGCGAGGACGAAGGTGGGACGCGGTTCCGGCAGTTCGCGCATCGCCATCACGCTCGGCTGCGCCGTCCAGATCGTGTTCTCCTCGCCCCGCACCTCGGTCAGGCGCGCCAGGCGTGACGCGAACGTCGCGTCCGCTCGTCGCACGTACAGCTCCCGCAATGCGGTCCGCTGGGCCGGCGTCCGGGAGGTCGCCGGGACGGCGAGGATGCGATCGAGGGCGTCGGGCCTGCCGCCGAGCGCCTCCACCTCGATCGCGGGAAGCGTTCGCGCATACACGCGGAAGTCGTCGACGGAGACGTCGCGGAGCGTCTCCTTGCTCAGCTCGCCGACGCCGCCAATCCGCAGGCTCAACGGCCGACCCGACATCTGGTTGCCCTCGATGCCGCTGGTGATGATGCTGCGCTGCAGGTTGTCCACCACTGTGAGCGTGTCGGCCGCCTGGCCGTCGAGATACAGGCGCAGCCCCGCCGCGCGGCTCGAGCCGTCGTAGGTGAGCGTCAGGTGACGCCAGACGCCCGGTGCCACGGGCGTCCGGGTCCGGATGGCGATCGAGTCGTCGGGCGCCACGTGGTGGAGCGCTGCCGAAAGCGTGCCGTCGGGCTCGAGGCGCACCAGGTAGCCGCGGAACCCGTTGGCAAAGCCACCCGACCGCGAGAACAGCGGCCCGGACGTGCCCGCCTCGTCGACGCGGAACCAGAGGCCCACGGAGAACGACTGGTGTCTGTCGAAGAACCCCACGCCGTCGGGGGCGTGGATCTCGCTATCGCCCTGGAGGCGCATGGCGCCTGCGATCCGGCCTTCCACGGCGACAGGCTGTCGGTCGAGGTCGCCGCCCAGCATGCCGACGGTCTTCGGGGCGGCCAGGTTGCTGAACGTGTACTGGCGCGGCGGCGGGCCTGTCCGCGGGCCGGCTCCGCGGGGCGCCGCACGCGACTGCATGTCGTCGAGCGGCAGGTGCAGCACGAGCCCGTCCGCGGACGGCAGCGACGTACGCGCAGCGCGGCCGGCCAGCCAGGCGTCGAAGCCCGCGTCGTACTCGGGCGATTCAATCGACGTCTCCGCTTCCAGGGCGCGTCGCTCCGTGGACAGGTCGGCCAGCCGGGCCTCGGCCTCGGTCGACGGCAGAATCACGGTGGGGCTCGGCATGCCCGAGTAAGGCGCCTGTCCTGCTTCGTTGATGCTGTTGAAGAAGGCGAAGAGCTCGAAGTATTCCTTCTGCAGCACCGGGTCGTACTTGTGGTCGTGACACCGCGCGCAGTCCAGGCTCATGCCCAGAAAGGCCTGCCCGAAGGTCTGGACCCGGTCCGCCACGTACTCCACCCGGTACTCCTCGGGGACAATCCCGCCCTCCTGACTCTGCATGTGGTGCCGGTTGAACCCCGTGGCCAGCCGTTGCTCACGCGTGGCGTTGGGCAGCAGATCGCCGGCAAGCTGCCAGGTGATGAACTCGTCCACCGGCATGTTCCGGTTGTAGGCGGCAATCACCCAGTCGCGCCACGGCGACATGTCGCGCATCACATCGTCCTGATACCCGTGCGAGTCGGCATAGCGGGCGATGTCGAGCCAGTCGGCGGCCATCCGCTCGCCGTAGGCCGGGGAGGCCAGCAGCCGGTCGACCACGCGTTCGTAGGCATCCGGTGACGTGTCGGCCAGAAACGCGTCAACCTCCTCGACGGTCGGCGGCAGTCCGGTGAGCGCCAGCGAGACACGGCGGATGAGCGTCTCTTTCGGGGCCTCGGCGGCGGGCTCGAGCGTGCGGTCCGCCAGCGTCGCCTGCACGAAGTGGTCGATCGGATTGCGCGCCACGGCGTGCGCGGGCAGCGGCGGCACGTCGGGCATTGCCGGAGGGGTGAAGGCCCAGTGCGGCTTCCACTCGGCCCCCTGGTCGATCCACCGGATGAGCAGCGCCTTCTCGTAGTCGGACAGGGTCAGGTGCGAGTCGGGCGCGGGCATCATCACGGCGGGGTCGTCGCTGAGGATGCGGCGGACGAGGTCGCTGCGGCCCGGGCTCCCGGGGACGATAGCGGTGGCCCCGGAGGCGAGGCGCGCAAACGCACTCTCGGCCTCGTCGAGCCGCAGGTCGGTCTTGCGGCTGCCGCCGTCAGGGCCGTGGCACTTGAAACAGCGGTCCGAGAGGATGGGCTTGACGTGCAGGGCGAAGTCCACCTGCTCGGGCAGGCTGTCCACCTGGGGCCCGGGCACGTCGCATCCCCACGCCAGACCGAGGACGAGCGACAGCGCCGCCCCTCGGGCCCCCGCCCACCTCATCGCAGGTACACCGAGGCGTCGAGGTTGTAAATCGTGTGCGCAACGATCGCCCATGCGGCCATGCTATCAAGTTCGGGCGTGGTCGCGAGGGCGCGTTCGCCCGTGCTGAGCAGGGCTCGGGCGGCCTGCGGGTCGCCGGCGAAGCGGGCACGCTCTGTCTCGTAAAGACTCACCAGCCGGGCCACCGCCTGCGGGGTCGGCTGCTGACTCGTCACCCGCCGCACGGCGTAGACGACGCGCGCCTCCGCGCTGTCGCCACCCTCACGCAGGATGTGCTCGGCCAGGGTCCGCGCGCTTTCCACGTACTGCGGGTCGTTCATCAGCACCAGGGCCTGAAGCGGCGTGCTCGTCCGCTGTCGGTTGACGATGCACGCGAACCGTTCGGAGGCGTCGAAGCTGATGGCCGACGGCGGCGGCGTGGACCGCTTCCAGACCGTGTACAGGCTGCGGCGATACAGATCGTCGCCGGTGCCCTGGGTGTACGAGGTGGCGTTGCGCGTCGCCAACTCTTCCCAGAGCCCTTCCGGCTGGTACGGGTAGACGCTGGGGCCGCCGATGGTGGGCACGAGCAGGCCGCTGCTGGCCAGGGCGGCATCACGAATCTGCTCGGCCGACAGTCGGTAGGACGGTCCTCGCGCCAGCCACTCGTTCTCCGGGTCGCGGTCGCGCTGCGTGGCCTCGACCGCCGACGACTGGCGATAGGTGGCCGACAGCACGATGCGCTTGTGGAGGGCCTTCAGGTCCCAGCCCGACTCGATGAACGTCACGGCGAGCCAGTCGAGCAGATCGGGATGACTGGGCAGCCGCCCCTGGCTGCCGAAGTCGTCGGGCGTCGGCACCAGGCCGCGGCCGAAGAGTGAGGCCCACACGCGGTTGACGAACACGCGTGCCGTCAACGGGTGGGACGGGTCGGTGAGCCACCTGGCCAGGCCCAGCCGGTTGCCGGACGCTCCCTCGGGCAGCGGCGGGAGGAAGGAGGGCGTCGCCGGGCTCACCGGCGTGGTGGGAGCATCGTAGGCGCCGCGCGCGAGGATGAACGTGGGGCGCGGCTGGGGCAACTCGCGCATCACCATCACCTCGAGTTGCGAGGTCAGCAACTCGTTCTCCTCCGCGCGGACTGCTGTGAGTGCCTGGAGCGCGCGACGGTAGGCAGGGGCCTGCCGCTGCACGTAGTGTTGCCGAAGGCGCTTGTGCTGGGTGGGCGACCGGTCGGCCGGCGCCAGGGCCAGAAGCCCGGCCAGTGGGTCGTCCTCGCCGGCAAGGTGCTGCACCTCGAGATCCGTCAGCGCCGTCTCGAAGAGGCGGAACTCGTCCACCGACACGTCCTGGAGCGTCACCTCACCGAGCCGCCCGATGCGCAGGCTGCCAATACCACCCCAGGACTGGTTCGTCGGGATGCCGCTGTTGATGATGCTGCGCTGCAGGTTGTCCACGAGGACGCGTACGGGCATCTCGGCGCCATCGAGCCACAACCTGAGGCCCGCCGCGCGGCTCGACCCGTCGTACACGAACGCGAGATGGTGCCAGGCCCCGGGGGCGAGTGCCTGCTCGGTGACGACCTCGATCGAGTTGTCGGGGTAGACGTGGTGCAGCCAGGCATTCAGGCGGCCATCGGGCTGCACCATCACGGCATAGCCCCGGTAGCCGTCCGCACTGCCGCCCGACCGAGCAAACAGCGGGCCGGCTGTACCGGCCGCGTCGACGCGAACCCACACCGACACCGAAAACGGCTGGTGCCGGTCGAAGACGCCCAGCTTGTCCGGAAGCTGCAGGTGGCTGTCGCCGACGAGCCGCAGCGCGCCATCCAGCCGGCCGTCCACCGCGATCGGAACGCGGTCGGGGTCGCCGCCGAGTGTCGCGGGAGACGCCTGGGCATTCGTATTGGTCAGCAGCAGCTTTCGCGTGGTACGCGCCGGCCGCTTCGGGTCGGGCCGTTCGGTGACCATCCGCGGCGTGAACGCATCGAGCGGCAGGTGCGCGAGCAGGCCGGGTGGTGGGGCCAGACGTGCATTCCCCGCCAGCCAGGCCTGATACCCCGCGTCGTACGTGGGCGCATCGACATCCACGTCCGCCTCGAGCGTCGCCCGACGGTCGCGAAGCGTCGTCAGCTGCGTCTCGGCTTCGTGGCTGGGCAGCAGCAACGTGGGGCTCGGCATGCCCGAGTAGGGAATCTGCCCGGCCTCGTTGTTGCTGTTGAAGAACGCAAACAACTCGAAATATTCCTTCTGCAGCACCGGGTCGTACTTGTGGTCGTGGCAGCGCGCGCACTCGAGCGAGACGCCGAGGAACGCCTTGCCGAAGGTGTCCACGCGGTCGGCCACGTATTCCACGCGGTATTCCTCGGGGACGATACCGCCTTCCTGGCTCTGCTGATGATGCCTGTTGAAGGCCGTGGCCAGCCGCTGCTCGCGCGTGGGGGAGGGCAGCAGGTCGCCGGCGAGTTGCCAGGTGATGAACTCGTCGATCGGCAGGTTCTCGTTGAAGGCCGAGATGACCCAGTCGCGCCACGGCCACATCGGCCGCATGCCGTCGTCCTGGTAGCCGTGCGAGTCGGCGTACCGCGCCAGATCGAGCCAGTCCACGGCTCGACGCTCGCCGTAGGCCGGGGACGCCAGCAGGCGATCGACGACGCGCTCGTACGCGTCGGGCGACGTGTCGGCGAGGAACGCATCGAGTTCCTCGAGCGTGGGGGGCAGGCCCGTGAGCGCCAGCGACACCCGTCGTAACAGCGCCTCGCGTGGCGCCTCAGCCGCAGGCTGCATGCCCTGCTCGCGTAGCCGCGCCCGCACGAACCTGTCGATGTCGGTCGTGGCAGGTGCATCCGATCCGGCCACCGGCACCGCGGGTTTCACCGGGGCGGTGAACGCCCAATGGGGCTTCCACTCGGCACCCTGATCGATCCACTTGATGAGCAGCGCCTTCTCGTAGTCGTTCAGCGTCAGGTGCGACGACGGGGCAGGCATCATCACCGCGGGATCGTCGCTGAGGATGCGACGGACCAACTCACTGCGGCGGGGCCATCCCGGCACCACCGCGCGGACGCCGGAGGGCAGCGTGGCGAACGGCCCATGCTCCGTGTCGAGCCGCAACCCGGCCTGACGCACGGCATCGTCGGGACCGTGACACTTGAAGCAGCGGTCCGAGAGAATGGGCTTGACGTGGAAGTTGTAGTCGACGCGGTCGGGGAGCTCAGCGACCTGCGGGCCAGGCCGTCCGCAGCCCCACGACAGCAGGACGACACACAGCCACACCCCGACCCACGCCGGCATCCTCGGCAGACACCAGCGCCGCGCGAGCGGCGAGGCCGTGCGGAGGGGTCCCACGGGCAGCATCAGGCCGTGCGCGATTTCCCGACGGTCATGCGGTAGATGACGAGCAGGAGAATGGCGCCGAGGATGGACATGATCCAGCCGGCCGGTTCGCCCTGGGCGTACCACCCGAGTGCCTGACCCAGGTAGGTGGCCACCAGCGCGCCCGCCATGCCGAGCAGCATCGTGACGAGGATGCCGCCAGGGTCCTTTCCGGGCATGACGAGTTTGGCGATGGCCCCAACGATGAGCCCGACGATGACGGTGGACAGCAACGCGATCATGAGCGTCTCCTTCCGCGAACGTGACGCACCAGCCTGAGCAGCGTGAAGCCTCGATCCTAACACCGTCCACGACACAAGGCGGTCTGACGCTCGTGTAGGATGAGGGGCCATGACGACCCTCCTCCGTCCTCTTTCTACTCCTCTCGTGCTTGCGGTTTCATTGCTCGTCCTGTCGGCCCCGTCGTTGCTGGCACAACCTGCCATCGGCACCGCGCCGGCCATCGCGGCCAAGGTCAGCCAACTCGACTTCATCGCAGGCCCCTGGACCGGCACGCTCGGCGATCGCACCATCGAGCAGCACTGGAGTGCGCCGCTCGGCAACTCGATGGTGGCCATGTACCGCAACGTCCAGGACGGCGAGGTGCGCCTCTACGAGTTGCTCGTGATGGAACAGGAGGGCGAGGGCATCGCGCTGCGCATCAAGCACTTCGCTCCGGGCGCCGGTCTCGTCGGCCGGCAGGAGAAGGACGTGTCGGTGGATCACCGGCTGGTGGCGCTGAAGCAGCAGTCGGCCGTGTTCGAAGGCACGGGGCCGAACCCGACGCGCGTGACCTTCACGCGTACGTCGCCCCAGGCGCTGGTCATCCGCGTGGAGCGCATGCGCGACGGCGCCCTCACAGGCACCGACTTCAATTACCGTCGCCTGGAGTAGCCACAGGCGCAGGGGGACGGCGTTGCGCTGGCGCAACGCCACAGGCGGCGGCGCGGCGATAGGCTGACGACGGATGTGGGGAATGGCTCCCCGCTTCGTCGAGGATGCCCATGACTCCGTCCGCCCCCGCCCTCCCTCCTGCCGAGGCCCTCGCCCTGCTGTCGCTCATCACAAAGACGCCCAACGGCATCGCCAGCCGCGTCCTCTCGCGGACCGGCGGCGGCAACCTGACCCTCTTTGCCTTCGATGCCGGCCAGGGGCTCACCGAGCACACCTCGCCGTTCGATGCCCTGGTGCTGGTGCTCGAGGGCGCCATGACGCTGACGATCGACGGCGCGCCGGTTACGGCCACCCCAGGCACCATCGTGCGGATGCCAGCCGGCGTGCCGCATGCGCTCGACGCCGCCGAGCCCACCGTGATGCTGCTCGTGATGTTGCGAGACACGAAGGCGCAGGGTTGAGGGTGCGGCGCTTACAGAACTCTCACAGTGGGTCTCGCCGCGGCCATGGGACCATGCCGCGGTGACCGACACGGCTGAGCGACCGTTACCTCTCGTCATCCAGGGCGGCATGGGCGTGGGGGTGTCGCACTGGCGCCTCGCCCGAGCCGTGTCGCTCGCCGGCCAACTCGGCGTGGTGTCTGGCACGGCCCTCGACCAGACGCTGATGCGGCGCCTGCAGGATGGCGACCCCGGCGGACACGTGCGCCGAGCCCTCGATCACTTTCCGCTGCCGGCCATCGCCGAGGCGGTGTGGTCGTCCTACTACGTGGCGGGCGGGAAGGCGCCGCGTGCCTCGTATCCCACGCTGCCGCTGCCCACGCTCCCGCTCGAGCGGGCCCGCGAACACCTGCTGGTGGTGGCGAACTTCGTCGAGGTCTGGCTGGCGCGTCACGGCCACGATCATCCTGTCGGCATCAACTACCTCGAGAAGATCCAGTGGCCCCACCTGCCGTCGCTGTACGGCGCGATGCTGGGTGGGGTGGACTACGTCCTGATGGGTGCCGGCATTCCACTGAAGATACCGGGCGCGCTCGACAGGCTGGCGAGTCATGCGCGGGCCACGTATCCGCTCGCGGTGACGGGGGCCGGCCGCGACGAGTCGTTTGCGGCGACGTTCGACCCTCGCGACGTCGTACCGCTGGAACTCGCGCCGCTGCGGCGTCCGCGTTTCCTGGCCATCGTCTCGTCCACCACGTTGGCCACCACGCTCGCCAGGCGGGCCAACGGCCACGTGGACGGCTTCGTCCTCGAAGGCCCGACGGCTGGCGGGCACAACGCGCCGCCCCGCGGACCACTCGTGACCGACGAGCAGGGGCAGCCGATCTACGGCCCGCGCGACGCCGTGGACCTGCCGCTGCTGCGTGCCCTTGGGCGGCCGTTCTGGCTGGCGGGCGGCTATGGCGCGCCCGGACGTCTGCCCGAGGCGCTCGCTGCCGGCGCCGCCGGCATCCAGGTGGGCACCGCCTTTGCCTTGTGCTCCGACTCCGGTCTGAGGGCCGACGAGCGCGAGGCCATCACCGCTCAGGTGCGCCAGGGCACGGCGCGCGTGCGTACCGATGCCCTGGCGTCGCCCACTGGATTCCCTTTCAAGGTGGTGCACCTGCCTGGCACGTTGTCCGATCCCGAGGTGTACGCGGCTCGCCCACGCATCTGCGATCTGGGGTACCTGCGCGAGGCCTATCGTCGTGAGGACGGGTCGCTGGGCTACCGCTGCGCGGCCGAGCCCGTGTCCACCTACGTGGCCAAGGGCGGACTCGTGGAGGACACCGTCGACCGCAAGTGCATCTGCAACGCGCTCGTGGCGAGCGGAGGGTATCCGCAGGTACGGGCCGGACGCCTGGTGGAGCCGGCCATCGTCACCTCCGGCGATGCGCTCGACGACGTGCGGCACTTCATGCCGGCCGGCGCGTCGTCCTACACCGCCGCCGACGTGGTCCGCACGCTGCTCGGTACGTAAGGACGAGATTGCCTATCCGAGCCGGAACAGGTAGCGCAGCAGGCCCGCGTTGAGCGCCAGGCACGCGAGGCTGGCGAGCGCGGCGGGCCACACCACCGAGGTGTCGCCGCCCAGATAGGCATTCATCGTCGCCGTCAGCAGCCACAACTGCAGGACGACGATCACCACCACCACCAGCAGGATGCCGTTGACGATGGTGAGGCGCTGCCGTCGGCTCACGCGGGTGCGGCCGGTCATGTCGGGGCCTCGTCGACGCCCGTCGCGTAGATGCCGTCCCCGCGGACCTCGACGTGCACCCTGGGCAGCGCACGAGGTGGGGGTCCGGCGACCGGCTGGCCTGTGTGGAGATCGAACCAGCCGTTGTGGCAGGGGCAGTGCAGCCGGCCCTGCTCGACGGCCGGTACGACAGGGCAGAGGAGGTGCGTGCACTGCTGGTCGTAGGCGACGTAGCCGCGCTCGCCGGTGCGCACGAGCAGGCGCGGCGTGCTGCCTGCAGGGTAGGTGAACGTCTTGGCGCCGCCGACCGGCAGTTCGTCGAGGGCGGCAATCCGGGTGGCCGGCGCCGCGGCGGCGGCGGGCCGCAGGCTCTTCAGCACAATCCAGAACTGGCCGGCGACGAAGGCCGCGCTCGTCAGCACGATGAACTTGGCGAGTTCACGCCGCGAGACGTAGTCGTCCTGGCCGGCGTCGATCGGGAAGTCCTGCCGCCAGCGGGGCTGCACCTCGTGGGGTGCGCCGTCGGGCGGCGTCGTGAGGCGGTCGGACGGACTGGCGTGTGGGGCCGGTCGGGGAATCATCGCGTGGGGTCTCCCACGGCCGGCGGTGCGTCGGCGTCGAAGGCGTTGTCCAGCACGTCCTGCGTGATGGTGGGCTCGTGCATGGCCGCCGTCACGTCCACGATGGCGTCGGCAGTGGCAGCCGGCATCATCAGCTGCACCTTCGTGCGGATGACCTGACGACCGAACTGGAACGTATTGACCGGTGCGGCGTTCGGTCGCAGGCGACGCATCTCCTCACGCGTGCCGAAGGCGAGCGCCTGGCTCGGACACACCGACGCACACCACGGCTTGAGGCCGACCGACGTGCGGTCGTAGCACATGTCGCACTTCATCATCAGCGACATGCCGGTCTGCATCTTGGGCACGCCGAAGGGGCACGCCAGCACGCAGTTGTTGCACGCGATGCAGCGGGGCTTGCGCGCCGTCTGCACGATGCCGTCCTCGGTGCGCTTGATGGCATCGGCAGGGCAGACCTCCGCGCACGTGGGCGTGTCGCAGTGCAGGCAGACGACCGGTGCGGTCTGCGTGGAGTGCGCACGGTCCACGTAGTCGAGTTGAATCATCGACTGGCCCTTATGCGTGTCGCACTCGGTGCACGCCTGGATGCAGGCCTGGCAGCCGATGCACCGGGCCGGGTCGATGAAGAACTCGTAGGTCTCGGGGACGGGCATGCGACTCCTCCGCTCATTGTTGCGGCCCGAGCACCGACGCGTAGTCGGGCGGGCCGTCGGCCTTGCGCACGCGCACGGCGCACACCTTGTACTCGGGGATCTTCGAGATCGGATCCTGGGCTGAGATCGTCAACTGGTTGGCGCTCTTGCGGCCGCCCCAGTGATACGGGATGAAGACCGTGTCGGGACGGATCGTGGCCACGACGGCGGCGCGCAGCGTGCACGTGCCGCGTCGGCTCTCGGCCGTGGTCCAGTCGCCGTCGGCGATGCCGAGTCGGGTCGCCAGCCGCGGGTGCATCTCGATGCGCGGCTCCGGATAGTTGTCCACCAGCGGGCCGATGCGCCGCGTCTGGTTCCCCGACAGGAACTGACTGATGACGCGTCCGGTCGTGAGGATGATCGGGTAGTCCGCATCCACGTCCTCCGCCGGACCGACGTACGGCGTGACGTTGAAACGCGCCTTACCGTCAGGGAAGTAGAACGGGCCGCTGCCCTTCGCCACCGGGTTCCACGAGCCCGGTTCGAACAGACGTCGTGTGCCCTGCGGCCCTGGCGGGGTGACGCCTGCGGGCGTCTCGGCGGGGCACGGCCAGAAGACGCCGAAGTGCTCGTCGATGTGCTCGTAGGTCACGCCCGAGTAGTCGGACACGCCGCCCTTCGACGCGACACGCAGTTCCTCGAAAATCTCGCGAGGGCTCTCGAAGCTCATGCCTTCGGGCCTGCCGAGGGCGCGGGCGATGTCCTGGATGATGCGCCAGTCCTGTCGCGCGTCACCTGGGCATTCCACCGCCTTGTTGATGCGCACGATGCGCCCTTCGACCTGCGTCACGGTCCCTTCGTCCTCTTCCTGCAGCGAGCCCGGCAGCACCACATCGGCGTAGCGTGAGGTCTCGCTCATGAAGAAGTCGATCGCCGCGTAGAACTCGAGCTTCTGGAGCGCCTCGCGGACGAAGTTGTTGTCGGGCAGGGAGACCACGGGGTTGAAGCAGAGGCTGAGCAGCCCCTTGATCTCGCCCGCATGCGCCTTGCGCATGATCTCGTACGCGTCCACACCGGGCGGTGGCAGGTCGTCGGGGGACATGCCCCAGACGCCGGCCACGTAGGCGCGATGTTCGGGGTTGCCGAGGTCGCGCCCGCCCGGCAGTTGATCGCACTTCTGGCCGTGCTCGCGCCCGCCCTGTCCGTTGGCCTGCCCCGTGATGGTGGCGTAGCCGCAATCGGCCCGGCCGATGCGGCCCGAGGCGAGCACGATGTTGATGGCGCTCAGCACGTTCTTGACGCCGTTGCTGTGATGCTCGAGCCCGCGGGCGTGCAGCAGGAAGCTCGTGCGCGCCGTGCCCCACCATTCCGCCGCCTGGCGGATGCGCCCTTCAGCGATGCCGGTGACTTCGGCCGTGCGCGCCGGCGTCCACGGCGCGACCTCTGCCTCGACGTCGGCAAAGCCGACCGTCTGTGCCGCGATGAACGCCTCGTCCACCCAGCCGTGGGCCAGCATCAGGTGCAGGATGCCGTTGAAGAGCGCGGTGTCGCGGCCGGGTTTCACCGGCAGGAACAGGTCGCACGTGCGGGCCAGCGGCGTGATGCGCGGATCGACGACGATGACCTTGGCCCCGCGCTCGCGGGCCTGCCAGATGTAGTTGGTGGTGATGGGCGCACATTCGGCCACGTTGGCGCCCGCCACGAGCACGACCTCGGCGCCGAGGATGTCGCTCCACGGGTTGGCGGCCCGGTCGACGCCGAAGGCCTTCTTGTTGCCTGCGGCGGCGCTCACCATGCACAGCCGGCCGTTGTAGTCGATGTTCGACGTGCGCAGGCACATGTGGGCGAACTTGCCCATCAGGTACGTCTTCTCGGTGGTGAGGCTCGCCCCAGACAGCAGGCCGAAGGCGTGCGGCCCGTGCTCGCGCTGGATGCGGGCGATCTCGCCGGCCACGCGCGTGATGGCCTCGTCGTACGGTAGCGGACGGAACTCGCCACCGGCCGCACGGTCGCGGGCGTAGGCACGCACCAGCCGATCCGGATGGGCCTGCTGCAGATAGCGCTTCACGCCCTTGGGGCACATCATCCCCTGGTTGAAGGGGAAGTCGTACCACGGCTCCACGCCGATCACCGTGTTGTCCTTCACCTTCAACTGCATGCCGCACTGCTGCCCGCAGAAGCAGCAATGCGTCTTGACCAGCCGATCCGGGACCCCCTCGGCGCCGGTCCTGTCGCCACGTGTGTGTGCGAGCGACGGGCCGAACGTGCCGATGACGTCCAGGTCGAGTTCGGGTTGCGGCAGCGGCGGGCCGGCAGGCGATGTCATGGGTAGAAGTTCTCCGCATCCTCGCGACCGAGGGGCCCCTGTCCGACACCGGTGTTGACGTGCACGGGCATGGGCCGCACCGCTGACGCGTCGGTGGGCGCGCCGCCGCCGCGGCGGCCCTGCCACGCCAGCGCCTGGGCCGTCACAAACGACGCCCGGCGGCACCTCGGGCAGATCCACTGGTAGTGCCCGGCGGGGTCGTCAGGCAGGTTGTAGTCGAAGCCGAGCCGGCGCTGTACCTCGATGAGATCTTCCACGTGCATGCGCGAACTGAAGGCGTGCCCGCACCGGCGGCACAGGGCCGGTTCGCCGTCACGCCCGGCGTCCTTGTAGAAGGTCACGCCCAGCTGCGCGGGGCGCTGGAACACGTGAAAGAACTTGCCGAAGGGCAGCCACAGGAACGTGCCGATCACCGTCACCGCGTGCAGGATGGCGATGAACGTGTACGCGTAGCCCTTCATCCAGGTGTAGCTGGCCGTCAGCATCAGGCCCGTGATGCTCACCGCAAAGAGCAGGATGAGGGGCATGAAGTCTTCGACGAAGCGCTGCACGGCCATCGGCCCCTGCTCGCGCATCCGCCGCCGCATCGCCAGCATCACGCCGGCGATGACGAGAAACGACGACCACACCAGGCCGTGAAAGAGCAGGAACGCGATGAGCGAGTCGTGCGGAAAGCGGAAGGCGGGGAAGCCGAAGACCATGGCTTCGTAGAGCGCCAGGTCGTCCTGCACCGGCCGGAAGTACAGCCAGCCGAACACGAGCGGGAAGGTGATGGCGACGGCCAGCAGGCAGCCCCACATGATGAGCAGGTGGGTGATGCCCCGCAGGCGATCGCGCGCGAAGATGAAGCGGTTGGCGAGCACGTCCACGCCGACACGCTGCACGCCGGTCGCCACGTTGCGCAGGCGCCAGCCGCGGCGGAAGAACGCCTGCCATCCCCGCCGCCAGTAGAGGCCGGTCGGCGGCCGCTGCAGCCACATGGCATAGCGGTAGGTGAGACCGAAGGTGGCAAAGAGCACGGCAAACGTGTAGGCCACCAGCGCCGCGTCGAAGTGGGCGAGGTTGCGCGAGCCCACCACGATGAGGGCGGCCAGCGCCAGCGTGAAGCCCAGGCCCCACGCCACGGATCGAGTCACGGCGGACGTCATCGGCGACAGGTCCCCAGGGTGCCTCGTGCACCCGTACTCTTGGCGCATCCTATGAAGTGTGCGAGGACGCGTCAACCTCCGTCCACGCATGGGTCAGGAATCGGGTACCTTTAAGCGCGTGACGACACTTCGAGACGAAAGTCTGGCCAGGCGACAGCTGTGGCTCGCCACGCTGTCGTTCGGGTTGTGCTTCGCGGCGTGGGGCCTCATCAGCGCCTTTGCCCCGACGTTCCGCGAGGAGTTCGGACTCAGCGGACAGGCGACGTCGCTGCTGATTGCCGTGCCCGTGCTGCTGGGGTCGCTGGCGCGGCTGCCCATGGGGATGCTCACCGACCGGTTCGGCGGGCGTCTCGTCTTCACCGTGCTCTTCGTGGCCGTGGCCGTCTCGGCGGCCATCGTGCCGCTGGCCGGCCGGTTCGAGACGCTGCTCGTGTTTGCGTTCTTCCTGGGCCTCGCCGGTTCCTCCTTCGCGGTGGGCGTCGGCTTCGTGTCGCCGTGGTTCCCCGCGGCCAGACAGGGCACCGCCCTCGGCATCTACGGTCTCGGCACCATGGGACAGTCGGCGGCCGTGTTCCTCGGGCCGGTGCTTGCCGCCTCGTTCGGCCGCGACGCCGTCTTCCTCGGTCTCGCCGCCGTCATCGCGCTGTGGGCCGTGGCCTTCGTGCTGCTGGCGCGCGACGCGCCCTCGACCCGGCCGCCCGCCACCGTGGCCGCCATGGTGTCGGTGCTCACATCCGGCACGCTCGCCTGGGTGCTGGCGGCCTTCTACTTCGTCACCTTCGGCGGGTTCGTGGCCTTCTCGGTGTATCTGCCCACGCTGCTGCGCGACGAGTTCGGCCTCACGCTGGCCGACGCCGGGTTCCGTGCTGCGGGCTTCGTGGTGCTGGCCACACTGATGCGCCCCGTTGGCGGGAACCTCGCCGACCGCCACGGCGGTGCCCGCGTGTTGTCGGGCGTGTTCCTCGCGACGTTGCCCTTCGGGCTGCTGCTGACGTGGCCGGCGATGGTGCCGTTCACGATCGGCGCCCTCGGCACGGCGGCGCTGCTCGGCGTCGGCAACGGCGCCGTCTTCAAGCTCGTCCCCCAGTACTTTCCGGGCAGCACCGCCACGGTCACCGGCCTGGTCGGTGCCGTCGGCGGCCTTGGCGGGTTCTTTCCCCCGCTGCTGCTCGGGTTCTTCCGCGACCGCACCGGTGAGGTCTGGCCCGGCTTCGTGCTGCTGGTCGCCACCGTGGCCCTGCTCTGGCTGCTGAACGCCCGCGTGCTGTTGCGGCAGCCTCAGCCCACGCACTGACGTCCCCACACCGGCTGCGGCGATTGCGCCGGCGCAACGCGCGAAAGCGCCTCGCCGTGCGATGGTGCGGGGGATGTCTGCCCCCGACCCGCTCTCGCCCGCGCGCCGCCTGTGGCTGCCAGCGCCGGTCCTGCCGCTTGCCTATTTCGCAGGCGCCCACCTTTCGCTGCTCGTGGGCTGTGTGATTCTCGTGCTCGCGCCAGCGACCGCCGGCGCGTTCCACTATCACCCGCGGATGATCGCGCTGACGCACCTCCTCACGCTGGGTTGGGTGACCGGTTCCATCCTTGGCGCCCTCTACATCGTCGGACCGCTGGCCCTTGGGTGTCCGATGCCCGTACGGCGCGCCGATGTCCTGGCGGCCGTGGCCTTCTGGGCGGGGACGGCCGGCATGGTGACGGGCTTCTGGACGGGGCAGTACGCCTGGGTCGGGCTCTCGGCGCTGGCCGTGCTTGTCGCGCTGATCGGTGTCTGCGTCCGGCTCACGCTGGGCCTGTGGACGGCTCGCGTGCCGCGCGGCGTGACGATGCACATCGTGCTGGCGTTTGCCAACATCGTCGGCGCGGGCGGGCTGGGCATCTACATGGCCCTGACGCGGGGAACCGCCCACGCGGTGTCGCCCATCGCGATGGCCGCCGCTCACGCACACCTCGCCACGATCGGCTGGGCCGTGATGATGATCGTGGGCGTGGCGTATCGCCTCGTGCCGATGTTCCTGCCGGCGGCGATGCCCTCGAGCCGGACCCTCGTGTGGAGTGCGGTGTTGCTCGAAGCCGGCGCGCTGGGTACCGCGTGGGGCCTTGCGGTGGGGCGTGACACGACCTTTGCCGCCGCAGCGGTGGCTGGCGGCCTCGTGGTGTTCAGCCTGCAGATCAGGCGGACGCTACGCGAACGGCGTCCGCGCCCCGCGGCCATGCGTGGACGTGACTGGGCGACGTGGCAGACGCATGCGGCGCTCGCGTGCCTGCCCCTCGCCCTTGGACTCGGCGTGTGGATCTCGTGGCAGCCCGCCCCGACGCCCTGGACGTGGGTCTACGGCGTGGTCGCGCTCCTGGGATGCGTGGCGCAGATGGTCGTCGGCGTCCAGGGACGGCTGCTGCCGATGCACGCGTGGTACATCGCCATGCGGCGACGTCAGGGCGGCCAGCCCGCGCTGTCGGTCCACGCGCTGTACGAGGCCCCTGTGGCAGGTGTGATCTTCGCCTTGTGGACCCTCGCCCTCATCGCCCTGGCCGTAGGCCTTGCGTGGCAGGCGCACGCTGTCGTCAGCGGCGGGGCAGCGGCGCTCGGGTTCGCGCTCTGCGTGCAGGTCGGCTACGGCATCCGCATGGTGTCACGGGCCTGCAGTCCGGCGCCGATGGCGACATCGTAAACGGCCCGGGCCTTGTGGGCTTCGGCAATGGCGGCAATCTGCCGGTTCGCGGCGTCGGCCGCCGCCAGTTCGCGCAGGTTCACGAGGAACTGTGTCGAGTCGCCGAGCGTGAAGCGCTCCCGCTCCGCCTCCTCCAGCTCACGGGCCAC
This sequence comes from Acidobacteriota bacterium, assembly GCA_023418055.1. Lineage (GTDB taxonomy): Bacteria > Acidobacteriota > Vicinamibacteria > Vicinamibacterales > Vicinamibacteraceae > JAEZDP01. Next base: position 45,781 of record JAEZDP010000064.1, read on the forward strand.
GCGCGCTTCCGCGCCGACGAGGTCGGCCACCTCCAGCGCCGCATTGAGCGCGCTTGCGGCATCCTCGATCTCGGTGCGCACGCGATCGCGCGCGAACCGTAGCTCCGCATCGACGCGTGCGAGCAGCGCGGTCGCCGACTGTACCGCCCCGCGCGCCCGGCGCCGCTGGACGGGCAACCCGAACGCCACGCCGGCGTCGACTTCGGTCCCGCGAAGGCTCGACGGTCCGGCCCCGGCGTCGCGCGCCACCTGCGTGAAGAGATCCAGCGACGGCAGCAGGTCGTTGGAGGCCAGCGCCAGCGCGGTCTGCTGTTGCGCCCGCTGCAACAGCAGGGCGCGAACGTCCGGACGCGTCTGCTGCGCGTCGATGACGTGCGCTTCGATCTCGGCGCGCCCGAGCGCGGGGGGCGGTGCCGGCAAGGCGGCCGGCATGGCCTGGACTTCCGGCAGGCGCGGACGGCCATCGTCGTGGCGGTAGTAGAGCGACAGGGCCAGCCCCTGCCGCTCGGTCTGCCGGCGTGCGCGCACCACCTCCGACTGGCGCTGGAGAATCGCGCGGCGGTTGTCCACCTGTTCGATAGGCGCAATCTGGCCGAACCGGATGGCGTCGGCCAGGTCGCGGTCGCGCCGTTCGGCCAGCGACAGCAACTCGCCGGCCACCGCCTGCTGCTGCCCGGCCGCCACCCAGTCCCAGTAGCGTAGCGCGGCTTCGCCACGGAATCGCAGGCGTGCGACGTCCACCCGCTGTTCGGCGAGCTGCCGGCCCAGGGCCGTCTGCTCGAGCGCCCCGCGCCGGCCGTCGATGCGCCGGTTGCGCAGCAGGGGAATGGCGAGGCCCGCGCGCCACTCGCCATCGCTCAGCGTCTGCGCCTTGCCGTCATACGGCGCAAAGCTGCCTCGACCGATGCGGTAGCCGCTGAACAGGTTCATCCCGCCCGTACGAAGCGGCTGGGTGATGCCGGCAAAGCCGGTCTCGTTGTCGTAGCCGGCGCCCCCCAGGACATCGGCGCCTGCCGACAGCTGAAGGTCGAAGGCCCCCTGTGCCGCGAGGGCCTCACCGCTGGCGGCCTCTTCTTCGCGGCGCGCCGCGTCGAGCAACGGAAGGGCCCGATCCACGGCCTCGAGGACCGTTTCGAGGGTGAGCGCCGGTTGTGCCGGCGCCGGAACGGGCACCGCCGCGCACACGAGCACGGCGAGCCATAGATGCCGCAGCGTCACGCGCCGCCCGCCTTCCCGGCACCAGCACCCGGGGTCGTGCCTTTCGTCGGAGGCTCGAGCGCCACGACGGGCGGGAAGCCGTTGAACTGGCGCCACAACTCGTAGCCGAGCGACACGACGTCGAGCAACACCCAGCCGTTGGCGCGGACGCCCTGGCGCAGGTACTGCTGCGTCGGCCAGGGGTCATCGGCGGGATCGGGTTCGACCAGCACACGGAACTTGCCGAGGCCGTCGTCGGTCGCATCGACGAGCAGGACGCGTCCGCCGAACGTGCCCACGGCGACCGACGGCCAGCCGCTGAACTGGAGCGCCGGCCAGCCTTCGAACTGCAGCCGCACCGTCCGTCCGGGGCTGACCATCGGGACGTCGTTGCCGTCGAGGAACAACTCCACGACGGTCCGCGTGGTGTGTGGGACGAGGACGACCAGCGGCGCCCCGCTCTTCAGCATCTCGCCGCTCTGCCGCGCGATCACACGCCACACGGTGCCGGAGACGGGTGCGAGCACGCGCTGCGTCTGCTGCCTGGCGAGCCGCACGTCGATGCGTGCCAGTTCACCACGGGCCTTGGCGAGGTCGCTCACGGCCGACGCGTGGGAGGCCCACGCCTCATCGATGCGCGTGTCGGCGTCGGCATCGGTACGCAGGCGTTCCTGGTCGAGCGACGCCTGCTCATGGCGCGCCGCGTTGAGTGCCGCCACGGCGCGGTCCACGTCGGCCACGCCCTTGGCGGCGTCGAGTTCCGCGAGTTCCACGGCGCGGGTGGAGGTCAGCCCTCGCGCTTCGAGTGCGCGCTGCCGCTCGAGGTTCAATTCGGCGGTCACGCGCGCTGCACGCGCGGCGGCGAGAGCACGGTCGGCGGCCTCCACGCGTTCGACGGCCATGCGCACTCGCAGATCCGCCGCCTCGACGCCGGTCGTCTGCGTCCGCTGCAGCCCACCGATTCGCTCCTCGACCGCCCGAATCCGCTTCTCGGTGGCGTCGATGGTCCTGACGACCGAGTCGCGTTCCTCGGCGAGACGCTCGAGGATGGACGGGTCGTTGTCGGACAGGTCCACCAGCGGGTCGCCCTTCTCGACCGACGACCCTTCCACCACGTGCCAGCGGACGATGCGGCCGTCGATGGGGGCCTCGACGTTCTGAGGCCGCTCCTCGGGGTTGTAGGCGATGACGCGCCCGGTACCGGTGACGTTCTGCTGCCACGGCGTCACCACCAGCAGGACGGCCGCGCCGCCGATGAGCAGCAGCAGCAGCCGTGCCAGCACGCGTGCCGCCCGCGGCGCATGCAGCGCCTGCAGCGCCACACGGCCTTCGGTTCGCCAATGGGTCGTGGAGCGGACCGGTCTCATGCCTGCGCCTCCGCCGACCTGTCGGCACACACGCCGTCAGGGCCGAACACCACGACACGGGGACACCGTGTCAGCAGCGTCGCATCGTCGCTGATGCAGACGAGTGTCCACGGCGCCGCCGGGTCGAAGAGCGCGTCGAGCGTCTGCGCGCCACTCGGCGACGCCACGTCGAGGCGATCGAGCGTGCGGTCCACGACGAGCAGCCGCGGCTGGCCGACGATGGCTCGGGCCACCATCAGGCGTATGGCCTGCCCCGAAGACAGCGGCCGTCCGCTTGGATGCAGCTCCGTCGCGAGGCCGTCGGGCAGCGCCTGCAGGTCGTCGAGCAGCCCCACACGCCGCAGCGCCACGTCCACGTCGGAGAGGCTCAGGTCCTCGCGTCCGAGGCGGACGTTGTCGAGGACGGTGCCCGGAAACACCTCGAGGCCGCGCACGAGCGACACGTGTTCCCGGAGGTCGGTCGGCGACACGGTGCGCACGTCCACGTCGTCGACCAGCACCACGCCTCGCGTGGCGGCACGCAGGCCGAAGACCAGATCGGCAAACGTGCGCTTACCCGCACCGGCGGGTCCCGTAATCCCCACGCGCTCACCAGGTGCCACGGCCAGCCTGTCGATCACGACCGCCGGTCCTTCGCCGTCAGGGTAGTGCACCTCCACGTCACGCAGGGCCAGGGCGGCAGGCCGTCCGGGCGTCAGCGTGGCTTCACCGTCGGCACGCTCGAGCGGCAGGTCCACCAGGGCTCCGAGTTTGTCGATGGCCGCCAGCAGGTCGTAGAAGACCTCGAGCTGCTTGCCGAACTTGGTGAAGGCGCTGACCATCAGCGTGACGATGAGTTCGCTGGCCACGAGCTGGCCGAGCGTGAGCTGACGGTCGATGACCAGCCACCCGCCGATGCCGAGCAGCGCCGAGCTCGCGAGCGCCTGCAGGGCAAACGATCCGACGATCTGCCGCAGCAGGATCCGGAAGTGCTTGGCCCTGTAGGCCAGGTACTCGTCGAGCAACTCCTGCGAGCGATGCGTGGCGTACGCCGCGGCGCCCATCGACTTGAACGTGACCAGATGACCCGCGATCTGCTCGAGCCAGGCCTCGAGCGCGTACTTGGCCTTCGACTCGTGGATGCTGGTGCCGATGGCGCCTCGGCCGAGGACGAAGACGATGAAGAGCATGGCCGCGACCAGCATCACGTCGAAGGCGAGCAACCAGGGGTGATACAGCGCCAGCAGCACCATGCCGATGGTGGTCTGCATGACGATGCTGAGGCCGTCGATGAGCAGCAGTGAGGCCGACTTCTGCACCGTGACGACGTCGAAGAAGCGGTTGACCAACTCCGGACCGTGGTAGCGGTCGAAGGCGTCGGCGCGGACGCGCAGCAGGCGGTGGGTCACGTCGAGCGCGGTTCTCGCGAAGAGGCTCCGCTGGATGATCTCGACCACCACCGCGCGCAGCGCGTTGATGACCGTGGACACGCCGAGCGCCACGGCGACGAGCAACGTCAGCACGACCAGCGGCTGGAGGACCGATCCAAAGGCAATCGTGTTGACGAGCGACTGGACGGCCACCGGCACGACCAGCGAGAGCAGGCCGATGACGATGGAGTAGACCAGCGCCACCCAGAGCGTCTGCCGCTCGCCGCGCAGCAGCGCGCGAAGACGTGCACCCGGCGTCATGCCGGCCTGCGTGGCGCGCATCGCGTCGAGGGGGGCGACAGGCGCGATGACCACCCAGAGCAGCGACGCGGCCAGGTCGGGCGCCCCGAGCAGGCGCAGCAGGGACTGCGGCGAGACTCCCGTCGCGCGCGGAGAGGTGAGCGGACGCGCGATACGGATCCGCCGGCGTCGGCCTTCCAACACCGCGATGGGCTCAGCGCTGCCGGCCCGGGCGCCGAACGAGATCCAGGGGTGCGACGGGTGGGCGTCGGCAATCACGTCGTCGAGCGGGCGTTCGACCAGGATGGCGTCGAGGCCGACCTGAGGGAGCAGCCAGGCGAGCGTGTCGACGGGGCGTGCCGCGGGTCGTTTGCTGAGGCGGCGCAGGGCGGCTTCGAGCAGTTCGGGTTCGCACTCGACGTCGTACGTGCGCAGGAGCCAGCGCACGAGGGTCCGCCAGGCGCCGATGTCGAGGGATGTGGGGGGAACGGCGTCAGAGGACGGAGTCATATGTCTATGTGTGCGAACATATGCACATATAGAGATATTGGAAACGCACGAGGCTGTCAAGGGGCGTGGGTGCGGGTTCCCCGGGGGGGGCGCACGCGTTTGACAGAACCCAGGTACCCGATTAGGCTTGACATCAATGAACATGCAGAGGTCTGCATGTATGTCCTCCTTGCCATGCCCTCACGCGCCCTCGTCGCCAAGGAACTGGGCAGCCTGTTCAGCGTCTTCACCCACCCGGACCGCATCCGGATCGTCGAGGAACTCCGCGACGGCGAACGGGACGTGAACGCCCTGCAGACCGCGCTCAACGTCACGCATTCCCGCACCTCGCAGAACCTGGCCATCCTGCGGGCGCATCGCCTCGTGATCGAGCGCCGCGAGGGGCGGCACGTGTACTACCGCCTGGTCGCCCCCGAGATTGCCCGCTGGGTGCTCGACGGCTTGCGCTTCATCGAGGCCGACCTCGAGCGCGTCCACGAGCGCCAGTCGGCGATCGACGAGGCCCGCCAGCTCTGGACCCCCGACGCCGCCCCTGGCTCTGACGCCTGACGTCCTCTCCCCATCTCTGACCACCTCGTCCGGGCTCAATAAGGCGACTTAAGGCGTCGTGATGGGTGACAATCGTCGTCCCCGCCATGGGCAGGTTCTACTGACGCCGATCTTTTCCACAGGCACCCGCCTTGCACTCGTCTCGCGACGCCATTCAACTCCAGTGGCGAAACCTCCTCGCACCGGTGACGTCCTCTGCCGGCGGGAAGGTGGTGACTGCGCGCTTGATGCCGAGGTGTTGCCATGCCCAAGTTCGTGTTGCCGTTTCTCGTGGTCGGCCTGCTCTGCGCGTCCGACGCCCGCGCCGCGCTCATCGTCTACTCTGCCGTCCTGTCGGGTGATATCGAAGCGCCGCCGAACGACTCGCCAGGGACCGGGACGGCCCGGGTGTGGTACGACGACGTGGCGCACACGCTGCGCGTGTGGACCAGCTTCAGCAACCTCGTCAGCCCTGTGACCGCGGCACACATCCATGCACCCACGGCGCTGCCGGGCGAGGGCACGGCGGGTGTTGCCACGGCAGTCCCGACGTTCCCCGGGTTCCCCGCTGGCGTCACGGCGGGGTCCTACGACAACACCTTCGACCTGGCTCTGGCCGAGTCCTGGAACCCCGCCTTCGTCACCGCCAACGGCGGAACGACCGCCAGCGCTGAAGCGGCGTTCGCTGCGGCTCTCGCCAGCGGGCGGTCCTACTTGAACATCCACTCGGAAGAATTTCGCGCGGGAGAGATCCGGGGGTTCCTGACGCCGGTACCCGAGCCCGCCTCGCTGCTCCTTTTCGGTCTGGCCGCGGCCGGCCTCGCCTGCAGACGCCGGCGCTGAACTTGGGTACCATCACCGGCATGGGCACGGATGCGCCGAAGAGTCGGCTCGAACTGGTGATGGAACGCCTGCGCAAGCAGGACGAAGCGCAGGGCGTGGCACAGGTGTCGCTCACCGATGCGCAGCGGGAGGCGCTGGCGGAAGCGAGGCGGCAGCACGAGGCGCGCGTGGCCGAGCGCCGAATCATGCACCAGGCCGCCGTGGCGACGGCCGACCCGTCGGCGCGCGAAGAGCGCGAACACGAGTTGCGCCGTGACCTCGACCGCTACGAACGCGAGTACGAAGAGAAGGCCGCTGGCATCAGGCGAGGGGCGTGACGCGCGCATCGGCCGGCGCGCGTCACGCTGGACACGCGTACGGGTCTGCCGCCGAGGCCACGTCACGCCGGGCGTCGGCCTCGTGCTGTCCACGACGTGCGACCCGCCGAGAGCAGTCGACCAGCGTGAAGAGATAGTCGCGCAGCCGCACGTCGTGGCCGATGCGATGGTGCTGCCGGTACAGGAGAGGCTGCACCAGGTTCCAGTTCCAGCCGAAGTGCTCGGTTCGAGGCGTGACTCGCAGGCTCCCCAGGACCGTCGTGGCCTCTGGATCCACGGCGCGCAAGGACTTCTTCCCACGGAGAGGGAGCCCGCGCAGGATGCCCGTCCGCTGATAGAGGTTCACCGCGTACCGGACGTTGGCAGGCACACGGGGCTGGCGCAACGTGAAGGCATCCACGTAGACCGCCAGCGCGACGTCGATGTCGTGAGCCGCAAGCGCCCGCGCGAACTTCGTGATGGCCCCGGCCCCCCAACTGTGTCCGTAGACCAGCACCAGCGGCCGAGGCGTGGCCGAGTCTGCCCTCGGCATCAATCCGCGTACGTCAGTCGCGGCCCGGCGCCAGTGGAAGTTGCTGTACGTGGCCACGACGACGTCGGGGGAGGCGCCGTTCGCCTCGACGAGGGCCCGGCGCATGCGGACGACCCCCGACACGCGGCTGTCGCGCCGCTCGAGGCCTCCGGTGAAGCCCACGACGATCACGGCTGGCGTGTGCGCATCCACCACGTCGGGCGTGAGGATGGCGCCTGCCGGCGACAGCGACGCCAGGGCCTGCAACGAGCGCTGCCGCAGGGTCACCCAGGCATCGTCGTGGTCGTCGGACGCCCATGACGGTATCGACGAGGCGCACAGGACGACAAGCAGCGCCAGCCCGCGCAAGGCGGCACGCGCGCGTCCGAGGGGCGGTGCCGTGTGGCCGAAGCTGCGAGCGTCCATGGCCCGATTGTTTCACGGCTCTCCACCCGCGTGACACCGTCGCGGCGTGCGGCAAGCGTTGGGCGTCAGCCCTCGGACAGGCACGTGAACACGAGGCGGTAGAACTCGGGATGCGACTGCCAGGTTTGGCCGGTGACGATCCGGCCGTCGCGCACCGCCTGCTCGTCGGTCACGTAGGTGGCTCCCGCCGCCGCGATCTCCCAGCGGCAGTGCTCGTACGCGGTCACCGTGCGTCCCCCGATGAGCCCGGCAGCCGCCAGAATCTGCACGCCATGGCAGATGGCAAACACCCACTTGCCGCTGCTGTCGAACGCGCGCACCAGGTCCAGCACCCGCGCGTCGTGACGCAGGTACTCGGGCGCCCGTCCGCCCAGCACCAGGATCGCCGCGTAATCATCCGCTGACACATCGTCGAACGTCGCGTCGGCCTCGACGACGTAGCCCTGCCGCTCGATGTAGGTGTCCCAGCCCGGCTCGAAGTCGTGGATGACCAGGTGCAGCCGGCGCCGACTGGGGGCGGCCACGGTGACCTCCCAGCCGGCCTCCAGAAAGCGGTGACGGGCATAGAGGCATTCGTAACTCTCGCCGGCATCGCCGGTGATGATCAGGATCTGGTGGGGCATGGGGAACTCACAAGGTCACAGGCCGCAAGCAAGCATCAGGCATTAGGCATTAGGCATTAGGCATCAAGCATCAGGCATTAGGCATTAGGCTTCACTCCCTGCCGCGTGGCGCCGCCGGCCCGCCGTAGTACGGATAGCGATCCCAGCGGTCGTCGGCGTCGGACGCTCGTGGATCGGCTGTGTCGCGCTGCCAGGCGTCGAGCGTCGCACGCAAGGTGGCCAGCACCTCGGCGCGCGCGGGATCGGTCGCCACGTTGGTCGTCTGGTGCGGATCGTCGGCGAGTGCGTACAACTCCTCGGCGGGACGCCTGGCCATGGCGAGGCGGAAGTACGGCGCGATCGCCGGATCCGCAGATCGGCCAAGCAGGACCTGCTTGGAGGGCCCGTCGTCGATGTCGCCGTAGGGGCCGACCGAGTGGTACAGCTCGGGGTCACCTGCGGGCCAGCGGTCGGGGCGCAGGTTGCGGACGTACAGATGGTCGCGCGTGCGGATGGCGCGGACGGGATACGACAGGTCGCCTCGACGCACGTTGGCGTGGCGTTCGCGTTCGAGGAACACATGGTCGCGGTCGGCCTCGGGTTCTCCGCGCAGCACGCGGCGCAGGCTGCGTCCCGACATGTCGCTCCTCGGGGGCAGTCCGGCCACCTCGAGGAAGGTCGGCGCGAGATCGACGAGGTTGACCATCGCGTCCGACACGGCGTCGGCGCGCACCTGGCCGGGCCAGCGGACGACGAGGGGCACACGCGTACCGCCGTCGTAGACGGTGGCCTTGGCCCGCGGAAAGGGCATGCCGTTGTCGGCCGTCACGACGACGAGAGTGTCGTCGAGTTCGCCGGCGCGCTCGAGCGCCGCGACGATCTCGCCGAGTTCGCGGTCGAAGCGCTCGACCTCGAACAGGTAGTCAGCGATGTCGCCACGCACCTCGGGCGTGTCGGGCAGGAATGGCGGCACCGACACGCGCGCCGGGTCGATACCCCCGCGGGCGCCGCTGCCAGCCTCGTAGGGGCGATGGGGGTCCTGGCTGCCGAACCAGAAGACGAAAGGTGCGGCGTCTGGACGCGCGGCGATGAACGCCCCGAAGTCGTCGTACTTGCGGCCTGCCGGATCCTGCGTGCGTCCGCCGGGGGCGAGTTGTCCCGGGCCCCAACCCTTGCGGGTGGACCCGGCGTGATAGCCCGCCTCCGCCAGCAGTTCGGGATAGACGGCGAAGCGCGCGGGCAGGAATCCCCACAACTGGCTGCCCTCGTCGAGGCGATGCGGGTACTGTCCCGTAAGCAACGCTGCACGCGACGGCGTGCAGGACGGGGCGGCGACGAACGCGTGCGTGAAGCGCATGCCCTCGCGTGCCAGGCGGTCGATCGTGGGCGTGCGCACCGCGGGGTCGCCGTAGGCCCCGGCGTGGAGCCACGACCAGTCGTCAGCGATGGCAACGAGGATGTTGGGCCGTTGCGGAGCGATGGGCGCCTGCGCCCGCGTGTCGGTTGCCCCGTGCCACACGAGCGCGGAGAGCATGGCTGACGCCGCCAGCACGATGCTGGCAGCACGGCGGCTGAAGCGCATGACGCAGCATACCCCGATTGGTGCGATAGTAACGGCACGTCATCAGGAGGTGGAGCATGCGACAGGGTAGCGCCGCAGGACTCGCACGCAGGACACGCGTGTGGACTGCAGCGATGATGCTTGCCTGCGCAGGCGCGGCACTGACTGGCGTGTGGTCCGCCGGCGACGCGGCCGCCCAGCCCCGGGCTGGGGGGCGCGTGCGTCCTGTCGACATGGCGAGTGCCCCCGCGCCCGTGAAGTCCGCCCAGGCGAAGGCCGACACGGCAATCGGCGACCTGCAACGCACGCTCGTCGCACGGCTCACGGAAGCCATGACTCAGGGTGGACCGCAAGCGGCGGTCTCCGTGTGCCGTGACGAGGCGCAGACACTGACCATGAAGATCGGGACGCAGCATGGCCTCGCGATCGGCCGCACGAGCCATCTCGTGCGCAACCCGTCGAACGCGCCGCGCGCGTGGGCGACGGACGTCGTCGCCGCGTCGGCGGGGCAGAAGGTGGCAGACGCGCAAACGCACGCCTTTCATCTGGGTGGCCGCCGCATCGGCGTGCTGAAGCCGATCGGGACGATGCCGCTCTGCGTGACGTGTCACGGCCCGCGCGAGCAGGTGCAGGCGGCCATCGGCGATGTGCTCACGACCGCGTACCCGGAGGACCGCGCGGTCGGCTTCGCGGCTGGAGACCTGCGGGGGTGGTTCTGGGCTGAGGTGCCGGTGCGGTGAGCGGTGCCCCCGGCTGGACGCGCATGAGCGCACGTGGCGATCCGTCCTGGCGTGCGAGTCCGTGAGCCACCTCAGCGGGCCGTCCACGGGCTCTGGCTTATAGTGAGCGGCTGGAGACGCCGCATCCCTGTCACACATCCAGACGACGTCGCCATCACGAGCCCAGGGGTCCTCGCCGGTCCCGCGGCGGCTGGCAACCTGAAGGTCATCCTAGCCAAGCGCACCTTTGCCGGTCCGGTCAGCGGCGCCGACGAGGCGCTCGTGACCTACGCCATCCACCTGCATCGGATCCGCTGCCTCCGCGCCGTGGTCCTGATGGCGCCGCCCCCGCACGACGACCCCTACCATGCTCGACTGGTGGCGGCCGGCGTCCCCGTGCACTGGGAGACCACACGCCGGCACGACGTCTGGGCGTCGCGCGTGCTGTGGGGGGGCCTGCGACTCGGTGCGTCCACGGCGGCCCGGTTGCCGGTGGTCTCAGGGCGAGCGACGTCGGCTGTGTACGCCGCCTGGACCGCGGCGACACGCTGGCTCGACACGGCCCGTGAGAAGCGCCTCGCGCGCTGGCTGAGGCGGAGTGGCGGCACGCTTCTCCATGTGTTCACACCCGACACCGGCGGCGTTGCGTTCATCGAACTGGGGGCGTCCATCGGGATGCCGGTGCTCTACCACGAGATGGGCACCGCGCGATTCCTGCCCGAGCTCACACCGGCCTACGACGCGCTGCGCCGGGTGCTGCCGCTCTGCACCGAGATCGCCGCCTTGTCGCCGACGCTCGCCCGCGAGTGGAGCGACGCACTCGGCCACACCCGTACCGTGAGCGTGGTGCCGCTGCTCATGGCGCCGCCTCCGGGCACCCCGGTGGACCGGCCCGCCGAACGCCCGGGCGTGGTCTTCGGCTACGCGGCCCGTCTCGAGCGCGGCAAGGGGCCGCTCGTGCTGGTGGACGCGCTCGCGATGCTGCACGGCCCGGTCGAGACCACGGCGTGGATGGCCGGCACCGGCCCATCCACCGACGACGTCTGCGCTCGGGTCCGGGCACATCGCCTCGAGCCCCGGTGTGATCTGCTCGGCTACATCACGGCCGAAGAGAAGCACGCCCGCATGCTCGACCTCGACGTGTTCGTGCTGCCGACGCTGGCGGAGGGGACACCCAACAGCCTGATGGAAGCCATGGCCTACGGGCTGGCCATCATCGCCTCGGCGGTTGGAGGCATCCCCGACATGCTCGGCAACGACGCGGCCCTGCTCGTCCCTCCGGGCGACGTCGGGGCGCTCGCGGCTGCCATGCAGCGGCTGGCGGACGACCCCTCGCTGCGAGGCCAACTCGGCCGTGCGGCACGCGCGCGGTACGAGACCCTCTTTGCCCCCGAGGCCGTCATCCCCCTGCTCATCGAGACATACGTGCGCACCGCGGCGCAGGCTCGACCGGTGCTGCCCACGCAGGAGACGCCCGCCGGCGCACACCCCTGGAGCCTGGATGCTGCAGGCGACGGCGTCGCCACATCGGGCATCCGTCCTCGAGCCGCGGTATCGTAGGGCCGCATGGAGTTGCAGGGAGCACGCACCCTCGTGACGGGCGCAGGAGGATTCATCGGCAGCCACCTCACCGAGGCGCTGGTGCGGGCGGGCGCGACGGTCACGGCCTTTGTCCGCTACGGCTCGGACGGCCTCGACGGCCATCTGCGGATGCTGGCGCCGGACGTCCGGCAGCACGTGCGGCTGGTGGCCGGCGACCTGCGCGATGCCGGCAGCATCCGGCGCGCCATGGCGGGACAGCAGGTCGTGGTCCACCTCGGGGCGCGCATCGCGATCCCCTACTCGTACCAGGACCCCGTCAACGTCACCGAGACCAATGTCCTCGGTACGCTGCACACCCTCGATGCGGCCCGTGAGGTCGGCGTCGCGCGGTTCGTGCACACCTCCACCAGCGAGGTGTATGGCACCGCCCAGCGCGTGCCCATCGACGAAAGCCATCCGCTCGTGCCGCAGTCGCCGTACGCGGCGAGCAAGGTCGGGGCGGATGCCCTGGCCCTGTCCTACGAGCGGTCGTTCGGCCTGCCGGTGTCGATCGTCCGGCCGTTCAACTGCTACGGCCCCAGGCAGTCTGGCCGCGCGGTCATTCCGGCGCTCGGCAACCAGGCGCTTCAGCGCGACGAAGTGCGCGTCGGGTCGCTCACCCCTACGCGCGATTTCACCTACGTCACCGACACCGTCGACGGCTTTCTGGCCGTGGCCGCCAGCGACGCGGCGGTGGGGCGCACGGTCAACCTGGCCAGCGGCCGCGAGATCAGCATCGGCGACCTGGCGGCGCGGCTGCTGAGGCTCGTGGGACGCGATCTGCCCATCGTCGCCGACGACAGCCGGCTCCGGCCGAAGGAGAGCGAAGTGCATCGCCTGCTCGGCGACAGCACGTTGGCCGCGCAACTGACGGGGTGGGCGCCGCAGGTGACGCTCGATGCCGGTCTGGGGCAGGTGCTGGACTTTCTGCGCGCGCATCCCGACTGGACGCGTCCCGATCGCTACGAGGTCTGAACCGATGCGTGCCGTCATCCTCGCGGGCGGAAAGGGCCACCGCCTGCGCCCCTACACCGCCGTGCTGCCCAAGCCGCTCGTCCCGCTCGGCGATCGGCCCATCCTCGAGATCGTCATCGCGCAGTTGCGGCAGGCCGGAGTGACGAGGCTGACGCTGGCGGTCGGCCATCTGGCGGGTCTCATCCAGGCATACTTCGGCGACGGCCAGCGCTTCGGCGTCGAGATCGACTACGGCATCGAGACCACGCCACTGGGTACCGCCGGGCCGCTCGCGATGCTGGACGGCGTCGAGGACGACTTCCTGGTGATGAACGGCGACGTCCTCTGCGACCTCGACTTCGGCGCCTTCGTGCGCGCGCATCGTGAGGGTGGCGGCATCGCAACGATTGCCACCTACCAGAAGTCGGTCGACATCACCCTCGGGGTCCTCACCGTCGACGAGCGCGGCGACGTCCAGGCCTACGACGAGAAGCCGTCACGGCATTACCTCGTGTCGACGGGCATCTACTGCTTCAGGCCCGACGTGATTGGCCATCTGCATCGGGGGGAGCCGTGCGACCTGCCTGTCCTCGTACGGCGCCTGATCGGCCGTGGCGAACGGGTGGCGACACATCTCTTCAGCGGATACTGGCTGGACATCGGCCGTCCCGAAGACTACGAAGCTGCCATCGACGCCTTTACGAGCCAACGCGTCTCGGTGCCCGTGCCGCTCGGCAGCGAGGTGCCTAAAGAAGCAGGCGTCAGTGACGGGTAAGCCGGACACGACGGATGCGGCCGTCGTGGTGACCGGTGCCAACGGGTTTCTCGGCCGCCACGTCTGTCGTGCCGCGCTGCGGCGTGGCCTCGCGGTGTCGGCGGTCGTGCGCGGCCAGGCACAAGCGCCGGCCGGTACGCGCCGTGTTTCGCTCGACGGTCAGACGTCGGCCGAACGGCTGCACGAGATGCTCGCGCACGCCACTCCCGAGGTCGTGTACCACCTGGCCGGCACCGTGGACACCAGAGACCCTGGCCGGCTCTACGCCGCCAACGTGTGCTACGCGGTGGCGTTGCTCGAGGCGGCGGCCCGGGTGGGCCGCGCCCGTGAACACGCGCCCGTGGTGGTGCTCGTCGGCTCGGCGGCCGAGTACGGCGTACCCACAGACCCTGACGGTCTCGTGCGGGAGGGCGACCCGTGCCGACCGGTGTCCGCCTACGGCATCTCGAAGCTCGCGCAGACATTGCACGGGCTTGCCGCCGCGGATAGCGGCCTGCCGGTCGTCATCGCACGGGTGTTCAATCCCATCGGCGCCGACAGCCCGCCGTCGAGCGCGGTCGGGCGCTTTGCACACGCCGTCGCGTCACTACCGCCATCCGGGGGGACCGTAACAATGGGGCCGTTGCACGCGACGCGCGACTTCACCGAGGTGGAGGCCACCGCGGACGCGCTCGTCGCGCTCGGTCTCACCCCGCAGGCTCGCGGCCGCGTCGTCAACGTCTGCTCGGGCGAAGGGCGACGACTCGACGACGTCGTGGCGCGCATCCAGGCACACGCCGCGGCCCCTTGCCAGGTGGCCATCGATGCGTCGCGCGGCGGCACCAGTACGCTCGATGTCGTGGTCGGCGATACGGGCCGGCTTCGATCGATGGGCATCACGCTGCGCCCGGCCGACCTCGACGCCATCGCGCCCGCGCTGCTGGCCCACCATCGGGCGGACGCCGTGCATCAAGGCCGCGAGCCATGACCCAGACGCCAGTGGTTACGATCGTCACGCCCACGTACGACCGAGCCGCGCTGCTGCCAGACACGATCGCCAGCATCCTGTCGCAGACCTACCGCCACTTCGAGTACCTCGTGGTCGACGACGGCTCGACCGACGAGACCGCTGACGTCGTACGGCGTTTCGCCGACCCCCGACTCACGTACGCGCGTCACGACAACATGGGCGAGTCGGCGACGGTCAACGTCGGATGGGCGCGGGCCCGCGGCCGCTACTTCGCGGTGGTCTCGTCGGATGACCCGATGCTGCCGGCCTGGCTGGAGCGGTCGGTGGCGTTTCTCGACAGCCATCCCGACGCCATCGTCAGTTACCCCGACTGGCACGTCATCGACGAGCACGGGCAGGTGACGCGCACCATCACGACCTACGAGTATGCGGCCGAGCGGCTGGTGGGATGGCTGCACACCATACCGGGTCCCGGCGCCTTGATCAGGCGAGAGAGGCTGCGCGACGTTCAACGCCTGCGCAACCCGCGCTATCGCTACGCCTCCGACCTCGACACGTGGTTGATGCTGGCGCCGCGCGGCCCGTTTGCGCGTATTCCGGAAGTGCTGGCGCAGTGGCGGGCCCATCCGACCTCGTTGACGCTGGAGCCGGGTTCGCATGCACGCGCCCAGGAGTTCCTCGACATCGCCAGAGCCTTTCACGAGCGCCCCGACGTGCCCGACGCCCTGCGGGCGCTGCGGCCGTTCACGATGAGCCGCGCGTACTGGTACGCGTCGTGGTCCATCATGGCGGCGGACGCGACCCAAGCAGACGCCTGGCTCCGCACGTCGTATGCGGTGAGCCGCCACGACCCGCCCGGCCTGCCGAGGGAACTGCAGCGGGCGTTGCTGCCGCTGCCGTCGCAGCCGCTCCGGTGGGGAGCACGTCTCGCTCGGGGCCTCTATGCGCGTGCCGCCAGGCTTCTGCACGGGCGGCCGCGCACGTGACGTCGATGCACGACCGGTTGCACGAGAGCGGAGCGCCAGGGGGTCCGTCCCTGATCGTCGACGTCCGCGAAACCGCGGCCGTTCGCGGCTTTCACGCGCTCGCGGCGGCACGGCTCGTCCTCGACGCGATGCCCGCCACGCCCGTGGTCGTGCTCACGAACGGCACCGCCGACGAGCGTCTCGCGCTCCAGGTGCTCACGTACGACATCGGCCGACCCATCGCCGAGTGGTCCCCAGCCACGGCGATTGCCGCGTACCTGCCGCTGCCGGCGCGGCGGCGGCAGGGCTTCGCCGTGGGCCTGGCGGTGCTCGCTGGAGACCGCACGGGGTGGAGGGGGCGTCTGCTGCGGCGTGTGGCCGCGGTCACGGTCGTCGGATGGATGGGGCACGCGACACGCCCGTCACGCGCCACTGTCGTGGACGGGCACGACACGCGTGCCGTGGCCGATGCCGTGGTCGCGGCCCGTCGCCGCGCGGGGCCGTCGTGAGTGCGCCTGCCGCACGTCGCGTGCTGCTCGTCGGCATGCACAACAGCCCGCACCTGCACAGTTGGATGCGCACCATCGCGCGCGCCGACGCAGCCGTCGTGGTGCACCCGGTGCTGGCCCTGAGCGTGGCGGTGCCCCCCGGCGTCGTGCAACTGCGCAGAGCCCAACTGACGCGTGACCTCGCGCCTGGCCTGTACGTGCTGCACGAGGCCGACGTACGGACGCCTGCCGACGTCGCCGAGGACGGGCGCCACGGCTACGTGCCGTTCACGCATGCGTTCATTCCGCCGCACGTGATGGCGACGGCCTCGGGCATCGTGGCGTCGGTGCGTGCCTTTGCGCCGCACGTCCTGCATGCGCTCGAGACACAGACGGCGGGGTACACCTGCCTCGAGGTGACGCGGCGGCTCGGGTCGGTGTGTCCGCCCTGGATGTTGAGCAGCTGGGGCAGCGACTTGAGCCTGTACCGGAAGGTGCCCTCGCATCGGCAGCGCCTTGAAGCCGTGTGTTCGCGAGTGGACCTGTACATGCCGGACTGTGCCCGCGACCATCCCACGGCGCAGGCCATGGGCTATCGCGGCCCCCGCCTGCCGCCGCTCCCGGCCTCGGGGGGCGTGGACGTCGAGGCCTATGCCCGTCGTGCGACCGAGCCGCCATCCCTCCGCCGCCAGATCGTCGTCAAGGGCTATCAGAACTGGGCGGGGCGCGCGTACCTCGCACTTTCGGCACTCGTGCTGGCGCGGGATGCCCTGCGTGACTACACCATCGTCATGCCCGAGCTGACGGTGGGCGCGGGACGGCCCGCACGCCACATGCTGCGCGACAGCGGGCTGACCCTGCACACGCCCGCGCGTCGGCGCGATCACGGCCACGCGCTCGACCGGCTGGCTTCGGCGCGTGTCGTGTTGTCCATCAGCATGTCCGACGGCATTCCCATGACCACCCTCGAAGCGATGGCCACCGGCGCGCTGCCCATCCAGTCCACGACGGCGTGCGCCGACGAGTGGCTGCGCGACGGGGAGACCGGGCTGCTCGTGAGCCCGCACGACACCGCCGCCATCCGCGACGCTGTCGTCCGCGCGGTGACAGACGATGCGCTGGTGGACGAGGCCGCGCAGCGGAACCTCGACGAAGTGCGTCGCCGCTGGGACATCGTGACCAACGGGCGCCAGGCGTGGGAGGCCTACGACCGTGCCTGCTGAGGCGGGCCCTGGCGCTGGCGTCGTCGAGGCTGCGCCGCCGGCGCGACCGTTCCATGCCGGCCTCCAGGCCGTGCGGGGGCTCGCGGCGCTCCTCGTGTTCCTGCAGCACACGTTCGCCTTTGCCAACGTCGCGGTCGAAGGCCCGCTCGACGCCGTCAACAGGCTGAACCTCGGCGGCGTGGGCATCTACCTGTTCTTCGCGCTCTCGGCGTTTCTGATGCTCGAGCGCTCCCAGGACCCGCCGGGACGTTTCATCGTCGACCGGCTGCGGCGCATCTATCCGACGTTGTGGCTGTCGCTGCTCGTGGTCGCGCCCATCACCAGGTACATCAACGGCGTCTACGGCGTGCGATGGACCACGGTGCTGCTCGTACCGACGCCGGTCCCGGCGCACGTCACCGTGCCGTTCTGGTCGCTCTCCTTCGAGATGGCGTTGTATCTCCTGGTGTGGCTGGCAATGCTGGTGCATGCGCGCCTCGTGGCGCCGGTCGTCCTGGCGTGGTGCGCCGTCGGGATGGTCTTCCATCCGCTGCCGTACGACCCGATCGGGCACGCGATCTTCCCCGAGACGCTGCCGTTCTTCGTGACGGTGTTCGGCTACTTCTTCGCGGCCGGCATCCTGGCCAGGATGGTGCATCGGCCCCGGCCGTGGGTGGTGTGGCCATCGCTTGCCGCCGCGGTGCTGCTCTATCTGGCCAATCAGTCAGGCGCGTTCTACGGCTGGCTGGCCGTCGTCCTGCCTGCGGAGAGCCTGCCACGCGCAAGTTTCGCCACCGCCGCCCTCATGACGTTCTGCGTGATCGTCGGCGCGGCGTCGTGGACGCCGAGGGCGTGGCCGGCCCGACTGCTGGTCCGGCTGGGCGACGTCTCGTACGGCGTGTACCTGTTCCACATGGGCATGATGCTGCCCGTCGCCGTGCTGCTGAAGGCGATCGGCCTGACTTCGTCTTACTGGGTGGCCGCAGCCATCATCGCGGCAGTGGCGCTGCCGCTGTCGGCGGCCTTCGGTGTGCTGGACCTGCGCCTGCAGGTGCGGTTGAAGGCGTGGACGCGCGGGAGATCCTCGGCGGCGATCGTGCGCCGCGCCCCGCGCCTGGCCAACTGAGGCCGGTCGCCGATCCGCGTTCAGAGGGAGTCGAGTGGCACTTCGGTGAGCGTGCCGTGCTCGAGACGGAAGACGCGCTTGCAGAAGCGGCGGATGAGATCGTGCGAGTGCGAGGCGAAGACGAAGATGCTGGCCGCGTGGATGAGATCGGTCATCCGCTGCTCCGCGCGTTTCTGGAAGTCGGCATCCCCGGCCCCGAGCATCTCGTCCACCAGCAGGATCTCGGGACGGCTTGCCGTCGCCACGGCGAACATGAGTCGCGTCGTCATCCCGCTCGAGTAGATGCGCACGGGCATGTGCAGGTAGTCGCCGAGGTCGGTGAACGCCTCGATGTCGGGCAACACGCGGTCGATCTCGGCCTGTGACAGGCCGAGCAGCAGTCCCATCCGACGGATGTTCTCGTAACCGGACAGTTCCACGTCCATGCCGGAACCCACCTCGATGATGGTCGAGGTTCGGCCCTCGCGGCGGATCGTTCCGCCGGCCGGCGGGTAGATGCCGGCCATGGTGCGCAGGAGCGTGGTCTTGCCGGCGCCGTTGTGGCCGATGAGCCCCACCCGGTCGCCGTCGGTCAGGTGGAAGGAGACGTCGCTCAGGGCGGTGACGGTGGTCACCTTGCTGCCATCGCGGCCAAGCCGGCCGCCGGTGCCGATCGCCATCAACTGGTGCCGCACCGACTGGGTGCGGCTGTTGTAGATCGGGTACTGGATGGTGACGTGGTCGAAATGCAGATGCGCCATGTCAGAGCCAGAACGCGACACGCGCCGCCCGCCGCTCGAGGACGGCCAGCGTCACGAGCCAGCCCGCGACCGCGAGGCCGGTCAGGACGGCATAGACGAACAGCGGCGGCCACTCGCCGAGCAGCGGCGACCGCATGGCCGTGATGAAGTGGCTGAGCGGGTTGAGCCAGATGACCAGCGGATGCACCGGCGCCTGATCGGTGCGAAAGATGACCGGGCTCAGGAAGAAGAGAATCGGCATCACCGCGGCGATGAGGGGGTCGAGGTCTCGATACCGCGCCCCGAACATGCCGAGCAGCACCATGATCCAGAGCAGGTTGACGCTGATGAGCAGCAACCCCGGCACGACCAGCGCCTGGACCGGCGACCACCCGGGACGGCTCATGGCGAGCACCACGGCGATGACGACGGCGTTGTGGGCGAAGTTGATGAGGTGCCGGAGGAGCGACTGCAGGCAGAAGAACGTGACCGGCATGCGGATGTTGCGGATCACCGAGGCGTGGCGGACGAGGATGCCGGGGCCGTCCATGATGCCACCCGACAGCATCTGCCAGATGACGAGCCCGATGGCCAGTGACGGCAGGTAGTCGGCCGTGTCCACGCCGAGGATCGCGCTCCAGAGATACCCGAGCCCGGCCACCGCCACCGCGGTGCCGCCGACCAGCCAGAAGGGCCCGAGGACACTGCGGCGATAGCGCGCGCGTGTGTCGCCCCATGCGAAGTGCAGGGCGACGGGCACCAACCGAAGCCCCTCACGCAGATCGTGCAACGCGACGGACATGCAGGGAGCGAGAGGCAGCGAAGAAGAGCGCCGGAGCGGCGAGGTCTGTGGAGCCGACGGCCGGACTCGAACCGGCGACCTGCTGATTACGAATCAGCTGCTCTACCAACTGAGCTACGTCGGCGCAGGAAGGCGACCACACGGCGCCGCTGGCGCATGGTGGTCAACCGCGAGAGTATAGCATGCATGGCCCGCCGCATGACGTTGCTCGTGCCTGCCGCAGCGCTCTGCGCGCACCTGCTGGGAGCGGGCGCCGTGGGCGCGTGCGCGGCAGGACCTGATGTGTCCGCAGAGGCCGCACCTGACGCCATGTCCGCACAGAGATCTGTTCCACGGCTCGGCGAGTCACAGCCCCTGGTCGCGCATGCGCTCGACGCCCTGGCCGCACGGCCAGACGCGCACATCGAGGACGCCTACAAGTTCCTCTTCCAGGCGACGCGCGGCGGTGAGCACGCCGCACCCGACCCGTCCAGCGCGCGCGCCTATCTGGCACGCGAGTGGGCGCGCCTGCCCGCCGACGGTCCGGCTCCGGAGGAGCCCGCGATCGAGTGGCTGCGCCACGACGGCGCACTCGTGCGGCTGCACCTGCGTCCCGCAAAGGCGCAGGGCGTCCCGGAAGACGCCGTCCTCGCCGCCTTCCTGGCTGCCGCCCAGGCCGTGCAGCTGGACGCGTCAGGCTTCACCTACGCGTGGCAGGCGCTCGGTGACCGCCTCCGCGAACGCCCGCAGGGTCACCTGACGCGCACGGCATGGGAGCGGCTCGAGGCGGTGACCCGGCCCGCGGGCTATCCGGCCGTGCATCACAGCGAGGCCTACGCCGCCGCCTACGCGCCAGCCTATCGTGTGATGCGGCGCGGGGACGCAGAGGCCCTGCTGCAGCGACGCTGAATGTGAGGCGCGCGCCGCGCGGTCGTCAGCGGCCCGGCGGCGGGGAGGCCTTCTCGAAGCGCTGCCAGGTGCCGTCGATGCGGCGCTCGTGTGGCAGGAAGAGCGCCTTGTACGCCAGATGCCGCGATCGCTCGACGTACAGCCCGAGATACAGGTGCGACATCCGCTCCGTCAGGCAGTACTGCCACTGCTTCAGGATCACGTAGGTGCCGGGGCTGTAGCTGGCATAGTCCGGGTCGAAGCAGCAATAGACCGCAGACAACGCGTCGACGCCGCGGTCGGCCACCGCCACGGCCACCAGACGATCGCCGTGCCACAGCGTGAACTCAAGCGACGGGCAGCAGGTCTCCACCAGAAACGCCGCGTAAGTGTCCACGTCCGGCGTGTCGTCGGTGTCGTCGTCGGTCGTCAGGCCCCGGCCCCACTTGTGCCGCATGTACAGCGACGCCCTGGCGAGATCGGCCGTCGGCGTGCCGACCTCCAGCCGGAAGACCGCGTCGCCGCGACGAAGGATGCGGCGGTGCGTGGCCGACGGACGGAAGTCGAGCACCGGCAAGCGAATGGCCTCGCATGCACGGCAGGCCGGGCACATCGGCCGATAGAGGAACACCCCCTGCCGACGGTCGCCGGCCTCGAGCGCGCCATCCACCTCGGCGGGCGTCAGCGGGCGGGCGGGCACCCGCAGCGGCAGCCGTGCCACGTTGCCCACCAGATAGGGGCAGCGGTCGAGTTCGTCGTAGACGATGAAGGTCGCAACCACGTACCGCGACATGGTAACGCCGGGGTGAGCGATGCACTACACTCTGTGCCCATGCGAATCCTCCAATCCCTCTCCCTCGTCGCGCTCATCGCCCTCGCTTCTGCCGATCCGGCCTCCGCTCAGCGGGCCGAACGTCCCCGCCATGGCGGCGAGGACTGGGTCCAACTCTTCAACGGAAAGGACCTGGCCGGCTGGGTGAACGTCGGCAAGGAGCAGTGGACGGTCGCCAACGGCGAACTGCACGGCGAGGCGGTCACCAAGGGCTACGGCTACCTCAAGACCGAGAAGTCGTACAAGGACTTCGTGCTGGCGCTGCGTTTCAAGTGTGAGGGGACGGGCAACAGCGGCGTGTTCTTCCACACCGACTTCAAGCCCGGCACGGCCGACGTGAGCCAGGGCCTGCAGTTCGAGGTGGACTGCGTCATGATGCGCCACACGGGCGGCCTCTATGGCGACGGGCGCGGGTGGATCGTGTGGCCGGCGCCGGAACTCGAAGCCGTGGTGCGCCCCACCGACTGGAACGAGTACATCCTCGAGGTGCGTGGCAACCGCTACATCTCGCGGCTCAACGGCGTGGTGATGGTCGACTTCACCGATCCGTCGCCGAAGTCGTTCGACGGGGCCATCGCCCTGCAGTTGCACTCGGGCGGCGAGGGCAACATGAAGTTCAAGGACATCTGGGTGCGCGACCTCAGCGCGCGCTAGGGCACGACCCGGCCGGGAGCGGACGTGGGCGGTCCACGTCGCCCCGGCACGATGGGCAGTCGCTTACGCAGCGCGGGCGCTGGTGG